>JAGQPS010000233.1 GCA_020426595.1 Planctomycetales bacterium
GGCCCCGCGACGATCGCTCGCTTGCCGGCTCGCAGCGCGGCGCGAGCCACGGCGGGACCGCCCGTCACGCAGATCAGGGCGACATCGCGGCTGCTGAAGATCGCGTCGGCCGTTTCTAGCGTCGGCTCTTCCATCACGCAGATCAGATTATCGATGCCCAGATCGCGATGGATGGCTTGATTGAATCGTCGCACGCCCTCGACCGCGACACGTTTGCCGCTCGGGTGCGGATTGACGACCAACGTGTTGCCCGCCGCGATCATGCTGACCGCGTTGCCCGTGATCGTCGGCAACGAGTGAGTCACGGGGGTGATCGCGCCGATGACGCCGAACGGAGCTCGTTCAATCACCGCCAAGCCATGGTCACCGGAAAAGACTTGGCTTTGCAGGAATTCGACGCCCGGAGTCCGTTCGCCGAGCGTGCGGAGTTTGTCGATCTTATGCTCGAGGCGACCGATCTTCGTCTCGTTCATCTCCATCGTGCCAAGCTCGACGCATTGCTCGATCGAGATGCGGCGAATGTGGTCGATGATCCGCTTGCGAGTCTCGAGCCCGCGCTCCGAGAGTTGCTCAAAGGCCTCGCGTGCCGCGGCGATCGCTTCTTGGGCACAGCTAAAAATGCCGTTGCGTCCCGCGTAGCTGCGAGGCGTGGCGGTGGCTTGCCGAGCCACCTTGGCGCCGGTGCCGACTTCGGCCAACACCTTGGCGACCACGTCGCGAATGAGTCGTTCGTCGATTTGCATGGATCGTTCTCCGGCCTAGGGGCCGTGCCGAGTTCGTCTAAGTCGTGAGGTGAAGGGATCGCGACGGCTCGTCGCCGAGCGTTAGTCGCTGGATCGTTCGCGATCGTAAACGCAGTCCTGCGCCGCATGGACCTTGTCGACGATCCCGATGATCACGGTATCGACCGGCTTGTCCTTGGTTTCAGCGGTTAGCCGTGCGCTGGAACCCTGACAAATCAGGACGAAATCGCCGACGCCAGCTCCCAGCGTGTCGACCGCGATGAACGTTCGCCCCGTGGTGGCGAGGGAACGACGTTCCGCTCCATCGAGCCGATAGGGCTCGACCACCATCAACTTCTGACCGACCATCGAACCGACCTTTTGAGTCGAGACGATCGAGCCGGTGACTCGTGCGATGAACATCGGGATCACTTTCCTGCGAGGAGCTGCTGAGCCTGTCGGGCGACGACCAGTTCTTCATTGGTCGGCACGATCCAAATTTGGGTTGGACCTTGCCCGCTATCGATGCGAGTCTCGCCCTTGGCCGAGGCGTTGAGTCGAGGATCGAGCACGATGCCGAAGGAAGTGAGCTCACGGCAGACGCCCTCGCGGACGCGCTGTGCGTTTTCACCGATGCCGCCCGTGAACACGAGCGCGTCGAGGCCTCCGAGTTCGATCATCAATCCGCCTAGGTGACGCCGGATTTCCGCCACGAACAGATCGAGGGCGAGCCGGGCTCGCTCATGACCTTCGTCCGCGGCTTGTTCCAGATCGCGGATATCGCCGCTCACGCCACTCACGCCCAGCAGACCGCTGTGACACGCGAGTTCATTGAGCAGCTCGTCGAGACTCTTGCCGGTCGCCTGCATCACGATGGGCAGGGCGAACGGATCGAAGTCGCCGACGCGGTTGTTGTGGGGCAAGCCCGTTTGGGGGCTCATGCCCATCGTCGTGCCAATGCTCCGACCATCGCGGATCGCGCACAGGCTGTTGGAACCACCGAGATGACACGACACGACTCGCAAGTCGTCGCGCCCCATCAGTTCGGCGATTCGACCACCGATGTAGCGATGGCTGGCACCGTGGAATCCCCAACGCTTGACGTGATACGACTCGGCCCATTCATACGGGACGGCATAGAGTCGAGCGTGCGGGGGAATCGTTTGGTGGAAGCCGGTCTCGAAGGCCGCGACGAGCGGGATCTCCGGGAGCTTCTCGGCGAGCTGTCGCATGGCGGCGATGTACGGCGGGTTATGCGCTGGCGCTACCGCGTTCATCGTCTCCATTTCCGCGAGGACTTCCGGCGTCACGCGTTGAACACCACTAAAGCGACCGCCATGTACCGCCTTGAATCCGATGGCCGACACTTCGGAGGCCTCGGACAGGCAGCCACTACTGGGATCGGTGAGTTGTTCCAGACAGGCCTTGACCGCGACGGCGTGGTCGGGCACGACCGCCGTCATTTCGCGGCGCTGTCCGCCGATCTCGACAAAACAGGGACTCTCGGGCGAGCCGATGCGTTCGACTCCACCGCGAGCCAACTGTCGAGAGTCGGCCATATCGAACAAGCGATACTTGAAACTCGTGGATCCGAGGTTGGCGACCAAAACTTTCATGGCATCCTCCGTGAGAACAAACGGGCGACGAAAATCCTCAATCAATCGCGAGCCGTGACGACGTGGTGACGAGTCAGTGCGTCGCGATTCCCGAACTGGGAGTTCGCCGACCGACTCGCCGGATCAGGTCCTACGAAATGAACGCATCGACGAGGCCTTCCGCGGGACGCGGAATCACATGGCTGCCGGTGAGTTCGCCGACTTGCGAGGCCGCGTTGGCTCCCGCTTCCACGGCCGCGCGAACGCTGCCGACGTCGCCCGACACGACGGTCGTGACCAGGCCGCCACCGATGCTGACGCGCTTCACGATTTGCACGTTGGCCGCCTTGGCCATGGCGTCGGTCGCTTCGATCAGGCCGATGAGGCCCTTGGTTTCAATCAAGCCGATTGCCGATTGCATGAGATTCTTCCGTTGATTGGATGGGTGTTAGGCTGAGGCGTAATTGCGAGGCGAACGGGCTTCCCGCCAGCGAGCGTCCGAGGGCGATTCGCGTGGTGGAAGGGAACCGTTGGCCGTGGCTTACGACGAGCTACGGGCGGACTTCTTGACGGGGACCGGCAGCACGATACCGAGGTCTTCGTGCGGACGGGGGATCACTTGGACGCTGACGATTTCGCCCACGCGTCCGCCGGCGGCGGCACCCGCGTCGGTCGCTGCCTTGACGGCGGCGACATCGCCGGTGACAAACGCGCTGACCAAGCCGCTACCGACCTTGTCCCAGCCGAGAAATTCCACGTTGGCCGCCTTCAGCATCGCATCGGTGGCCTCGATCAGGGTGATGAAGCCCTTGGTTTCGATCATTCCCAGGGCCTCGAGACTCTTCGCCATGACGATTTACTCCGAGGAGCATTAAGGATCCGGTCACTTGTTCAATTGGCTCCCACCACGCCGGACCGGCCGCGTGGGAGAGTCCCTCCACAGGTGTTCGTTCGCTCAGCCGCCGCACGCACAACCGTCGTGCTGCCGGACGAGCTCGATCGACTCCGCCGCGTCAAGGAAACAAGCGTTCCCCTCGTCGGTGTCGAGATGGACTTCGAGTTTGCTCGCGGCGTCCGCGCGGACCAGCAGGTCCTCGAACGTCACCGAGCATTCGGGCGACTTGATCTTGAGTTTCATGAAGTCGCCGTTGGAGACGCCGTAGTGCGCGGCGTCATCAAAATTCATGTGCACATGTCGAGCCGCGCGGATGACGCCTTGTCGCAACTCGACGACCCCAGCGGGCCCCACGAGCACGCAGCCGGGTGTTCCCTCGATCTTGCCGCTGTGTCGCACGGGAGCATCGATCCCCAAGCTGATCGCGTCGGTGAACGCCAGTTCGACTTGGCTGAAATTGCGAACCGGTCCGAGAATGCGGACGTTCGGGAGCATGCGGCGGCGCGGTCCGACGACCATCACCGTTTCCTCGGCCGCATAGAAGCCGTCTTGGTAGAGATCCTTATGAGGCGTCAGCGTGCGTCCCTCGCCAAAGAGAATCTCGACGTGTTCCTGGGTGAGATGGACATGGCGAGCCGAGATGCTGACGACGAGGTTCGGCGTCGCCGGTGGACTGGCCACGCCACCGCCGAGCGACTGCTCGATGATCTGCCGCACGATGCTCTCGATGTTGCCTCGATCCAATCCGCTACCACTGCTCATGGTGTATCTCTTTCGTAGCCACGTTTCGCTCGCCGATCGGGTCCGGATGTTTGGGTGCCTGCGGGGGCCACGCGAGTCGCGATGCTCTCGGCGTTACTCGCACGATCCCCAACTCAAACATCACCGGCCACGTACAGCCTCACGTTGGCGTCACGGAGTCGTTGTTTCCACACTGCATCGATGCCGGTGTCGACCACCATCGCATCGATCTGCTCCAAGTCACACAGCCGCGCGAGACTTGAATGTCCGAACTTGGTGCTGTCGGCGAGAATGATGACCTCGTCAGCGGCCTGCATCATTGCTCGCTCGGTCTCGACCAACAGCAAATTGCTGTTGAACAAGCCTTGCTCCTGAACGCCTCCCACGCTGAGCACCGCCCTCCGGCCCGTCAGGTGCCGAAGCATGTCGGTCGCGTAGGGCCCGAGTGACACGCCCGACTTGGAGTGGACGTATCCGCCAACGAAGATCAGATCGGCGCTGTCACTGCTCACGAAGAGATTGGCGACGGGCAGCGAATTGGTGACGACTTGCAACGTCCGGCCGACGAGTAGCTGAGCCAACTCGTAGGTCGTGCTGCCGCCATCGAGCAGGATGGTGTCACCCTCCTCGATCAGCTCCGCCGCTCGCTGCGCGATCTGTCGCTTTTTCTCCCAGTTGCGTGACTGAATCTGATCGAAATGTGTCAGCTTGGGGCTCGGTCCCGTGTAACAGACTCCACCATGAATCCGCTGCGCGGCGCCTGATTCCTCCAGCTGATCGAGATCGCGGCGAACGGTGGACTCCGACACTCCCAACTCGGCGGCGAGTTGTGGAAGTGACGCAAATCCTTGGCGCCGAACCAATTCGAGCAATCGATTTCGGCGTTCGTTGGCCAGCATCGCGGGGACTGTGGGGAAACAGAGGCTCTGCCGTCACGAGAAACATTCCAGAATTCCATTCTCGCTGGAAACCTACCAAGTTCAATCCTGCGGGTGAGAGAAAATAGGCAGAGCAGGTTCTTGGGGCGGATCTGCCGCGTGGTTGCAAGAGGACGAAGCCGAACGGGACTCCGGCGTTTGGCGAAGGACTGGCTGCGACGTGAAAGGGTCCTTCGAACCACGAAACCTCCCCATATAAGCGAGCGGAAGGCTCGTATTCTCGTGGGTGGAGCTCTCCCGTTGGGGAAGGCACGCGGACGTCGTCGCGTTTCATCCCAGAGATCCCAGAGACCGCCGAGCCGTTCACTCACCAGTCGCACCCACGGCTAGTCACCCGTACAACCGGTGCACACCGACCACTTTGGCCAATGCTTAGAACGGAGTGAGTGGTCAGAGTTTGGCCGATCCGCGTCCGCTTCACCCCTAGGGCTCTGCCCGGCGATTTCGCGGGAGCGACGTTCAACCCACGGTGGACCACGGTCCGAAAAGCTCCTTCGACTCCCCATGGCTCGCTTGCATGGAGAGTCAGGAAATGGCCTCGACCGTGACGGCGACCGAAGTCGCTCTCCCCCAAAACCCCAGTTCTCCGGAATCGCGGTCGCCAGTCCGCAAGTCAAAGGAGTGGGCAAAGATGATTCGAAGTTTGATTGGAAGCATGTTGGTCTTGGGTGTCGTGGTTTCGACGGCGGCCGCCCAAGAGAGTCTCCCGACCCCATCCCGGACGACCGGAACCGCGATTGCCCCACGCACGAACTTGATCCTCAACGAGTCCTCGCCGAGCGATTGGCTGAGCAGCGAAGGCATCAACAATCCTCGCTCGCGTCAACAAGCCGATTCGCAACCGATCACTCGGCTGCCCGTCTCCGCCAGTGTGTCGCTCGACGACGAGCAACACATGGAGCGGTATCAGCGCGAGTACGACGCGCGTCGCTGGAGCATGCAACAAGCTCAACGCGAGCGTGAGATGCGACAAATGCGGTTGGAACTCAAGAAGTTCTACGGCATCTCCTCGGCTCGCCCCGTCGACTCCACCGCCATGGGCATTTTCTATAGCCCGAACCCGATGGGCTGGTACGGCTACCAATACCCCAACCAACGGCTGCACTTCCAAGTCCGCTAGTTGCTTGCCTCGAAGGGAACGCCCGTCGTTAGCGAAGCAGTCAGGATCGGTTCCGCCACACTTTCGGTTTTTGCAATGGTCCTCCGCCGGGCCGGCACGAACCATGCGTCCGAAGTCGCTCCCCACGAATCGACTAAGGTTCGCGAGTGTCCGGAGTGTTCCTCGCTGCTTGCCCACCGCCAGAGGGTTCGCGACGTCGCCGTTCCACTCACAAGCAATCTTCACGCCGGAGGTTCAGTGCCGAGCCTCCGGCGTTTTCTATTGGGGCCCCAGGGTCCTCAACGGCTCGACCAATCGGCCATCCGCCTCGCATTTCTTCCTCCGTGCCCTCCGCGTCTCCGTGGTGAGCGCGTCTCCGCGGTGACCAAGTACGGATCCTGCTTCTGTGCTTGAAGAACAGAGCGTGCTTTCGCGGAGCGAAAGCCGACACTCTGGCGCCTCTGTCTTGGGGCCGCGGCTTGCCCGATCGCCGGCGTACCACAAAGTCGGCTTTTGCTCCGCAAAAGCAAGTCTTCTATTACCCACTAACGGCAAGTCACCAAACACCATCACTCCGTGGCACCCCCTAAAGCCCCTCTCCCTTGAGATTGGCTCACCGGTCGGCTAGCGTGAAGGCGTGACGGATCCCGCGTCCATTCCCACCTTCGAGGCCCAGCGCTCATGTCTCACCTGAGCCGGACCACTCGCCACTGGTCGCTCCTTTTGCTCCTTAGCCTCTTGGCTTATGCCGGCGACGGTGCGTCTTCGGTGACCGCCCAGGCCCCGCCGGTCGCGAGTGATGGAATCGATTTCGATTCCGTGATTCAGCCGCTCTTGGCGCGACAATGCCTGAGCTGTCACGGCGCGGATGATCCCCACGGCGGGCTCGATCTCACCGAGCCTCATGCGGACACGCTCGACCTGGTCGCGCCGGGTTCGCCATCCGAGAGCGAGTTACTGGCGCGTGTCTCGACGGAAGATCTCGATGAGCGGATGCCACCGACCGGACCTGGCCTCTCCGCCGGCGAGATCGAATTGCTGACCCAATGGATCGAGCAAGGAGCGTCGTGGCCCGAGCATTGGTCGTATCGCGCGATCACGGAACAACCCACGCCGCTCCCTTCGTCGTTGAACCGCTGGGCTCAAGGACCGCTCGACGCCGGCATCGCGGTGCAGCTCGAACGACATGGACTAGAAGTGGTCCGGCCGGCCTCGAAGGGAGTACTGCTACGCCGCGCCACCTATGACCTGTGGGGTCTTCCACCGGAGCCCGAGGACGTGGCTCGATTCGAACGCGACTCGCGCCCCGACGCATGGTCGCGAACGGTCGATCGCCTGCTCGCGAGTCCAAGATTCGGAGAACGGCAGGCTCGCCACTGGATGGATCAGGTGCACTTCGCCGAGACGCATGGTCATGATCAAGATCGTCCGCGCGAGAATGCCTGGCCTTATCGCGACTACTTGATCGAACGATTCAACTCGGATGTGCCATACGCTCAATTCGTCAGCGAGCAGGTGGCGGGCGACGCGCTCTATCCGGACGACCCATGGGCGACGGTCGGCACAGGCTTGCTCGCCGCGGGCCCTTGGGACGAAAGCAGCCTGCGTGACATTCGCGAGGACGCGCCTGATCGCGAGGTTGCCCGCTACCTCGATCGCGATGACATCGTCACGACGGTGATGGCGACATTCGCCGGAACGAGCATTCACTGCGCTCGTTGTCATGACCATAAGTTCGATCCGATTTCGCAGGCCGACTACTACGGCCTGCAAGCCGTATTCGCGGCGACCGACAAGGCGAATCGCGAGATCGACCTTGATGTGGACGTCGCGCTCCAACGAGAGCGCCTCGCATCGCGACTCGCGCGGTGGAGTTCCTTCGATCCCGCCTCCGAGGACCTGCCCGAACCGGTCGATCCCGTTTGGCTCGAGACTCGTTTGGCAACCGTCCGCGCGCAACTCTCGGCGTGGCTCAGCGAAGCTCCTCTCGAGGTGGCGGCGTTGGGAGGCGCGACGACTCAGGTTCGAGACGACCACTCGGTGTTGTTCGAAGGCCCTCGTCCCGACAAGGACAACTATCGCTGGATCCTTCCGCTCCATGTCGGCCAACTGACCGCGGTGCGGCTCGAAGTGCTCCCCGCCGAGTCACTCCCGTTTTCGGGTCC
>JAGQPS010000234.1 GCA_020426595.1 Planctomycetales bacterium
CGCCCCAGGAAACTCAATCATCCGAGGCAAGAACTGTCGGCCGCATTTGGTTCATCGCGCCGTTCATCCTCTGCTTTCTTGGACTTCTTTTCACGAAGCACTATTACTTTACAGGCAGGGTTCTTATCGCTTGCCGGCTCTGGCAGTACTACATGATCGAGGCGTACCAGGGATTCCCGTCGCTAATTGGAACGTCACTGGGTGGCCCCGAAAACGCGATTGTCACGATCGTGGCACTCCACCTGGGGCTTTCAGTTTTACCCGGCATGATTGTTCATGGAATCCGCTGGGCCGTGCTCCGTTCTCGAAGATCTCCATGAGCCTGACGCCACGGCGCTGTTAAGATCCCCGGGATGCCGGAACAATGGGACTCGGGCGGAGTCTTCGTGCGAACATTCCAGGCATCGTCGATTTGCCCGTTTGGGATCGCGAGTCCGTCGCGTTTCTACCCTAGTTGTTCGCCGGCGATTACCCTGCAAGTTCATCGTCGAATGAATACCTAGGCCCACAATGACCGGCCGGAGATCCACGCCTTGGGAGCAATGATCGAGGAGGATCGAAAAGCAGGACGGTGGCCCCGACAATCCGTGTTCACATGGATTGCCGGCTCGTTCGCGGTCTTGGTGCTGTTGCTTCTGCTCCAGTTCCAACTCTATCGCCCCGACGATAGGAACCCCGGGATTGTTCCGGGCTCCTCGTCGTCTCCATCCTTCCAGCTTCAGATCATCCGGCCTCGAGCCGGACTCCCGCTCGCTGGTATCGCTCCTCCCGAGCTATTTGGGGTGGATGCCAAACTCGAAGTCAGTT
The DNA here is from genome assembly GCA_020426595.1 of Planctomycetales bacterium. Classification (GTDB taxonomy): domain Bacteria; phylum Planctomycetota; class Planctomycetia; order Pirellulales; family Pirellulaceae; genus UBA11682. The sequence goes on from JAGQPS010000234.1 coordinate 808, forward strand.
CGCTCTCGAACGATGCGCGGTACTCGCTTTCGAAAGACTCGCTCGACCTCGCGGCAGGTGACTGGGAGGTGCATCTCGAGTTTGATGGTGACGGGAATTTGCTGAGTGGTTGTTTTGCCGAGTTCCCGTTGATATTCGAGAATGAGCGTCAACGAATCCGATGCGCTCCGGCGGATTCGCCGATTGGCCGATGGCATTTCAGCCGGGTGAAGCAAGGTGAATACAGCGGTAGTTTTGAGCTCGAACTGCCCCATGCCGTTCACCCCAATACCAATGCGGGAATCGGCTGGCCCCCACGGCCATTGGTTCTTGTTGGCTCGTTCGATCGCTTGACGCGCGACGACGCATCGCAAGAGTGACCTGTCTATCCGCCGAAACTGATCCGTCCTGCTTCCGACTTGATGAAGGGACGGAAGTAATGCAGTAGCCCCCAGAGCCTCGCCTGGATGCTTGTCCGACCTTTTAGTTACTTAGTACCAAACAATCTCCTCCGCCGCGGCGCTCATGGATTTCCTTGGTGGTGCCAATTTCAGATCCGTCGTGAGCCGGGATCGTGCTACGGGGAACACCGTTTAGGTTTTCCATTTGTACGTCTCATGGCCGTGGTCAACCTAAATCCGAAGACGTGTTCTCGGCTCACCTCATTTTTCGCGGCGAGTCCATACTCTCGTCCGAGGAGTAACGTGTGAACGACTCGAGTGTTACCGGTAGTTCGGGCTCGACATTTCGCTTGGCCCCGGTTCGGGACCTCGCTATTCCCCTCGCGGCCGCCGCGATTCCAGCCGGGCTCTTCGCCTTGCTGGGGCTCGCCACACGAGGTCTCGCGCAGCCTGGTGCCCAGCCCCCGGTGTGGCTCGTGGTCACCATGGCGATGCTCGAGATATTGGGAATCGTCGCCATGGCTTTCGTGATACTCATGCGACTCGAATTCGGTCGGCGACACCTTGCTCTGCGCACCGATGGTTATCCCGAGGCTTGGCGCAAGGCCGTGCTATTCACTTCCGTCGCTTTCATTCTCTTGTTTGACATCTTGACCAACGTTGCCGCGGCGTTTGCCGGCGCGAGCCCATTGCTCTTGCTCGCCGTGCCAGCCTTCCTCGGATACGTGGCGTGCGTCCGAATCGCCTTCGCCGGGTTGTAATCCGCTGCCCAACCGCAGCGATCATGGGACGACAGGGGGCTGACTGACTCGGCTCGCGAGTTCGAGCAAGCCAAGCCAAACCTACCTAGCCTCCGCTGACATTGGTCCACGATAAGCCTCAGCCTGAACGACGCCCCCGCTTCAATCACCGTGTTTTCGGCCAAAGGTGCGAAGAGCCATTGCTGTCGACGTCGTCCAGTCTTGGCGATTCTCCCATCCGTCAGCGTTGATTCTGGATTCCCGCCGCGATGTGACCGCCGGCCGCTCCGATGACTTGCCCAACTCCTCCCAGTTGATTTCCCTGAACACTGAACATGCCGCCAAGATTCCCTCCCGCTTCCATCCCGTAGCGAGCGTAAAGAAGTCGGCGAGTCGCTTGGAGACTGTCGGATGAACCGTGCGTCTGGACATACCACATCGCATCCTCGGTCGCCAACGACTCGTGATGCACTCCGAGGATGGGCAACAACTGCCCTGTCGCGTATGTCCCAGGGTAGGTGCGTGAGTGAATGTCCTTCGCATAGGCCGACTCAGCGATTCCAAGGGCCGGTATGTCGGAGTAGAGGTAGACCGAGTTGGTATACGGGTTGTATTCGTCTCCGCCCCAGATCCGGCCTGGGAACAGCGTGTACTCCAAGTGCTTCAGTACGCCGACCGTGTACTTCCAGCCCGGAGCGACCCGGTGGTTCCGGACGAGCCGCCGCCATTCCTCCCTCGGAGCGTATTGATTCACGCGGACTTTCACATCGCTCACTCCATTGGCGACCAAGTAGTCCGCGACTTCTCCGACGGTCCGTCCTGAAACCGAGTGATTATCCGCGCGGCGGTCCCACAACAGGATTTTGCGGGGCACACCAAGCACATTGCCGATCGAATCCACCACGGGCCGCCTTTGGCCAAACTCAACATCCACCAAGGCGGTGCACTCGAGTTCTCCCGGCACCATGGGCTGAACCATCGGGCCGCCCGAGCCCAAGGTATCGCGCCCAGCACCGTTCTCGGTCTCCATCGGTGTCGATCCCGTTGGAAATGGAGTGCTGGGGTGGGACATCGCCATCCTCGACGTGGGGCTCGCGGCGCAACCGGACATGACCACTCCCACGAATAGTCCCAACACGATCCTTCCTGTCCTGACCATTGAAGCTTCCTGTTCCATCAAAGTCGTTTGCGGCCGATGCCCACGGCCTTGGTATCGTCGTGCCCACATGATCGCCAGGTTCGTTCTCGTTCCAGTGAATCGGCCATCGAGGCACTGGAGACAACGTAAAACGAAAACTATTTATTGATTATCGATAACTCCGTCTAGTGGGAAATCGTGTCGGCTCTACAATGCTGCTCATGAATACCGCAACTGAAAGCTCGCGAGTGGAGCGGCGGCTGGCACGATGGAGCCTCGCTCTTGGCATGCTGGCGTGGCTCGGAATGGCTAACGTCGTCGTGACGGTGTTGGCGGCCTTGTTCGGGGAACACTTCGCCCTACTGCTACCCGACGATGAGGGACTTACCCTCATGACAGCCCAGGACCTCTCCCTAACTCAGCGATTGGCGGTGGTCGCCATCCTCTCCACCACACAATGGTGCTGGTTCTGGATCATGTTCCAGGTTTGGCTCATCTCGCGAAGCTGTGCGCGAGGCGAGATCCTCGCCCCGCGCGTCGTGACATTACTGCGCCGATTCGCCGGCGGTCTGTTCGCCATGGGCTTTTGTGAGTTGATGAGTTTCCCGCTTGTGAGCTGGCTTTTGCATTGGGATTGGAACGCCGTTTCCATGGCGGATTGGTGGGCGATCAGCCTGGGAAGCGGCATGGTGGAGTCGTTCATGGCCGGCCTGCTGATGGTGATCATTGCCACAATCTTCAAGCTCGGGCTCCAAATGCGGGAGGATCTCGAGCTGACGGTCTGACGATCACCGTTGAACGACTTTCAAGCTATAAAAAGCGATTCAACGCCTGCAACACACGGCTGCCTCCCAAACGCCAAGCGAGGCAGCGCGGCGACAATCCGTCAGGTCCAGTTCCTGGTTGGCATGGAAAGAAGGAGACTTAGTCATTGCCATCATCGTGAATCTGGACGTCATGCTCGCCCGGCGCAAGATGAAGCTCAATGACTTGTCGGCCGCTGTCGGCGTGAGCGTCCCGAATCTGTCCATCCTCAAGACCGGAAAAGCCCGAGCCATTCGATTCACCACGCTAGAAGCGATCTGTCGAGTCCTCGCCTGCCAGCCCGGTGACATCCTGTCCTTCACCGAAGAAGCCAACGATTCCGACGATCGACACGAGGAACAAGCGACCGATTCCCAGTGAAACGGCGAAGCCGTCACCACTCGTTTCGCCATGGTCGCCCTTCCAATCCTCTGGCCCAAATGACACCCTCGCTGGGAAACATCTCCTTCCAGAACAACGCTCGAATGGGAGACATGAACTACCGCATGGGTTGAGTCTCGCACACCAACGACCCTTCGACGAGCAGCAAGAAAGAGTGGCTGTTGATTCGGCCATGGCGCATGCTGATCACGCCCTCCATCGCATTAACACGCTGACACCAAGTCCTCGGCCGAGTCTTGGAGTGGAACTGACGCCCGAGCGCGCCTCCGTACATTCGGCGGCCTCCGTGGTAACCAAGTACGAATCCCCAGACCTGCGTTGAAAGACAAACAGCATTCGCAACGCATAAGCAGGTTACGCGTACCGACTCATGGCTTGCCAACTCACACGATCACTCCGACGCGAATCTCCTCTCACTGTGGAATCCACTGAAGAGCAACTCATCAACGAAGCGATCGGTATCCACAATGCGGCGTTCGAATCTCCTAACCTTGTCGCGGTTGCTCACCTGGCTCCCAGTCATTTCGTGCTTGGGCTGTGGCCCGCATCGTCCGACGACCGCCGAATCGCCTCGAGCCGAAACTCACGCCGTGGATCAAATGACCGGCGACTCTGCCGAGCTCGCGAGCAACAACTCCCTGTCGCTTGACGACGCTCCACTCCAACTTCGCTCGCTCGTTGAAGAATTTCACATCGAGGAGGTCGACTATCGCGAGGCAACACGCAACGGCCAGTCGGACGGAGGAGCATTTGGCGGCGGATGCTACTGGCGACTCGTGTTCACCAAAGCGATCTTGGAAGCCCACATCACCGAATTCCACCTCGAGCCAACACAACCAGGGGCGCGGACAGCGAAAATGCTTCAGCGGATTCCCTCTGGCTGGCCCGAACTAAGCGATCCCGAATGGGAATGGTTCGCGTTCCCGTACAATCGAGATGACAGCGACCGCCTCCAGTATTGGGCCGTGATGGTCGTTGATCGCGAAAACTCCCTGCTCTATTTCTTCTTTCAGAACTACGACGTGACGGGATGACCGAAATCGCGGGCGGAAAGACTGCACTCTTGAGTGCGCCAAGCGACACGACCTCGCCTGCCAGTCACGGGGCACGTCCGTCGTCAGAAACTCCTGGCTGTTTCCCTTCGGCATACCGGAATTTGCTTGGCGTGCGTGACGCGGTTGGTGTCCCACCTTTCGTCCCCGATTGATCCGAGTGTTCGAGCCGATTCGGGACCGCCGCCAATCGAGCGGCGGAGTGGGCCTTCATCGGATGGAGCGTTTCGTGGACGATAACCCCTTTTCACCACCGGAGATGACCGTCGACACTGGAGATGCCGGGGCTCACGTTGATCGCCGTTTCTTTTTCCTTTTGATTCCGCCGGCCACGCCGCCAATCGCATTCACGATCACGTATCTGCTCACTTCCGCGCCCAGCGACGGCTTGATCGTCTTCTTTACACTAGGACTGGTACTCCCATTGTGGATTTGGTCGAAGGCAATGGTGGATCGAATGCAATTGCTACTCTGGCAATCGCTCCTGCTGACAGCTTTCTCCTGGGGAACAGTGCTCGCCTCCGCATTACTGTCTCCGCCCTTCATTGGCTGGATCTTGGCTTCTCGAGCTGGCTCGTAAAGTTGCCGTTCGTTGGTAATACGACTCGTCGTTTCCAATCCCTGGATACGACGGCGATTGAGTATCCCAAACACGTCATCCCACGACTCATCAACTCTTCTAAGTCGGCAGATTTCGAAACCGAGCATGTAAAGTTAACTTGACGACGTGTCCAGTTTACTTTACACTGATAATCATGAAGCAACAGCACGAAATTCGCAGTGAGGTGCGGCGGTTTCGCCTGAATGCCGCGATGACGCAGCAAGATCTCGCGACCAAGATCGGGGTGACTCGCCAAACCGTCGTGGCGATTGAGAAAGGTAACTACACACCCTCCGTTGCCTTGGCTCTGCAACTCGCTCTCGTGTTTCAAGTTCGAGTCGAAGACTTGTTTCAACTCGCCTCAGGAAAGAGCACCGATGTGTAACCTCACCGGAATCGCGGTTTGGCGTCCCAGCGCAAGCCACTTGGCGGCCGCCGGACTTTTCATCGCGGGACTCTTGCTCACGTCGGTGAGTTGGTGGTTCTTGCTGCTCACCGCCGCTGGGATGTTTGGCCCAGGCGTCATGCGGGAATTGGGCTGGCTACACGACCAAGACGAGTTCCAAAGGGCGGCCGCCTATCGAGCCGGCTACCATGCGTTTCTCGTCACTGGAATTCTCGCGATCTTCCTGGTGGTGTTCTTTCGCTCCTCCCCTGTACCGATTGCCGCCACTCAAGAACTGGCCACGCTGTTTCTCGGCGTTCTCGGCTTGTCGTGGCTGCTCAGTTCGCTGATTGGATATTGGGGAATCAAGAAGGCCGCGACCCGAACGCTCCTGGCATTTGGTTCGGCTTGGCTCGTATTTGCCATCTTGAGCAACGTGGGAACGGAGTGGTCGGGCTGGACCGCATTGCTGCTTCAGCCGCTGTTGGCCTCACCTTTCCTCGTCCTGGCCTGGGTGACGCAACGCTGGCCACGTGTTGCCGGAATCGCGCTCTTGGTCGTTTCGGCGTGGCTCACCTATTTCCTCGGCTTCTTTCGCAACGAGCACATCGCCCTCATCAATCAAGCCGTGACATTCGTCCTGTTCGTCGGCCCCTTACTGGGCGTTGGTGTTTCCTTGACCCTCGCGCAGCGCGACTCAATCAACGATAATGGGTCCGCCGAGTAACCGATCGCGACACGGTAAAAGCTGACTATTGGTCGCGCGAGGAATCAACAGCGTTCCGCCTGGCGAACCTCGCGACATCGGGCAATCGCGTCGTCGGCAATTCGCCAAGTTTTGAGCCCTCGCGTTTCCTAGCGCACAATGAGGCGACCGGCTGGGAATAAAGCCGAGACCATCGCGTGTCTTCTCGTTGGGACGGATCATGCTGCACCCATATCGTTTCGTTTTGATGAGACTTCGAGTACTCGCTGTGCTAGGTGTTGCCGTCCTGCTTGGTTCAGCCACGGCGCACCACTTAGGCCATGCCGCGAGCGCGCGAACGCTCGAGCCTTCCGACGAGCTGCGATTGTTCATGCTGAAGATTCGACCGATGCTGGAGCAACGCTGCGGAGCTTGTCACGGGTCCGATCCAGCGACTCGGCAAGCCGAGCTCAATCTTCTTTCCCAAGCCGGTTGGCAGGCGGGCGGCGAGTCGGGTGAGCCACTAATCGCGGACGACGACGTTGCCCGGAGTCTCATCCTGCGAGCCGTGCGGTGGGACGACCTCGAGATGCCTCCCAAAGCCAATGACCGCCTCTCGGAGCAAGAGATCACCTGGCTAGAGACATGGATCGAGGCCGGAGCTCGTTGGCCCGATGACGGGGAAACCGCCGCGATACTCGCCGCGGAACGCTCCACCGTTGAAACCGACGATGGACGCCTCGTCGCCACTCGCCCCGGCCTGTCCGACCACTGGACCTATCGGCGTTACTCGTCCGAGCAATTGTGGGCGTTCGAGCCGCTTGATGCGACGCACGTCTGGGATTGGTCCTCACCGATCATCCATCCGATCGATGATTACTTTCGGCGGACCGAGTCGATCCAGCCAGCGCCTCGCGCCGATCGGCGGACCTTGATTCGGCGAGTCACCTACGACTTGCTCGGCCTCCCGCCGACACCCGACGAAATCGATGAGTTCCTGACCGATCCCGCTGATGATCGCACCGCGTTCGGCACCCTTGTCGATCGCCTCCTCGCCTCTCCGCACTACGGTGAGCAATGGGGACGCCACTGGCTC
>JAGQPS010000235.1 GCA_020426595.1 Planctomycetales bacterium
CGCGACACCCAGGGTCGCTCGGCCAGACGGAAGCCGCGCGCTAAGCCGGAAAAGGGGATGACCATCGGTTGTCCCAGAACGAACCGCGGGAGAGTCAGCCTCCACTCCGCGAAAGCTCCGATTCTTCGCGGAGGGCCGTCTCGCGTGGAATGGCTCCGCCCAAGGAAGAGTCCAAGGGGCGCACAACGGAGGACGGCCGCTGACCGTGGTGCATCGCTCGAATCACCGACGGCGATACGCGACAAGCGCGGAACGGCGATGCCCCGTCGCACATCCGACGAGGCTCGCAATTACGCGGATCATTCGAGAGCCTATCGGCGATTGAAGAACTTCTTGAGCATCTGCGAGGCCGCATCGCGGGAATCGGATGAGTCCTCGCCCTTTCGGCTTGGAAGCTTGCCCGGCTCCTTCGACTTCGCTTGATCGTCCTCTTTTTGCTTCTTATCGCGTTCTTCCTTGGCCGCCTTGGCTTCCGCTCCAAGCTGTTCGAGCAGAAGACGTTCGGTCTCGTCGAGCATGAACTGCTTGGTTTCGGTGTTGCGGCGATTGGCGTCGGAGTCGTCGTCCGAGGGTTGGCTCAGCCAATCGGTGATGCTCTCCTCGTCGACCCCCTCGACTCCGCCAGCCGCCGTGCGAGCCGCGGCTTCCTTGACTCCTTCGACTTTCGGCTTCTTGGAGCCAGCGACGGCATGGTCGATCACCATCTCGAAGATCAACCGCCCAACGCGGACCTGATCGCCAACCTTGGCGACCACTTCACCCTTGATCTGCTCGTCGTTGACGAAGGTCCCGTTGCGGCTATCGAGGTCGCGAATCAGAACCTTGCCATCCTCGACCACGATCGAACAGTGAGCCCGACTCACGAGATCGCTTTGCGGTCTCAGGTGAGCCGTTTCTCCTCGTCCAATCACGAACTCCGGCACGCCAATCTTGATCAGACGTCCGTCGTTCTTTCCGCCGATGACCTTAAGCGACACCTGCATAAACTCACGTTCCTTTGCTGATGGCCGCGTGCGCGTTCGCATGTCTCTTTCATGATAGAAGCCGACTCGATTGAGACGCTTCGAAAGCGACCGCGAATACTCGATGAAAAGAAAAGATGCCGTTTAGTAACCGCACCCACAGCCATGCAGGGGATCAGGAGAACGTTATCGTGGATTACCACGTGGAACCACTTCGCAAACCCAAATGTCCAGTCGAGTCGCCGAATGAGATGACTCGCTGGGCACCCTTGGCCTGGATTGGCACGCCCACGTGGCAGTCTTCACATCGGTCGCTCGAACTTCATCCTCTTAGCTCTCCCCGCCAGAGCCCAAGAATTGGGAGAGGATGATAACAAGGACCGAGTACGTAGTCAAAAAACCGCGTTGCCCATTCTATCGACGAGCGGTCCACCCAGGCTCCGAAAAACGCTCAGTTTGCCATTTCTCGGCCGCTTCTTGCTCCTGGGCATCCAGTTCCGAGCCGCTCCAGCCCCAATCGACGGAGTCGATCACGACTTGGCGGAGCTGGTCGACCAGTGATTCGTCGTCGCTATTCCGCTGGGACAATAAGTCCTGAATTCCCAACAATTCGGGGGCTAGGGAGCTCTGTCGCAACAGGATGCTCCCATGCTGCAGCAAGGCCGATCGGCTCCGACGCTGAGCGCTGCCCACCACTTTGTATCCTTGAAGTTCGACGTCTCCGTCGCTACGTCTCAGAAAACACAGGAATGGCTCGGCGGATCCCCGCGATTCACCAGGATGGAGCCGCACCTGGCCGGCCCCCCGCCGAGCGAGCCATTCCACGAGCGCCTGATGGACACGTCGATAGAGTCCGTTATGGTCGGCCGACCAACGGTCGTTGATCGGTACGACGAGCGAATAGGTCAGTTCATGATCATGCAAAATCGCTCCGCCTCCCGTCGTGCGTCTGACGACGGCCGCGGCGTGGCTCGCGGCATGCTCATCACGCTGTCCCAGCCGCTGAAAATATCCAAGCGACAGAGTCGGGCGAGACCAACGGTAGAAACGAAGACAGGGGCGCCCCGTCCGGCTCACGCTCTCCAGAAGCGCTTCGTCGACACCCATGTTCCACGATCCCTCGGACGGAACATGGTCGATGAGCCTGCCCGTCGGATCAGCCACCGGAGTGATTCCACTTCACGATCGGCTTTCGCGCGGCGGTCAGTTCGTCGGGCCGGCGCACCGCCGTCGTGGTCGGCGCACTATGAACCAGGTCCGCGTCTTCCTCGGTGATTCGGAAGAGCGCTTCACAGAAGGCGTCGAGGGTTTCCTTGCTCTCGGTTTCCGTGGGCTCGACCATCAACGCCTCGGGAACCGTCAACGGGAAGTAGACGGTGGGGGCATGAAAACCGTAATCGAGGAGCCGCTTCGCGATATCCATCGCGGTGATGCCTCGCGTCGCCTTGAGACGTTCAGCGCTCGCCACGAACTCGTGCATGCACTTGTCGCCATGAGGCACGGGCAGAATGTGTTTCACTCGAGCCAACAAGTAGTTCGCGTTGAGCACCGCCTGCTCCGAGACCTTGCGCAGTCCCGCCGGACCGTGACTCAGAATGTAACAGTAGGCTCGCACCAACACGCCCACGTTACCGAAGAAGCTTCTCACGCGACCGATCGACCGAGGACGGTCGTAATCCAGTCGATAGGCATCGCCTTCGCGCACGACCATCGGCGAGGGAAGGTAGGGCCCCAATGCCTCGTTCACACAGATCGGCCCCGCGCCGGGACCGCCGCCTCCATGCGGACCGCTAAAGGTCTTATGCGGATTGAAGTGCATCATGTCGGCGCCGAGATCGCCGGGGCGCGTCACGCCAAGGATCGCGTTCATGTTGGCTCCATCCAGATAGACAAAGCCTCCCACCGCGTGCACGCGTTTGGCGATTTCACTAATCCCCTTATCGAACAAACCAAGCGTGTTGGGATTGGTGATCATGACCACCGCGACTTGATCGTCGAGCTTCGAAGCGAGATCGTCGAGGTCGACACTTCCATCCGCCGCGCTGCGAATGGTGATCGCCTGGAAGCCCGCCATCGTGGCGCTAGCGGGGTTGGTCCCGTGAGCGCTATCGGGAGTCAAGACCTTGGTTCGTTTCTCGCCTCGTTCCGCGAAATAAGCCGCGGCGGCCATCAGCGCGGTGAGTTCGCCATGAGCTCCGGCGGCCGGCTGCAACGAGACGGCCGGCAAACCGGAAATCTCGGCGAGAATCCCCTGCAACTCGTAAAGCAACCGCAGCATGCCCTGCAGCGTGGACTCGGGTTGATAGGGATGCAGATCGACGACGCCTCCCAACCCCGCCAACCGCTCGTTCCGTTTCGGGTTGTACTTCATCGTGCACGAACCGAGCGGATAGAAATGCGTGTCGACCGACATGTTGAGCGTCGAGAGATTGGTGTAATGGCGCACCACATCCCCCTCGGCCACTTCCGGCAACGCCAATTCCTCGGTCGCCAGTGCCTCGGACGGCAAGAGCGACTCGAGCGGCTCATCGGTCAGGACATCGCTGGGCGGAATAACCGCCGCGCGGCGGCCCGGCTTCGAGAGTTCAAACAGCAATTGTGTCGCTTGACGATTTCGCATTGCTTCAGACTCCTACCGCCTTAAGGGCCAAGACGTCGACCAGGCGATCAATGTCGGACCGGGTTCGCTTTTCGGTGACGGCGATCAACAACGAGTCCGAAAGCTCGGGCCACCAGCGTCCCAGGTCGACTCCGACCAACACGCCTTGCTCGATCCCCGCTTGAATTCGCTCGGCGATTTGTCGCGAGGGATCGCGCACGACAAACTCCTTGAAGAAGGGAGCGTCGCTGCGTCGCTCCCAACCGGCGGCGACCAGCTGTCGTTGGGCATGGTGAGCCTTACGCAAACAGCTCTCGCCCAGCTCGCGCATGCCTTGCTTGCCCATCAGGGCCAGATAGATCGACGCCCGCAAGGCGAACAAACCTTGGTTCGTGCAAACGTTGCTCGTCGCCTTGTCTCGCCGAATGTGCTGCTCGCGCGTTTGCAGGGTCAGCACCCAGCAGCGGCGATCGGTGCCCGAAACGGTTTGCCCGGCGATGCGGCCCGGCATCCGTCGCATGAACGATTCCTTGCAGGCCAAGATGCCGAGGTACGGGCCACCGAACTGCAGTGGGTTACCCAGGCATTGCCCTTCGGCCACGGCGACATCGGCGCCCAAGTCGGCCGGGCGTTTGAGCACCCCGAGACTCGTCGGATCAAACACCTGCACGACCAGCACACCCTGCTCGCGACATGCCGCGCTAAGTGCCGAGACGTCCTCCAGGCACCCAAAGAAATTCGGATGCTGGACCACCAAACAAGCCGTTTCGGCATTCAGCTGAGCGGCGACCGCTGGCACATCCACCGTCTCGCCCGACGGCTCGACGACCACGACCTCGCAGCCCAAGGGGACGAGATACGTTTCGAGGACTTGGCGGTACTCGGGATGCAAGCTTCCCACCACCACGACTCGCTTCTCACGTCGCGAAACCGCGCGGCACATCAACACCGCCTCGATCGTCGCCGACGCTCCGTCGTAAAGACTGGCGTTGGACACGTCCATGCCGGTCAGTTGACAGATCAACGTTTGGTACTCGAACATCGCCTGGAGGTTGCCCTGGCTCACCTCGGGCTGGTACGGCGTGTAGGAGGTATAGAACTCGCCGCGGGACGCGAGGCTATCCACGACGGCCGGAACGAAATGGTCGTAGGCGCCGCCACCGAGGAAGCAGAGCGAATTGGACGCGGCGAGATTCCGCGCGGCCAACTGTTGCATGTGGGCCGTCAACTCAATTTCGCTCATCGCCTCGGGAATCGCCAACGGTCGCGACAGCTTGAGCTCCGCTGGAATCGAATCGAAGAGACTCTCGATTTGCTCCACCCCGATCGCGGCAAGCATCGCTTGCTCGTCCTCGGGCGTGTTCATGAAGTAAGCCATCAGCCTTGCTCGCTCCCCTGAATGACACGATTCCGTGATCGTTTCCAACTTGGTCGCTTCCGCTCCGAGCGCCATCGATCGACGGTGGGCTCGATTCCAGCATCGCGAAAGCCGTCACCCCGGCCTCACTCGAACCGGAACACGCTCGTCCACCAAGTGCTGGACGAGTCGAACCGCCCGGTGGTCGCGGCCAGAGTTATTGCGATTCACCGCACTGCTTGTCGTAGGCCGCCTTGTCGAGCAACTTGCCCAGCGCCGCGTCACTCGACAGCTTCACCTTCGCCACCCAGCCCTGGCCGTAGGGGTCATCGCTCATCAAGGCGGGCGAGTCCTTCAGCGACTCGTTCACCTCGACCACCTCACCGTCGACCGGGCAATACAGATTGCTAACCGCCTTCACCGATTCGACTTCACCGAACGACGCGCCCGCCGCGACTTGCTCGCCGACGCGTGGCAACTCGACATACACCACGCCATCCAATTGCTCGACGGCGAACTGGCTGACTCCGATCGTCGCGACCTTCGAGTCTCCTTGCTCCTCGATCGCCACCCACTCATGAGTCTCGGCAAACAACATTTGTTGAGGGTCCACGGCCTTGCTCCTCTGATTCGCGAATCACTCGCTGGTTAGGCTCAGTTCACTTCGACAATAACTTCGATGATGACGACAGCGCGGAATCTGGGTTCGCGGGTCCGCCACCCGCGGACAATGCCTCGGTGGGCTACTTGCCTGGACGTCGATAGAAGGGGAGCTCCACGATTTGGGCACCATGGCGCGAGCCGCGAATATCGACTTCGACTTCCAATCCAATCGTGGCCAAGGACGACTCGATATAGCCCATCGCGATCGGGTGCCCGAGCGTCGGAGATGGCGATCCGCTGGTCACGATACCCACGACTCGGTCTTCCACCACGATCGAACAGCCTTCTCGAGCCGGCCGCTTACCGGCGAGACTCAGACCGACACGACGTTGCCCGCTCCCCGCGGACCGAGCGGCTCGCAACGCGGTGCTTCCCACGAACTCCCGATCCTTGAGCTGGATCGCGAAATCCAATCCCGCATCGGCGGCCGACTGCTGTTCGTTCAACTCGTGGCCGTAGAGCGGCATCCCGGCCTCGAGTCGCAAGGTGTCCCGAGCACCGAGTCCCGCCGCCTTCACTCCGCGGGATTCGCCCAGCGCGAGCAACTCGGTCCAAACTCGCTCCGCCGACGCGCGGTTCACCACCAGCTCGACGCCATCCTCGCCCGTGTAACCGGTGCGTCCAACAAGCAGCGACCCCACGGGGCTGTCTCCTCGCACCGCCGTGTAATATCGCAGCGAACTCGGGTCCCACCCCAACCACTCCGAGACGACTTGCAGAGCGAGCGGGCCCTGCACCGCGATCATCGCGGTTTCCCAAGTCCGATCAAGCAAACCGACTCGTGAACCATCCGCGCCATGCCTTTGGAACCAAGCGACCAACTTGTCACGATTGCTCGCGTTGACCACCAGACTGAACTGACCGCGACCATCCTCGGTCGGTAGACGATAGATGAGCACGTCGTCCAGCACGCCACCCGATTCGTCGCACACGAGCGAGTATCGCACCGCGCCATCGGCCATCCCAACCACGCGGCGAGTGACGAGACCATCGAGCCATGTTTCCACGTCGCCGCCGACGAAATCGAGTCGCCCCATGTGCGAAACATCAAACAGGGCGGCGGCGGTTCGGCAGGCGAGATGCTCCTCGACCAATCCCGCGTATTGGACCGGCATTTCCCAGCCAGCAAACGGAACCAGACGGGCTCCATGAGACGCATGCCAAGCATGCAAGGGGGTTGTCTTCAACGATTCGTCCGACGCAGAACTCACTCGCGTCTCCTCCCAAGCCGCCATCGATCAGCGGTTTGTCTTGCCGGTAAGCGGATCGCGGCGCGGACGACTTTGACCGAACGGAGCTTGAGGTTTTCCCATGCTCGCCGTGAACTCACGCTCGCTGTCATCCAAAGCCAGGGCACCACATCACGGCTAAGCTGACACACCGAGCCAACCCAGCCGGAAAATCCCGAGGAGCACGTGGTTCGCGGCATTGCCACGTTTGCGGCATCGCCACGTTCGAGGTCGAGCCACATGTCGCGTGGCGACCACCGACTTCGCGGCCATCTAGAAATCCACTACGCAAATCCCCAATCACCGCTGAAAACCGGGGAGGGAAGAAAGCCAGTACCGCTTCCAATCGCCTCGTCGGTAATCACCGCGTGGGGAAAGACGAATCGCCGAGATGTCAACGAACAACCGCTCCAGGGCGTACCCAGGATTGTAACGGGCCCTGATCGATTGACTAGACGTTGACGCGCGATTGTTAGCGATGCTTGCGACGACCGCCTCGCGCGCCCGACGATCGGGAGTCGTGGGAACCACGCCCTGGGGGGCGCGAGGCCCCGCCGCGCCGGTCGCCAGAGGCACGACGGCCGCCCATACCCCGGGAATCGGGCGCCGACTCGCTCGTACCGCGACGCGAGCTTCCCACGCGACGAGTCGTGATGGGACGATTGCCACGCTGGATGCCGCGATGCCGCACGACTTCAAAATCGATCTCGCGCCGATCAAAGTCGACTCGCAGCACGCGAACCAACAACGGATCACCCAAACGATACGTCATGCCCGACCGCCGCCCCACGAGTGTTCGAGCGACGGGATCGTGGTCGTAAAGATCGTGAGGCAACGCGCCGAGCCCAACGAATCCGTCGACCGGGATTTGCTCGCCCTGGGCGAACAATCCGAAACGCTCGACTCCCGTGATCCGAGCCGGCAGCTCCTCACCCAGCTTGTCCTTGTAGAAGTTCAGCAACTTGAGCTTCTTGAGCTCTCGCTCCGCCCGCTCGGCTCGCACCTCGGTTTCGCTGCAGTGCACGCCCAAGGCTTGCAAGTGACCGAACTCATCGCTCGGTCGCTTACCTCGCACCACACTCTTGATCATGCGGTGAATGATCAAATCGGGATAGCGACGAATCGGCGACGTGAAGTGACAGTACGCGTCGAACGCGAGCGCGTAATGACCGAGCTCGTCCGGGCCATAACGAGCCTTTTGCATCGCGCGCAATACGGCGTAGTGAATCGCTTCCCGCTCCGGCATCGCTTCCGCCTCGGCGATCACCCTCTTAATC
>JAGQPS010000236.1 GCA_020426595.1 Planctomycetales bacterium
TCCGAGCTCCGTGGAATGGAGTCGTGACCCAGCAGTTTCGCCAACAAGGCGAATGGGTCGTGGCGGGAGATGCGATCTGTGAGCTCGTTTCGTTGGAGACTCTCAAGATCGACTTGCCGTTACCCGTCGCCGCCGCGACCGCCGACTTGGTCGGTCGCGCGTGCCAAGTGCGAGTCACGGGACGAGGAGGGGACCGACACGAGTTTGTCGGGACGGTCGCACGAGTCGGTGATCTGGTGGACGCCAATCAGGAAGTCCGCATCGAGATTCGATTCGAGAATCGAATTCAGGAGAACGCGTGGCTCGCGGTACCTGGGAGTCCAGCCGAGATCGAATTCACTCCGTAACGTCACACGCCGCCACGCTGCTCGCCTCTCGAGCCACCTCGACTAGCGCCATTGGAACTCGGGGAGCGTGGAGTACGAAGTCGCTCCCTGCCGCGTGTTCGTCGCGTTGCTCGTTTCCGGCTCGCCACTCGCCGCTTGAGTCGTACCGGTAGGCTCGACCGAGCGCCACGCCCCAAAGGCCGCGGACGGAGTAGCCGGGTCGACGCGATCGATCGGAGGAGACTGGGTTGTCGCATCCTGGCCGATGCGGCGGCGGTAATACCAGCTGTCGGTCAGGTCGGCTCCGATTTGGCGTCCGACCATTTCTCCCGGATTCGCGAGCGAGCCTCCGGACTGAACCAAGCCAAGCTGGCGCGGAGCCGGATGATTCCGCGCGACGGACCCAACCATGGCGTTGGCTCGTTCCCAATCCTCCACGCTCGGTCCACCCGCCGGTGCTCCGCCGACCGAGGCGAATCCCAAGGGACGAGGACGAGGAAGCGCGCGCCCCGGAGCGGCTCGCGACAGGGGCGGCTCACCGGTCGGACCTGACTCGCCCGAGTTCATCGACGCCAAGCGGTTCGGCATCGACGACGTATCGGCCGAGGCGTTTCGGACCGCGGGCACGTAGGTCGCCGCCAACCGCTGATCGGCGCGGTAGTCGGGGCTTCCTTCCTTGACCCAACCGTTCCAGGTGACTTGCAAGTCGCTGAGATCTTGAAAGCCATAGACTCGTTCGACGGCGGCATCCCATCGACCATGTTCGAGGCCTAGCCGCGTGAATTCCAGGAAGTCCGATTTCTCACCTTGGAGAAGCAAGAAGTTGACGACGCTGAGGCCCTGGGCATAGAGAGCCAACATGTCGCGCTGATCGTGAGGGTACTCCATCATTCGAAACATGCGGTTGAACGGAATTCCGCGTCCCTCGGTCAGAAACACAATCAGATTGTGTTCCTGTTTCGACGTCTCACTGACATGCTCGCAGTTCGACGCGGCCCCTTCATCCAACCATCGAGGCAAGCGCTGCTGGAAGTGGGAAGCGAGAATGGTGTGCGTGATTTCGTGGGGCAGGACGCTGTCGAGAATGCGTTCAGGCGAGCCGTTGACTTCCATCTCCCAGCCGAACGGTCGGCCTCGATCGCCGCGTGGTCCATCGAAGGCGAAGGTCGTCGCGCCAAAAGCGTCGCGATGAATGTTGACGACCAAGCTGCACGGCTCTTGCCAGGGCGGGAGTTCGCGACCGAGCCACTCTCGAGCCAGACTCGCGCGGTAGGCCTCGGCGGCTTGACCAACTTGAGCCGCGAAGCGTGCGTCCGCCGCCGTCACGATGAAGTTCTGCGTGCGATAGTTGGCTCCCATCGCGACCAACAGCAACAACCCAACGCAAGTGGCCAACGGCCAACGATGGCGAGCATCCATGCTCGACTCCTTGATCTAAGCGTTTCACATCGTGAGTCCCGGCCCGGTCGGTCCAAGACTCTCGTTCGAACGGCCTTGCCTCCCGCAAGGAACCGCCTCGAACGCGATGCTCCATCCGTGACGGCGAGCAGCCTAACCCATCGCCACCTTGTAACTCCAGACGAGTTCCCTGGGCATTACGATCCGTCAGGAGGATTGGTCATGACCCTGGCCACGATTTCTGGGAAAAACGTGGTCGGATCGCGCCAAGTGCTGTCACTTTCCGGTGGCTCAACAGTCGCCGCTTAGGTCGATCGCCTAACGAGCAAAGGGGGAACGCCCTGGCGGGGCTCGATGAGCCTCGCACGTCGGGACACCGGTGCTAATGTCGCAAGTCAATGCGTTCCCAACCTCCCTGGAGCAAGCGTCCCCCGATCATCAAGGCTCGAACCCACAGATCGAGAATCATCGCCCACCAAGCTCCCTCGACTCCCATTCCCCAGGTCCAAGGAATCGCATCGGACGGAGGCCACGCGAAAAGGATGGCGAGCGGCAAGCGAATCAGCGCGAAGCCAGAGAGCGTGGTGATCAGGGGCCAGCGCGTATCGCCCGCTCCACGCAGCGTACCCGAGCCAATGAGCACGAGGGCCAAAGCCGGCATCCCCGCTCCGATGATCACCAAGAGCTGGGCGGCCAAGGCAATGACGGGCGAGTCATCGGGCCCGACGAACCAACTCGCGACCGGCTCGCCTCGGTAAGCGAAAACGAGCCCGGCGGACATCATCACGAGACTCCCTCCCAGCCAACACGCGAGCGCGGCCCGCCGCGCGGCCGCACGATTTTTGGCTCCGAGGTACTGGCCCGCCATGGTCGCGGCGGCGACCTGGAACGCCGAGCCCGGCAAGTAGCCCAGAGCCTCGATTTGCACGGCCAGCCCGTGCGAGGCGGCGGCGAGATCACCGAGTCGATAGACGATGCTGATGAACGTGAATTGAAAGCCAAGAATGAGCAGCATGTCGAGGCCGCCGGGAGCTCCGATTCGCCAGAGCAGTCGCTGCATCGGTCCATCGATGCGCCAACGAGCATGCTGGAAGCTGAGCCCCGCGGTGCCGCGCCACACCATCACCGTCAACACCAATCCACCGAGCGCGTGTGCGGTCGCGGTCCCCAGGGCCAACCCCTCCCAACCCAGCTTGGGAAAGGGCCCCCAGCCTGTGACGCAACCGGTGCTCACGATCAGATTGGCCACCACGACCAGCAGCTTGGTCCAGAGGCCGGCGAGCGTGTACCCGGCGCCGCGTAGCGAGGCGATCAGGATTTGCTCGATCATGATCAGCGGAATGACCGCCGCGACGATGCGAAAGTAACGAGTAACAAGCCGCGAGGCGGCGGGTGAAAGCTGAAGCCAGTGAGGGAGGTCATTGGCGATCCCCTGGGCCACGACCATACCAACCAGCGCGACCGCCGCGCCTCCGAGCATCGCTTGATGAACCGCTCGATTGGCATCCTCAGGACGGCCTTCGCCAAAGCGACGAGCGACGACGGCGGTCACACCGATCGCCAAGCTGGCGAACATGCTCGGCAGCAACCAGAGCAAGTAAGCCATGAGGCTCATCGCGGCGAACGTGGCCGCTCCCGGAAAGTAGTGGCCGGCGAGCCACCAATCGGTATAGCCAACGGCGAGCGACAGGCTCTCCTCGATGAAGACCGGACCGGCCAACACCGCGATGCCTCGAACCAGGCTGTGTGACTTTCGGCCGTCAAAGACAGCGGCTCGCGCCAACATCGCTCAAAACTCTCCCGACGAACGGACCCATTTGGGACTTGCCCGAACCCAGGCACGATCCCTAACCGCGCCGAGGGTCGATCCTTACGGGGCGACTCGGCGGCCATACGGCTCTACGACTTTCGCATGATCTCGGCCGCTTCGGCGGGGTCGGTGATCAGTTCGCCCCGGTGTCGCTGATAGAACTCGCGAACCACCGGTCGTTCGACGAGTCGTCGGTTGATGTGGGGCCGACGTTCGAGCAGGAGTTGCTGGCCTTGTTCGGGCGTGAGCCCGTGTTGCTGGATGAGCCAACACAAGACGATGGTCGCGCTGCGGGCTCTTCCCGCCTTGCAATGCACGTAAACCGACTCACCGCGCTCGGAATGCTCGGCGATGAAATCGACCGCTTGTTGCACGGCCTCGATCGAGGGATGAGTGAAGTCAACGGTTTGGACTCGCAACTGCCGCATGCCCAGATTGTGGTAGAGCCGGCTGGGACCAGAGTACTCCTCGCACGTATTCACGACTCCTCGCACGCCTTCCTTGTGGAGTCGAGCGACGTCGCTGGGGAAAGGCATCGCCCCAATCACCACATGATCATCGATTCGATCCCACCAACGTCGCACCTTCAGCATCCGCCCGAGGAGGACATTCCAGCCGAGCGTGGGTACGAAGAGGACTTGCGCGCGAAGACGTTGCATGGTCGGAAACTCAATCGATGACGCGGCGGGATCGAGGCCTTCGAGTCACCAGTCGATCGGCAACCGGGCCCCTTGGGTTCTCGAGGAGAAAACCGCCGGCGGGAAACTTGGTTTTACTCTAACCCAAACGAAGCGCCGACCGCCGTCGCCGATTGGGATTCCGGCTGGGAAGGCGGACACAGTCGAGTGAATCGCGGCCCGCGCCGGCACCAGCGGCTCCACGTACTACTCGAACGGGCGCTGCTCGAAAGGTCACTGGGTCCGCCGAAACAAGTAATCAGCAACCGCCTCCAGGTCGTGGCCCGGCAGTGCTCGCCATTCGCCCATGGCTTGCCGCCAAGACTCAAGATGCTTGGCCGCTGTCGCCTCGTGCCCTTCGGAAGTCACGCACCGGCCCGACCACGACTCCCATTCCTCGACGGTTTCGTCCGAGAACTCTGTCGCCTCGACCCACTCGGCCGCCAAGAGCGTGAATCCATCGAGGAGAGCCCATTGCCCTGGGGTCAAGCCAGTCGTCGATTCCGCCTGTATATCCTCGGGCGACTCGTCGAGTCCTTCGTCCCCGCTGGTCACGGATCCCCAGGGAGCAAGCAGGCGAGGAGCGAAACGCGAGGCGATCGCGACTTGGAGCAGCCGGACCCATTCCGGGAGACGTGGTGACACGTCGTGCAACAAGGCCTCGACCTGCCACACTTGGCGAGTGGCGTTCCAGCCGTGGTAGCCGCCGAGGTAAGGCACGAGCGGCTCGACCTCGCACTTAGCGGACAACGCGACGTCCGTGGCCGGCCTCCGGGACTCACTGCAAGAATCCTGGGTGAGCCGTCGTTGTTCAACGCGAGCCATGACCCGCTCGCACCACGCCAACGCTCCGGGGCCTCGGGCGAGCCACGCTTGCTCGAGCGGAGCGATCCTTCGGTGGAGCTCATCACGGATAGGCCCGTCGTCTAGCCCCATGGCTGGCTCCCGGCGCAAGCCGCCATCGACGGCGGAATTCGGCTCGGGATGCGATGCCGTTTTGTTAAGAGACACTTGGGCGGCGGGCGTCATGCTGGGTGTGGCCGGAGAGTCGGTTCCCTCGTCCGAGGCCTCTTGTCGGTCGACCGAGCGAGAGGTGCCAGCCGGGACCGTTTCCCAGAACGGATGCGGGACTCGCGGGGCGATTCCGAGTCGTTGCCAGCGGCGTGCATGCTCGCGGGAGGCGGTGGGGGAGATTCGCCAGGAAAATGGGATCATGGAGGGCATTGGGTTGATCCGCGAGAAACTCGCGATCCGATTTTCGGTGAGTGATTATGGGAGGCCGGCCGACGCAACTTTCTTGTTTTCGCCCCCTCGGGGCGGATCCGATATTTCCCAAGACCCCGGCCTCGCTATACTTTTGCGTTCGCTGTCAACTGCATTCGGTAGAGGGCTTTCGATCGGCGGTCAATCCGTTGCGTTTTGCAGTGTCCAAGGAGAAGAGGTACGGCTCGCGAGCGCGGGCTGGTTCTCCAACCGGAAGCTCTGAAGCTCGACGCCAATTTCGTGGGCAATGGCTTGCGGGTGTCGAGATCGTCCGAAGCCGAGTAACGCAGAATTCTCTCCAAGGTTTTTTATGCACTGGATGAACGTTGATGTTGAGAAAAGCCTCGGGCACGTCTTGGAATCCCTGGCGTTCGTCTGACCTGTACCAGGTCGATCGTTGGGGGAGTGGATTCTTCTCGGTGGAATCCAACGGCAATCTCCATGTCTCTCCCAACCGCGACGGCTTAGCCAAGCTGGATCTCATGGAGATCCTAGCGGAAGCTCGTCGCCGAGGCTCTGAACCTCCTCTTCTCATCCGGTTTCCGCAGATATCTCGGGAACGATTGCTCGAGATCCAAGGCGCCTTTGATGCCGCCATTGGGGAATTCGAGTATTCGGGGCAGTACACCTGCATCTACCCGATCAAGGTCAATCAGCATCGCCGAGTCGTCGAATCGCTCGTCGGTCGTGATTCCGCCCAGCATGTCGGTCTCGAGGCTGGCAGCAAGGCCGAACTCTTGGCCGTCTTGGCCCAGGCTCGTCCCGGCATGCCCATTCTGTGCAATGGGTTCAAGGACGAGGCGTACATCGAGATGGCTCTGCGAGGCCTCAAGCTGGGGCTCGACGTGACCATCACGATCGAGAAGCCTTCGGAGTTCCAGCTGGCCGCTCGAGTCGCCCGGCAACTCGGCGTGCGTCCCCGGTTGGGCGTGCGAGTCAAGTTGGCGACTCGTGGCTCGGGTCACTGGGAAGCGACCGGCGGCCACAAGAGCAAGTTTGGGCTGACGGCGACCGAGGTCGTGGCTGGGATGCAGTGGCTCCGCGAGCAAGGTTTGCTCGATTGCGTGCACTTGCTCCACTTCCACATCGGCAGCCAGATTCCCAACATCCGACGAACCAAGGCGGCCGTGATCGAGGCGACTCGTATCTATGGCGACTTGGTGCGCGAAGGCGTTCCCTTGCGAACGATCGACGTCGGTGGTGGCCTTGGCATCGATTACACCGGCGCTCAGAACACCAGTGCGTCGAGCATGAACTACACGCTCCAGGAGTACGCCAACGACGTGGTGTACTACATCAAGAGCGTCTGCGAGCAAGTCGGGGCTCCCTGCCCCAACATTTTCTCGGAGAGTGGCCGAGCCCTGGTGGCTCACCAAAGCCTGCTCGTGTTCCCCGTGTTCGGCTCGACCAGCCACCACCCGGGACTCGATATTCCCGATTGGCGGACGATGGAGATCGATCCCAAGCTCCAGCCGCTGGTCGACATGCGGCACGCGCTCGAGGATCTGAACGAGAACACCGTTTCGGAGAGCTATCACGACGCCCAGCAAGCGCTCGAGATCGCGATCAACCTGTTCAACAGCGGCCACTTGTCGCTGAAGGACCGGGCGTTGGCCGAGACGATGTTCAAGGAAGTCTGTCGCAAGGTCGCCGAAGTGATGTCGGAGCTCGACTTCATTCCGCGCGAACTCGAGAACCTCCAGGTCATGTTGGCGGATATCTACTACGGCAACTTCTCGCTCTTCCGTTCGCTGCCCGATCATTGGGCCATCGATCAACTCTTCCCCGTGATGCCTTTGCATCGCCTGGAGGAGCGTCCTGGCCAGATGGCGATCCTGAGCGACATCACTTGCGACAGTGATGGCAAGCTCGATCGGTTCATCGATCCCAAGGGAGAAAAGACGACGCTGGCTCTGCACCGCTTCGACGGACAGCCGTACTACATCGGCGTGTTCCTCGTGGGCGCTTATCAAGAGATCCTGGGCGACGACCACAACTTGCTCGGCAACGTCCACTGCGCGGAAGTCTCCGTGCGGGAGGATGGTTCGTGGCACATGGAGCTCGGGGCGGGCAAGACGTTGCAGCAGATGCTCGAAAGCGTTAATCACAGCCCCGAGGCGATGCGGTTGGCGTTCCACAGCAAGATCGAGCAGTCGGTTATCGAAGGTCGTTTTGGAGCCGAGGAAGCCGAGAGCTTCCAAGATTTCTACGGCCGCATGTTCGATAGCTACACTTATCTCGACCTCAAGCAACAACAAGTGCCGGTGGTCGAGCCCGTGCAGCCGTCGTCGCTCTTCCGCGCGGCGCTCGCCGAGGAAGCGTTCACCGGTCCCACCGTGGGCGACCAAGTACCGGAAGCTCTGTTGAGCCACTCCATGGGTAAGGGCCTCGGCGGCTAGCCCGTGCGGCGGCTTGGCCGAACGAGCCAACCCAGTTTTGAATGAGGCCGATGTCAGGCTCCTGACATCGGCCTTTTTTCATGGCCCAAGCCCGCGAACGCCATCGATACAGCATTGCCCCGGTCGGCCATCCAAAAGCGTGGCAAAACCAAAGGAAACCCGAAGCGTGGGCGAGGGATTCTTCGACTTCTCAAACTAA
>JAGQPS010000237.1 GCA_020426595.1 Planctomycetales bacterium
GACTGGAGTTCAGGGCTCCGCTCCTGGACGGCGCCTTGGTGGCAGGTCGTCGCGTTGGGAGTTGTGATTTGGGGAGTCTCCTTGTGGTTGACTCGAACCCAATGGAGGACGCGACTCGGTTTTTTGTCGATGTTCGTACGGGCGGTCTTGGTCGCTATCCTGCTCTTCGCCGCACAAGGCTGGCAAGCGAGACGATTGGTCGAGCAGCCGCATCGAGTGACTTTCGTACTCGACCTGTCGGCCAGCATGGCGACGGCTGATCGGACGAACGAGACGACCGCGGCGGATTCCGATGCGTCCACGGACGAGGTGTCCGCGACCGAGTCGCCGGGCGAATCGAGTCGGCTCGGTCAAGCGTTGAGTGAACTTCCGAGGACGATGGGCGAGCAGCAAGCTTGGCTCACACGTTTTGGTGAACAGCGCCGATTGGATTGGTACTCGGTGGGTCAGCAGTTGGAGCGTCACGAATCATGGAGTGAACTGCGTCGATTGGCCGAACATCCCGATCAACCCGCGAGTCGTTTGGGGACATGTTTGGGCGACTTGGTGGAACGCAACATGGGTCGCCCGCTCAGCGCTGTCATCCTGGTGACCGATGCCGTTTCCACTGATGCGAATAGCCGCGAGCTCTTGCGGGAACAACTCCGTGCCGCCCGCGTTCCCTGGTTTCCGGTCTTGGTCGGGGAGGACGTGGAACGCCGCGAGATTCGCATCGCCACGCAGGGTCTTCCCGCGACCGCTTTCGTGGGTGAGTCGCTGGTTGTTACCGCGACGGTGGAATTGCGGGCGTGGCACGGAGGTCGGCTTCGCGTGCGGCTGGTCGACCTCGCCAATGACGAGACGTTGGCGAGCGTGACTTGGGAACCGCGCGAGGCGACGACGACCGCGACCTTCCCATTGGTCTTTCCCGTCATGCGTCCCGGCGCCAATCGCCTCGCGGTTCAACTGGTGGAGGACGCTAACGAAAGCGTTCTGGGATCGGGGCGGACCCAACGATTCGAGGCGATCGAACATCGGACACGCGTTTTGATTGTTTCGAGGGATCCGGTGCCGGAGTTTCGATTTTTGAAGCACGCCTTGGAGCGAGCCCGTCAGCCGGGCTCCACGGAAGTGCGTTCGTTCGCCGTTTCGTCGTGGCTGCAAACCGCTGACCTCGAGTACGCCGACACCGACGAATCGGCGATTCGCTCGTTTCCAGCCGATGATGCGCTGCTGAGTGAATTCGATGTCGTCGTCATGATCGATCCACTGCTGGCCGACCAGGATCCAACACGGGGATTGTCTCGCACGGACTTGGAGCGGCTTCGCCGGCATGTGGAAACCGATGCGGCGAGTCTCATTGTCGTGGCGAATTGGAATACGAACCCGGCGAACTGGAGCGGAACGGAATTGGAATCGCTCTTGCCCTGTCCCTTGACCGAACTGCGTTACTGGTCGGGAGGCAGCGGCCCCCAAGCGCGGCTCCGCCAGCTGGTGGCGACTCCGATCGGTGCGAGTTATCCGTCGCTGCGTGAGCATCCGTCGTGGTTGTCGGCGAGCACGGATGCTAGTGACGAGGACGACTCGTTGGCTCGCGATCCGCGAATTCGCTTCCCCGTTACGGGCGTCTGGTTGTCGAGGCAATTGCGGCCTGGTGTTCGTCCGCTGTTGGTGCTTGATGATTCCACGGAGTCCCAGGACCTTGACGTCGCTCTCACTCAACAAAGCGTTGGGCGGGGTGTCGTCTTATTCCAAGGCTTCGCCGACGCCTATCGCTTGCGGTACCGATCGGAGGATGAGCGAGGAGACCGATACTGGCTCCAAACGATTCGGCAATTGGCTCGGCATCGGTGGCTCGACCAGAATCCGCGAACCGTGATTGCCTCGGATCGCGATCATTACCGGGCGGGTGATACCGCCTGGATTTCCGTGACGACGGCGACCAACGATGGCGTTCCGCCGGTCACGACGGTTTCATTGGCGGACTCAGGAGCCAAACCACTGCCGCTCATGCCCGTCGGTGCTCAAGCCGGTTGGTTCGAGGCTGAGTTGACCGATTTGGCCCCTGGGCAGTACCTCGTGACAGTCGAGGGAACGACCGCGACCTCTCGCGCGTCGTTTACTTTTGATGTGTCGCCGGCGCGAACGGAAGCCGACCGGGAGCCACCGGATCACGAGTGGCTTCGTGAAATCGCCCAGGTCACTGGCGGACGCGTCATCACGCCCAAGGATCTACGAACCCCTGCCACTTGGCTCCCGTCGCCACGTCGCCCCATCATTTCCGTTGGGCCCGACCGACCGATTTGGGATAATGTCTGGCTGTCATTGTTCTTCGGTTGCTTGGTCATTGGACTCCTGCTGGTTGATTGGCGTTTGCGCGACGTGCGTGGCCAAGAGTGAGTGATTCCCGAATCCCCCGACACTTCATGAGCGACGAGACTTCCAACGCGATTCGCGGCAAGCTACGACAGATCGGTCGTGCGATCGGTCTGTTTCGGATCTTGCGCGCGGGCAGTTGGAGTTTGGTCGGAGTGTTGGGTTGCGGAGTTCTTCTGGCGGTTTGCGATTGGTGGTGGCGCAGTGAAGTGCCGCTGCTGCGTTGGACGTTGTCGTTGACCTTCCTCATGGCGATCGTCGCGGTTGTCCTTAGGCTCGTTCGACCGGCGGTGTATCGCAGGGAAGATCCGGTCGCCTTGGCCTCGCAACTCGAACCACGCTTCACGCAGGGTCGCCAGGGTGAGCTGGCGGCGGGCGTGTCGCTCGTCCTGACAAGCAATGCTCGCCAATCGTCGGCCTTGGCGGAGCAAGTGCTTCGCGAGACATGGGAGAAGCTCAAGTCCCTCTCGCCGAGACAGGTGATTGGTTGGGAGCGATTGGGCGGGCCCATGTTGTTGGCGATGCTTGCCGTGGGAGGAATGGTCGGCTTGAGCTTGGCGATGCCGGCTCATGTGGGCGTCGGGACAATGCGATTGCTCAACCCCGTGGGAAGCTATCGCTGGCCGACGCGTTACGATTTCGCGTTCCGCGATTTTCCGGGACTCACGGCCGCCGGACGAACGACCGAACTGGTCGTGTTCAATCGTCGAGGCCGAACACCGAGCGAACTCACGTTGTATTGGGAGAGCGTTGATCCGGAACTCGATGGAGGTCGATTGGTCGCGTCGGCGGATCAAGGAGAGTTTCGTTTTGAGCTGCCGCCGCTCGCGGGCGATATTCGCGTGCGAGCCGCCGTGGGAGATTCAGATACGGGTTGGCGGCGTTTGCGAGTTCAGCAGCCTCCTCGTCTCGAATCTTGGATCGTCACCGCCTTGCCACCACCCTGTTTGGGTCTTCCAGCGCGAAACGTCGGTACGAATGCCCTGGTCCCAAGCGGCGCTGAGCTGACGGCGATCGGTCTCGTCGCTCCCCCCGTGGGTCGAGCTGAGATCGTGGTCCGCGACGCGCGGGATATCGAAACTCGCATTCCACTCATCGTGACCGCCGCGGGAGGGCGGATTGAAACGAGGTCACCGACGGACTGGTTGTGCGCGGACGACTGTTCGTATTGGGTTGAGCTCGAGGGACTGGATGGCTTGTTGACTCGTTCGGAAACGGCGGAGCTGACGGCGGTCGGCAACCCGAGTCCGCGGATCGTTTGGACCGATGAGGAGCTGCGGGTCAACGATGCCATTTGGGTCACGGCCACCGGCTCTTGGCCAGTGCTCTTGAGCGTGGGCGATGACCAAGGTTGGAGCGAGGCGCGTATCGAGGTCGCCACGGCGAGTGCGAATCAAGCAGGCCAGCCGGACCCCGATTGGCAAGTGATTTGGCGGCGTCGCGCGAACGAAGCGCCGGAGGTTTCACGCTCGAGCGGCGATGAATCGTTGTCGGCCTTGTTGGAGACCTCACGAATCGAGCAACTCCTCGGCGATAGTCCTGACATCCTGATCCGCGCGGTGGCCGTCGACGAATGTGGAGAATCGTCGAACACGCCTCGACTTCGCGCGCGGATTGTGACGGACTCGGAATATGCCGCGGCGACGAGCCAGCAGTTCGAGACTTGGCGAACCGGCATCGCCGAATGGACGCAAGGAATCGATGACCTCCGTCGGCAGGCTCACTCCCTTCGCGATACATGGGTGACGACCGCGGCGCTCCCTAGCTTGGAACTTCGAGTCGCGGCGATGTCTCGGGTCGGTCGGTGGACCGATCAAGTAAGCGAGGGCAACGGTAGTTTCCCGCGGCAGCTCGAGCGGCTCGCGAGGCTGATCGATCGTCAACGCGTGGTTGATCCTGGACTATCGGAACGGCTCGCGCTTGCCGAGGCGGCACTGAACGATCTCGCTCCCCGTTTGGCTCGACAACGAAAACGGTACGAGCAGCTCCAGGAACTCGGCGTGGAATCCTCGACGAGCGAAGCGAGCTCAAACGTTGGGGACGACACGGATACAGCTCGCGAGCAGTCTCCCGAGCAGTTGTTCGACGAGATTCTGACTCATTGGGACGATCTTCAGCAGCGGCTATCCGAGGCGTTTCGCAAGGACCGGCTCCAGGACTGGCCCGCGTGGCGCGAGACGCTCGAACAAATCGCCACGCGGCAGCGCGAGCTGCAGGAACAAACGGCCGATTGGATTGGCTCGGACGAAGCGGACGAACGACGGGCTCGAGAATCGGGACTTCTAGCCGATCAACAACTTCGTCTCTCCAACGACTTGGAACGGCTCGAGGAGGAAGTCGCGCGCGTCGCGGCGGAGAACTCTCGCGCCCGTTGGCTCGCGGCTGAACTTCGCCAAACCGGGATCGCCGTTTGGCTCCATGAATCGTCAGCGCGCTTGCGGCTTGGGCAATTCGGCGCGGCCTTCGAGGCTCAGCGAGTCGCCCTTGAGTTGCTCGAGAAGCTACTCGCCGATGGCAGCGAGCGGATGCGCGAGACGGACCGGGCGGCCGCGGTCGATGGTCCGCGGGATGCTCGAAATGATTTGGGCGGCGACCTGGGTCGGGCCCGACGATTGGCCGACGAGCTACGAGCCTGGCAAGCGATCGATCCCACGCTGAGCGATGCGGCGACTCGCGCGGCCGTGCGGGATCGTATCGAACAACTCGGGCGGGCCTTGCAGAATCAAGCCTTGCGTTGGGAGCAGGATCCACGAACCTCTTCGATCGCCGACGCGATGCGTCGCGCGGCGGAACAGATCGAGCTCGCCGCGACGGCCGTGAATCGACAAGATGCGTCGCAAGCCTTGGCCGCGATCGAGTTGGCTCTGGCGGAGCTCGAACAAGGGTACGCGGAGGCGAACGAATTGGCCGATCAGGAGTTGGGCGCGAACGACGCGGGAGTTCCGTCGGACAGTACTTCGTCATCCGACGAATTCGAAGCCAAACTCGCCGACTGGCTGGAGCGACAGGAGGGAATCGCGCGGACCCTCGGCGAGCGAGTCGACGCGACCGAACCCAATATCGATCGAACGTTGTTGGATTGGTTGGATGTGAACTCCGCGTCCCAGGAAGAACTGCGAGGCGAGGTCGCCCGGTGGCTAGCCGAGTTGGATCCGCTCAACCTGCCGGTGTTATCGCTGGAGCTTGCATCGATCGAATCGGACATGCGGAACGCCGAGCGAGCGATCGCCCTATGGCGACGAGAGTTGACGTCGGAAACACTGCCTCGCCCCAGAAAGGACGAAGATCGCGCGCGGTTGGCGACGCTGGCGAATGGCGCGGAGCGAATCGTGGAGCGGCTGCGAAACTTGGGCTTTCAGGCTCCACCAACATCTTCGAATCCGCCATCCGACTCGATCCCGGACCCCACCAATGACTCGAGCCAGCAGCCGGCCCCGTTACCGGCGTACGTGCGCGATGAAATCGCCCGACTTCGAACCATCCAGGCTCGGGTACTCGCCGACACTCAGGCCCTCGCGGACGGTGACGTGGCGGCGGGCACCATGGAGACTCTTGCCGTTCACCAGCGGGCGGTCGCTCGAGCCGCGTTGATGTTGGGCGGGATTTTGGAGCGAGCCGAAGCGGAGTCGCCAATGCGGCCTCGCCCCGAGCCACCGGCCGGCCTGCCCGGCCTGCCTGGAATTGGTGGTCCTCCATCCACCGACGATGGTTCTGGACTCCCTGGTCTGCCAGGCTCTGGCGGTTCTTCCGCGGGAGAGGACGTCGGTGAGAATCGGAGTCGCTGGGAGCCGATCGTCGTAGGAACGGATGAGGCCGCGCTTCGTCTTGATCGCGGCGATGCGGGTACGGTGACTCAAGAGGTGATGGCTCGAGTCATCGAGGAATTGGACCAGTGGTTGGGAGGAGCTCCCAGCCCGAGTCCGACCTCTGGATCGAGTGGCGCGACGAGTTCGGCCAGCGCGGGTGGGATCAGTTCAACGTCTTCCAACGAAGGGGGCGCCGGCATGCTGAGTCCCGCGCAGATTCAACAACAGGGTGCGAGCGTCTGGGGGCATTTGCCGGAGTCGGTCCGCGAGAGTTTGCGTACGGTGACTGGAGAGGGTTGGGTGCAGGGATTCGAGGAAGTTTCGAGTCGCTACTTTTCCGAGTTATCCGAATCCGACTGAGTCAATGGTCGATGTGTCGGCTCCTAGCGGTCGGTCACCCCTTGGAAATTTGATAGACGAGTCGGCCCGATGGAACGAACTTCGACGATGACAACCGCGACACGCCGCGATCGGCGAGAATTCCTCCGGCTATTGTCCGGAGTCGGGCTCGGATTTTCTTGCGGGGGAGTTGGTTCGGTTGGCCGGGCCTTGGCTTGGGAGGAGCCCACGCTGATCAATGCCGATACGGAAGCGGCGATCGAGCGCGGGTTGCGGTGGTTGGCCGGTCGGCAGAACGAGGATGGTTCACTCGGGTCGGGCAATTACGCGCGCAACACGGGAGTCGTCGGAATCGCCGGACTCGCGTTTCTGGCTCAAGGCAGTTCGCCACGGCAAGGTCCGTGGAGCGCCAACTTGCTGCGAGCTCACGAGTTCCTCTTCGCCGAGACGCAGGGCAACGGCCTGATCTCGAAGCAACAACAGAGCCGAGGCCCGATGTACGAGCATGCGTTCGCCACGCTGTTGCTCGCGGAGTCCCTCGGCACATGGAATCACCCATCGCTCCGTCCGACGCTAAGCCGCGCGGTCGATCTCATCGTCGCCTCGCAAAACGACGAGGGAGGTTGGCGATACCAGCCGCGACGAGATGACGCCGACGTCAGCGTCACCGCCGCGCAAGTCATGGCACTGCGCGCGGCTCGGAACGGAGGCATTTTCGTTCCCGACCAGTGCGTGGCGAATGCCGTCGATTATCTGAAACGATCCCAAAACGAGGATGGCGGTTTTCTCTATATGGGCGAGGAGCGTGAAAGCGCGTTCCCGCGAAGCGCGGCCGCGATCGTCGCTCTCTTTAACGCCGGCGTGTCGGACGGCCAGGCGATCGAAAATGGGTTGTCCTACTTGGCCGACTCGCTTCCCAATTCCGAGGAACTGGTGGGGCCCTTGCCCAGCCACTTCTTCTACGGTCACTACTACGCGGTACAGGCGATGTGGCACGCGGGACCGGAACGGTTCGCCAAGTGGTATGTGGCGATCCGCGATTTGCTCCTCGAGCGACAACTCGACGAGGGGCAGTGGGAGGATCAGTTGGCCGGAGAGTACGCCACGGCGATGGCGCTGATCATCTTGCAGGTTCCCAATAACTTGCTGCCCATCCTGCAGCGCTAATCCGCCCGAGGCCTGCGACGCACAGCGATGGCAAGTCGAGGCAATGCGGGGTCTTGACTGGTGGTCCTGAGTCGAGCCGAGAAAGCGTTCGCCGGCTCGACGTCCGCCGCACCGCGATCTTCTGGGGCGGAGCTCTATTGTTGGCCGGCGCGTTGGCCATCCCGAGAACCTCAAGGCAGGCGAGAAACGCGTGGCTTGGGGTCCAAGATTTGATTTCAACTTTTCCATTGAACCGTTACTCGGAGAAGTGTACATTTGAACACGACACCTATGGGCAAGTGAATGCCCATGTGTCGGATGCTCACTTCAACGAGGATTGGTTCCATGGATCGAGTCTGTCACTTTGAGATTCCGTTTGATGACATCGAACGCTCCTCCAAGTTCTATTCCGAG
>JAGQPS010000238.1 GCA_020426595.1 Planctomycetales bacterium
CAGCGGGCTCGCGGCGACTCCCGCCGACCAGAGCACGGTCTTGGCCTCGATTCTCAAGGGGCCCGCCGGCGTGTGAACGTCGACTCCCTCCGCGTCGACTTCGGTCACCCGGCTTTGCCCCATGAATTCGACTCGCAGCCGGCTCAGCGCCTGTCGGGCGCGATCTTGCAGGCGGGCGTTGTAGACACCGAGCGGGCTCGCCCCCGCTTCGACGAGAACAATGCGCGCCGTCTCGGGATCGATCGTACGAAAGTCGTGCTTGAGCGTGTGATGGGCGACCTCCGATAGAGCTCCGGCCATCTCGACGCCGGTCGGGCCCGCGCCCACGATCACGAAAGTAAGGTATTGACGTTGTACCTTGGGGTCCGAGCTACGTTCTGCCTCTTCAAAGGCCGAGAGCAATCGCTTGCGAATGAGCGTGGCGTCCTCGATCGTCTTGAGTCCTGGAGCGTGGGGCTCCCACTGGTCATTTCCGAAATAGCTGTGAGTCGCTCCGGTGGCGATGATCAAGGAGTCGTACGCATACGATTCTCCCTCGCGGATTCGCACTTGCTTTTGCTCCAAGTCGATCTCGGTCACCTCGCCGCAAAGCACCTGGGTGTTTCGCTGATGTCGCAAGATGGCTCGCAGTGGCGATGCGATATTGGCGGGGGAAAGTTCACCGGTGGCGACTTGGTAAAGCAGCGGTTGGAAGAGGTGAAAGTTGCGTTTGTCGAGCAACGTCACTTGGATGCCGCGGCGATTGAGGTGCCGAGCGGCCGCCAATCCACCGAACCCCCCTCCGATAATGACCACGCGATGCGGCTGGGATTGGAGTGGGAGGGCCATCGGTTGTCGAGCTCCTGCGGCAAGTCGCTTGGGGAAATTCATTGAGGTACTCCGCGCGTGGCGATCGAGCGAAGTCCCCACTGTTAGCCTCTCCTGTTTGGGCGGGTTGGCAAGGGCGGAGCGAGGATTACTTGCGCGAATTCCAGCCGAGTATTCCACGGGTCCTGACCTAGCTGGGACATGGAACGGGACCCGCGCTACGAAGCGGTCGACTTAAGGGAAAAGCAACGGACCTTCAGTGGCTGGAATTGGGAAGAACTTTCCGCTGGCGTCGTGATTCCGTGTTTCGTCTCGGTTAGAATCCAGGGCGGTTCGAGAGACTGCTGACAGGAAGATTGGGCAGCTCCGACCGAGAGCTTCGGAAGACTTGTTGGAAGGTCGTGCGTGGGACCTCGCCTTTGGCGCGGAGCGATGCGAGCCGTCTCAACGCGTTGTCCCATCGTCGCGCCCAAGCGATGCGATCGGGGTTTCGACCCATGTGGTCGGGATATCGACCGAGGCTCACCTCCCTCCCTCATTGCGTCGTTAGCGTCAAGGAGCTTACGCATGTCTCGGAAATCCCGCCGTCAGTTTCTCGAAGATTCCATGTTCGCCGCCGCGACCGCGGCAGCGGTAGCGGGAGGCGTCACGCCTGTCGCGGCCAAGGAACGACAAGGAAGCAAGTCGGCCAACGATCGACTGAACGTCGCGGTGATCGGAGTGAAGGGACGAGGCAATTCGCACATCGGCGCGTTCGCCGGGCGGAACGATACGCAGGTGACTTGGATCTGTGACGCGGACACCGACGTTGGCGCGGCTCGCGTGGAAGAGGTCGAGAAGCGACAGAACGGCAGTCGACCGGAATTCACCACCGATTTGCGGAAGGTGATGGACGATCCGAACGTGCATATCGTCTCGATCGCCACGCCGAATCACTGGCACGCCTTGGCCTCGATTTGGGCGATCCAGGCCGGCAAGGATGTCTATGTCGAGAAGCCGGTAAGCCACAACGTCAGCGAAGGTCGTCGGATTGTCGAGGCGGCTCGCAAGTACGAGAAGATTTGTCAGACCGGCACGCAGTGTCGCTCGAGTACCGGATTGCGCGAGGCTATCGCTTGGCTCCACGCCGGCAACATTGGCGATGTCAAGGTTGCTCGTGGCCTCTGCTACAAGCGTCGTGGCAGCATTGGCGCTCGTGGCGAATACGACGTGCCTGGGACCGTCGACTACAACTTGTGGCTTGGCCCGGCGCCGGAAGGCCCGGTCACTCGTCCGCAGTTCCATTACGACTGGCATTGGCAATGGGCCTACGGTAACGGCGACTTGGGCAACCAAGGCATCCATCAAATGGACATCGCCCGTTGGGGCCTCGGCAAGAACACGTTGTGCAATCAGGTATTCAGCTACGGTGGCCGATTGGGCTACGAAGACGCGGGTGAAACCGCCAACACTCAAGTCGTGGTCCATGACTACGACAACGCCAGTTTGGTGTTCGAGGTGCGAGGACTTGAGACCTCGGATTATCGTGGAGCCAAGGTCGGCGTGATTTTTGAGTGCACCGACGGCTACATGGTCGTGCCGAGCTATGACAGCGCTTCGGCCTTCGATCTGGACGGCAATAAGATCCAGGATTTCCGCGGTGGCGATAACCACTTCGGTAACTTCCTCACCGCCGTTCGTAGCCGCAACGTTTCGGACTTGAATGCGGATATCGAGGAGGGGCATCTCTCGAGCGCCCTTTGTCACCTCGGAAACATCTCGTACCGGCTCGGCACGCGAATGTCGGCCGTGGAGGCCGAGGCCGTTGTGTCCGAGACCGAGTCGACCGATGACATGGCCGAGACGTTCAATCGAACCATGAAGCACTTGGTCGATAATGGTGTCAGCGTGACCGATGTCGATTTGGCGATTGGACCCGTCTTGCGGTTCAACCCCGAGTCCGAGACGTTCGTCGACAACGCGGATGCCGACGCCATGCTGACTCGACAGTATCGCGCGCCGTTTGTCGTGCCCGCCGCCGGCAAGGTGTAGTCGGTCGGGTCGGCGACCGATGTCGCGAGTGGGGCGCGAGCGTTATGGCAACGCTGCGCGCTCGTTCGTGGACGCCGTTCGTTGAGTCGCTTCGCTGGATCTCATTCGAGCCGAAGACGTGCTGGTGCCCACACTCCAGCCGAGCTTCGGCTCGATTTCTTTTCTTGCCACCTCGGCCCCGGCCCGAGGCAATCCCAGGATGCTAACGCCTGTTAAAGAGAGGCTCCAAGACATGAGGCCCCAGTGTGTTTGGGTGACGGGAGCTTCGGGGTTCATCGGCGGTTGGATCTGGCGGCGGCTCGTGGCCGAAGGCTGCGACGCTTGGGGAATCGGTCGGCGGCAGGTCGATGGGCCGAACTATCGATCGATCTCGCTGGGCGGTACCGACGAGTCGTTGGCATCGCTCGGCGATCGTCACCGGCTACCACCGCCCGATGTCATCGTTCATGCGGCGGCTCGTTCAAGTCCTTGGGGATCGCGGCATGAGTTTCAGCGAGACAATGTGCGGGCGACCGAGCAAGTTATCAGCTTTGCCGAGGAAGCTCCCGCGACGCGAGTCATTTTTATCTCGTCCTCGAGCGTGTTGTACCGAGCCGGACATCAGTGGGAACTTTCGGAAGAGACTCCTCTGGCGGAGCGTCCCCTCAATCACTACGCGGCCACGAAACAGGTGTGCGAACAGCGCGTCGCGACGCTGGGAGATCGCGGTGTTATTCTGCGGCCGCGAGCGGTATTTGGGCCGGGTGATACCGTGTTGTTGCCCCGGATCCTGGAAGCCGCGCGAGCGGGCCGGTTGCCGTGGATCCGCGCGACGGAGCCGGTTATTGGTGATTTGGTTTACGTCGAGAATCTCGTCGATGTCGTATTGCGATCGGTTGATGACGCGAACATTCACGGGTTGTTTCACGTCACGAACCAAGAGCCGGTGGATGTGCGTGAGTTTCTATCGGCGGTATTCGACGAGCTTGGGATCGCACTGCCCAAGCGTCAGGTCGCCCGGCGAACGGCGATGATGGCCGCGGCCGGGCTCGAACTGTTTCACAAACTGCTTCGACCTCGGATCGAACCACCCATCACTCGTTTCGGCGTGCATGTCTTTGCCTATTCCAAGACCTTCGCGCCGGAAAAGCAACTCACGACGTTCGGGCCTCCGCGCGTTTCCTTGGCGGAAGGTCGTGAGCGAACGGTGCGTTACTTTCGCGAGTTGGCTAACAACGTCTCGTGAACGTGAGCTTCTTCGCGAGCCACATCACGCGCGGCCGAGCATTCTCGAGCGCACACGCCGAGGCGATCTTGCCATCGCGCCGCGAGCTCTGGTGGGCCGCTCACCGGTTGGCAACTTTGGGCGATGCATTCCGCTCGCTCGCCGCATCGCAACATCAGTTGCGCTGTAAACCAATCCGCCGAGGTGTTTGCTAGCGATTGGAACTCTCGCCAAAACAGTTTCCGATTGGTCTTGAATGAAAAGTCTCAAAATCCAAAATGTGCTGCAGTCCGACGGGCAACGCGGATTGGCCACGGTTCAGGAGGAGCCGAGCTGATTTCCACGGATGGCCGCGAACCCCAGGCGGGTCGAACATGGACGTTCGACTCGCGCTCGGACACTTCTTCGAGATCCAAGGAGGGATCCGATGCAGTGGGTTGCTCATTTAGCCGTCGCTTGTCTCTTTGTCGCGCCGCAACCTCCTGCTGATGTTGAATTGCTGTTCTTCACGGCGGCTCGCTGCACTTACTGCGTCCGCGTGGCTCCGGTTGTCGAGGATCTACAGGCTCGGGGTTATCCGATCCGCACGATTCAGTACGAGGCCGAGCCGCAAGTCGTCGAGCAGTTCGGGATCACTCAGTTCCCGACCTTCGTGCTCATGCATCAAGGAAAGCCGATCGACCAAGCCGTCGGCATGATCGCGGCGGAACGCATGGTGGCGATGATTGAGTCGGCGGCGGCCTTGAGCGCACCTCCAGGCGGCGGACTCGCTCCACCGCCTCGCGCCGCGCCCGACTATGGTCAGGCTCCGTTTCACCAGAATGATCCGGGCGACATCGCGCGAGTTGGTTATCAAGCACCGGCCGGTGCCGCACGGAGCGACGCCGCGGCGGACCCCGCCACCCCCGATCCTCGAAGAATCGGATTCGTCGATCAACTAAGCCGGGCCCAGGATCGCGCGCTGCAAGCGAGCGTCCGCATCCACGTCGCCGAAGCTCGGACCTTGGCTTGTGGATCGGGAACGATCATCGACCAGCGTGGAAACGATGCGCTCGTGCTCACGTGTGGACACTTGTTCCGCGAAGCGGGTACGAACGCCGAGGTGGAAGTGGAGATCGGCTTTCCCCATCAACCCCGTCGCTATCCAGCCATGGTGCTCTCGTATGACAGCGAGGCTCATGACGTCGCCCTACTCACGGTTCGCGTCGATGGCCCAGTAGCCACCGCTCCTCTCGCGCCGCTCGGTTATCCCTTGAGTCAAGGTGACGAGGTGTTTTCGATCGGATGTGGAGGGGGAGACGATCCGACGGTGTTCCGGACTCAGATCAAGGCGATCACCCAGTACACGTCGGCACGAAAGTACGACACGTTTGGTCGACCCGAGCAAGGACGCAGCGGAGGCGGCTTGTTTACCGCGGGCGGTCAACTGATCGGCGTCTGCAACGCTCGCGCGGTCGACGTTGATGAAGGCATCTTCGCGGGACAAGAGGGATTGCTCGCCATCCTGCGGGACAACCGTTTGGACGACTTGCTTACCGATCCTGAATTCCTCGCCGAGCGTGATCCGCGCACGGAGGGTCGGGTTTCAAGTCCGCCCCAAGACGATTCGAGAACGTTCGCCGTGGCTGCCGCTGATCGGTCGAGTTCGGCGAGTGCGGCGGCGCCAGCGGGAGCGATCACCGTCTTGGTGCCGGACCCCAATCAACCGGGGCAAATGCGGGTGCTGGTGATCGACAATCCGCAACCGGAACTTTTGTCGCATCTCGAGGCTCAGGCAAGCGTCGTTGGGGGGGCCGTGGATCCGCGGCATGTGGGCGGTCTGCCCGCCACTCGAACCGCTCAAGCGACATTTCCAGTTCAGCCGTATCATCCCGGTACATTGCCGGGTGGTGAGATCGTACGCGGACAGTCGCCTCGCTGAAGCAGTTAACGCACACTTTGGACCGGATGGGGCCTGACCCGCACGCCTTGGTGGAATGTAAGGGGCCGTGAGGCGCGCGTTTGTCATCTCGTCTTGCGTGGTTCCGGAATCGTCCAGGTTGGTGGAGTGACTGTGCGCCTCCAAGATCACCTAAAAGCCCGAACCTGCACGTCGCTCACTACGTTGAGCCAATCTTCAACAAACTTTTTCCAGCTTTCTTGAGCTAGTTAGCTAGTCCGAGCATACTCGTCCCAGGCCGTTGTCGCGCGCACGATGAGCCATGCGGGAGAGCCGCCAGTTTGGATCGCGAGGATGGACTCATTCGCGACACAGCCTTCCTTGGGGCAGTGTTGTTCGGTTTCCACACACGCGCCGATGGTCTCTCTTGCGGCGACGAGCACGACTACCGCACGAGTGTGGTCAAGGTGTGAGTGTCAGCGAGCCCGTAGATTCGCGCCGAAAGAACCGCGAGTTTCTGTCCGCGCTGTTGAGTTACTTTCGCCGGGGATGAGGCGAAGGCAAACTTGCCAGGGCGAGTTACCTGGAAGTCCGCTGGTGTGCCGTTAACTTGGACGGCTCGACCTGAGTAGTTCCTTGGGGATGGAAGCCCCACTGTTATCCCCACGGAATGATCCATGTCTGAAGTTCAAGTTCCGGCCGATCAGGTCGGACAAAACTCCGAAGCCTCGACCGTCGAGACTTCCCGCGACGCTTCCCCAGTGAATGGCGTCGATGCCGGCGTGAAATCGAGTGGTGGCTCGAAGCCCGCGGGGTCGTCGGTTTCCTCCTCGGGCGGTCAAGTCGTGATGTCGGAGTTCGCCATTCCGATTCTCGCGATTCACGTGATCGCATTGTCGGCGCTGCTACCGGTCTTTTTCTCCTGGACCAACTTGATCGTGATGTTGGTGGGGGTTTTTATCTTCGGCCAAGGCATCAATCTGGGCTACCACCGCCTGTTGGCTCACCGGAGTCTGGTCGTACCCAAGTGGCTTGAGCACTGCTACGTCACGCTGGCGCTGTGTTGCTTGGAGGAGAGCCCGGCGAAGTGGGTTTCGACTCATCGACGCCATCACGCTTTTTCGGACGAGCCCGATGATCCGCATTCATCGGGTCGCGGAATCTTTTGGTCGCACATGGGGTGGTTGCTATTCCGACGGCGCGATGTCGCTGGTCTTCAGGCCGACCCTCGCTGGAGTGCCGACATCCTCAACGATCGCTGGTACAAGACGCTTGAGAAGCATTGGTGGTTGCCTCCGATGTATTTCGGCGTGCAGTTCCTGCTGTTCGGTGCGGCGGGGGCGCTGGTTGGGCTGTTGTCGG
Source organism: Planctomycetales bacterium (assembly GCA_020426595.1). Lineage (GTDB taxonomy): Bacteria > Planctomycetota > Planctomycetia > Pirellulales > Pirellulaceae > UBA11682. Next base: position 7,284 of record JAGQPS010000238.1, read on the forward strand.
GTGGTGGTGCGTTCGACGTATTGATTGCTTCGCTCGGCATGATTGTTTGGGGAGTCTTGTTGCGGACGGTCGTGGTGTGGCACATCACGTGGAGCGTGAATTCGTTGACTCACGCGTTTGGTTATCGCAACTATCAAACGGACGAAAAGAGCCGCAATAACTGGCTTGTCGCGATCATGGCAAGTGGCGAGGGGTGGCACAACAACCACCATCACGATCCGGCCAGCGCGAGCAATCAACATCGCTGGTGGGAGTTCGATCCCACGTACTACCACATCTGGTTGTTGGAGCGAGTCGGCTTGGCTAGGAAGGTGATCGGGCCACGGCACTTGCGAAAAGCTCGTGCCGCGAGCCAAGAGGCCTCGGACGCCAACGCGAAGGACCGACGTGCGTAGGCTCAAGCAAGCCTAGGGGACGGGCGGATGATTTCGCTTGTTCCTAGATGAGACTGGCCAAGCGTGTCGACGGCGGAGCGAGGTGCGGCTCTCTGCCTGAAGGTAGTGCATCCCTCGCTCACGCTCTTGGATGGTGCGCTTTTAGGGATGTCGCGAAGCGGAAGAGTTGGTGGCGTAAGGGGTTGTTGGCATGTTTGTGATTTCGAAGAATCCCTCGCTGACCGGCCTGTTGATTTAAGCCTACCGAATGCGATTCGTGCCCGCGCAAAAGGCGATGTGGGTGCAAGAGAGTCGAACCACGGTTTGCTAAGCCCCCAACGGGGGCGCCGCACCACAGCCTAGGGTCAGGAGCCCAAGCGAAGCG
>JAGQPS010000239.1 GCA_020426595.1 Planctomycetales bacterium
AACGGCCGATTTCATTCAGCTTCAAGGTGGGCGTATCTTGCCGATGAAGCGTGTTGACGTCGACTTGGTATTTGAGCTGCTGAATGCGACCGGTCGTGACGGCGGACGTTTGCTTGAACAGATACTGCTTGCCCGGCACCATCGGCGTCTCGGCCATCCAAACGACCATCGCGTCGAACTTGCTTTCGAGCTTGGGGGCGTTGCCCGGTCGGATGATCATGTCGCCTCGACTGCAGTCGACTTCATCCTCGAGCGTGAGCGTCACGCTCAGCGGCGCGTAGGCCTCGTCGAGCTCGCCATCCATGGTCACGATCGATTTCACGTGACTCGTCTTGCGGCTCGGCAACACCATCACCTCGTCCCCCTTGCGGACGATTCCCGACGCGACCGTGCCGCAGAAACCGCGGAAGTCGAGGTGAGGTCGATTGACGATTTGCACGGGGAAACGGAAGTCCTCGAGGTTGCGATCCGACCCGATGTAGACCGACTCGAGGAAACTCATCAACGTTGGCCCGGAGTACCAGCTCATGTTGGGACTCGGATCCACCACGTTGTCGCCGTGCAGCGCGGCGATGGGGAGGAAGTGCAAATCGGGTACATCGATGCGAGACGCGAAATCGAGATACTCGCGGCGAATCTCCTCGAAACGTTCTTGAGCGAAGCCGCACAAATCCATCTTGTTGATGGCGACCAGAATGTGCTTGATGCCGAGCAACGACACGATGAACGAGTGGCGTTTGGTTTGTTCGAGCACGCCGTGTCGCGCGTCGATCAAGATGACCGCCAAGTCGGCCGTCGAGGCTCCGGTAGCCATGTTCCGCGTGTACTGAACGTGCCCCGGCGTGTCCGCGATGATGAACTTGCGCTTGGCGGTCGAGAAGTAGCGATACGCGACGTCGATCGTGATGCCTTGCTCGCGCTCGGCTCGCAACCCGTCGGTCAGCAAGGCGGGATCGAAACCACCGCCGGTCGTCCCATGGGTCACCGAGGCTTTTTCGATCGACTTGAGCGTGTCCTCGTAGATCATCTTCGAGTCATACAGCAAGCGGCCGATCAACGTGCTCTTTCCATCGTCGACGCTGCCGCAAGTGATGAAACGGAGCAGCTCCTTGCGTTCATGCTGCGCGAGGTAGGCTTCGATGTCGGTCGCGATCAAATCGGAATGATGGCTCATGATGATCTGTTTTCCGTGAGACGAAACTCGGTCGAACGAGGCAAGTTCGACCTATCCGTGCGGCGAACTGGGTACGAGGGAAGCCGTTGGGTCGACTCTTGGCGGCGCGTCACGCGATCGGCATCTCGGCTCGAGTTCATCTGGCTCGAGGCCTCGACGCGATCTGCCGGACAAGCCGCCTGCCCGCGGGCTAGAAGTAACCCTCTTTCTTTTTCTCTTCCATCGAACCTTCGTCGTCGTTGTCGATCACGCGTCCTTGCCGCTCCGAAGTCGTCGCGAGCAGCATCTCTTGAATGATCTCGGGCAATGTCGTGGCGGTCGATTCCACGGCACCGGTCAGTGGGTAACAGCCCAAGGTCCGAAATCGGACGACCTTCTCGACCGGCTGCTCTCCAGGCTTGAGCTTCACTCGGTCGTCGTCGAGCATGATCTGGACGCCATCGCGTTCGATGACCGGCCGCTTGGCCGCGAAGTAGAGAGGCACGATCGGGATGTTCTCGAGATAGATGTATTGCCAGACATCGAGCTCGGTCCAGTTGCTCAGCGGGAAGACTCGAATGCTCTCCCCTTTGTTGACTCGCGTGTTGTAGAGGTTCCAGAGTTCCGGTCGCTGGTTCTTGGGATCCCAGCGATGATGCCCATCGCGAAAACTAAAGACTCGCTCCTTGGCCCGACTCTTTTCCTCGTCTCGACGAGCTCCACCAAACGCGGCGTCGAACCCATACTTGTCGAGCGCCTGCTTGAGCCCTTCGGTCTTCATCACATGCGTATGCTTGCCGCTCGACTCGAGCGGATGAAGGCCGAGCTTGCGTCCCTCCTCGTTGATGTGCACGATCACATCGAGGCCGAGCTCCTTCTGGGCATAGTTCTCCCGGAACGCGTACATCTCACGGAACTTCCAAGTCGTGTCGATGTGCATCAGGGGGAAGGGGGGCTTGGCCGGATAGAAAGCCTTCAAGGCCAACTGGACCATCACCGAGGAATCCTTGCCGATCGAATACAACATGACCGGGTTTTTGAATTCCGCGGCGACCTCTCGGATGATGTGTATGCTCTCGGCCTCAAGCTGCTTGAGGTGAGTCAGGTTGTACGACACGTTCCAAAACCTCGTGAATATGGCCCCAAGGCCTACCGTGGCACTTGCGATCGACTTCGCGTGGGAAGCTTGTTCGCCGGACGAACGCACCGCCTGTCCCGGGGGGCGAGGCACGAGAGGAACCTCCCCTCGTTCGCGAAACCCCAAGGCTCGAGACGGCACCGTAGTGTGAAACGCCCCACTATAGTCTTCTCACGCCCGCTCCACGATACCGATGCGGAACGCGTTGAACAGGGTTTCATTGCGTGTGCGAAGTCGCGACGATGGTGATTGCTTGCAACCGCACATCGTGTTCGCGACGCTTATTGATCGAGCGGTCGCGAGGTACTGACCGAGTCGGTAAGGTGGCCCAATCTCCAAGGAACGGGAGCCCCCCAGCGTGGTAGACGCGAGTCAAATTCGGGGAATCGATCGCCACGTCTCCGTCACGAGATGGACGGACCGGCCGGAATCGGTATTTGCTCCGGCGTTTCAAGCGGGAGCCCTCCTGCTCGTGACCCTTCTCTGTCTGTACTGGCTCGGCGGCCAACCGACGCTGGCCCAAGACGACCCAGCTCCTTTTGGGCTCGCCTCGTCCCTCGAGTCGGCCCCGTCCTTTGAAGCGGACATCGTCCCGTTGCTCTCGCAATGCGGTTGCAACGCGGCCGCGTGCCACGGCGCGGCGGGCGGTCGCGGCGGCTTCTCGCTTTCTCTTTTTGGAGCCCGGCCACGCGACGACTTTGCCGCCATCACTCACGCCGAACAGGGGCGACGGCTCCAGTGGGACGAGCCGGAAAACAGCCTGTTGCTCACCAAGCCAACCGAGACGATCGACCATGAAGGTGGCATGCGATTCGATATCGGTTCGCCGCCCTGGTCGCGTCTGCGGGATTGGATCGTTGCCGGAGCTCCTTACGGAGAGCCGCTGGCAATCGCCGCCATCGAGGCTCGCCCCAGCGTGATCACGGCGGTGTCGGGCTCCGCCGAGGCGACGGTCCAAGTTTGGGCATATCCCACGGCGACGGACTTCGACAAGCAACCCTGGGATGTCACGAGGGATGTGGTCGTGGAGGCGGAAGATCCCGCCTCGGTGGAAGTCCATGGCACGACGTTTCGCGCGACTCGGCCCGGCGAGCACCGAGTCTTTATTCGCTACGCCGATAAGTACGAAGTCGTGCGACTGGTCGTTCCGGTGCTCGCGCCGAGTTGGGACGGTCCGCCTCCCTCGACCCCAATCGACCGGTCGATCGAAACGAAGCTCGATGAGTTGGGACTCATTCCGCAAGCCCAAGCTTCGCGGCACGCGTTGGTCCGACGGCTTTACCTAGACTTGGCTGGTCGATTACCCAACGAACAGGAAGCTCAAGATTGGCATCGTGAGACTCGCCCCGATGCTTGGGCGCGGCGAGTCGATGTGTTGCTCGCGTCACCCGATTTTGATCGCGTTTGGACTCATCGGCTCGCGAGTTGGCTGGCGGTCGATGGATTGGGCGATGAGGTGGCGGCCCAGTGTTTTCGCGACTGGATCGCCGAACAGGTGCGAGGCGATGCGGACTGGGCGGAGTCGGTCGGTCAAATGGTCGTCGCGCGCGGCGACAGCCATCGCATTGGTCCCGCCGGCTTCTATCGCGGCACCACGGACCCGCGACTTCAAGCCGAACGATTCAGTGAACAGCTGCTAGGAACGCGGTTGCGCTGCGCCAATTGCCACGACCATCCTCTCGATCAATGGACTCAAGACGACTATCACGGACTCGCCGCGATCTTCGCGCGAGTCTCGCAGAATCGCATGGTGGAGGACCGCCCCGCGGGCGAGGTGCTCCATCCGCGTACGCAGTATGCCGCCGTGCCCAAGTTGCCGGCGGAAGCGTCGCCCTCCGCGGACCTCACGACGAATGAACTTCAGCAGTGGCTCGAAGCCGATCCGTACGCGAACCACCAACGCGACCTCGTGATGGTCAATCGAGTCTGGAGCGTGTTGCTGGGTAGGGGGCTGGTTCATCCAACGGACGATTGGCGAGCCACCAATCCAGCGACGCATCCGGCTTTGCTTGAGCAACTAAACGAGCGATTCCGCGTCGGCGAAGGTGCCATGCGTCCCTTGGTGCGTCATGTGCTCATGACTGATGCGTACCGTCGCGGGAGCGGAGCCGCGGGCGAACCACTTTCGAGCGATGAACAAGCTCTGCGCTGGCACGATCGCGGCGTGACGCTCGCGCTCACTCCCGAGTTGTTGATCGACGCGTTGACTCAAGTCACCGAGGTGAGCGAACGAACGACGGAAGCCGAATCGATCCCTCGAGCCATCGACCTCGTGACTCGAGCCACGACGAGTCCCTCATTGACGACGCTGGGACGCTGTCCGGTCGGCGGAGCTTGCGACTCGACGGCGTCGGTCGAATCCCGCGACCTCAGGCAAGGCCTGCACTGGCTCAACGGCCCATTGGTCAACGCGAGACTCGAACAACCGACCGGTTGGCTCATGCATTCCTGGCGGGAAGCGGGACGAGCCGACGTGTGGCTCGAGCGCTACCTCGATGCGTGGCATTGGCGTTGCTTCGCCAGGCCGGCGACCGACGACGAACGAGTGTTTTGGGAAAGTGAACTCTTGCTCGCCAATGAACCGGGCGAGCAAGTCGAGATCTTGATCGATCTCGCTTGGACCACGCTCGCCTCGCGCGAGTTTTGGTCTCGGCCGTGAGCCGGCGGCGCGAACGAGCTGGAATCGAAATGGCTGATTTTGGGACAGGTCTTCCGGCAACGGATCGCGAGTCACGCGGTGGATATTCGCGAGAGTATGGGGAGCAGCGGTCATGAAAGTGCATTGGAATCGACGCGAATGGCTTGGTGTGGGGAGCCTGTCGCTGCTTTCCACGTGGGCCGCGCGGAACGGCCTGGGCGCTCATACAACGTTCACCGCGAACGGGCTCGGCCAAGCGGAACGAACCGCGGTGAAAAGAGCCATCCTCGTGTGGCTCGACGGTGGCCCCACTCACTTGGAAATGTGGGACCCGAAGCCCGAGGCGCCGTCCGAGATTCGTGGCCCCTTCGGCCCCGTGGCGACGAACGTGAATGGCATACACGTTGGCGAACATTTGTCTCGAGTCGCCCAACAAATGGACCGTTGGTGTTTGTTGCGAAGTTTGACGAGTCCCCTAGGGGAACACAATTTCGGCACGCACTACTTGATGACCGGCTATCGACCGACACCGGCGCTTGAGTACCCGGCGCTCGGAAGCGTGGCGTCGCACCTGCGGGCTCAAGGTGATCTTCCCGGACACGTCGCGGTACCGAATTTCCGCGTCGGCGGTAGCCGATTTTCGGGTCGAGGTTATCTGCCGGTTTCGGCCGCTCCCTTCGCGATCGGCGGCGATCCGGCTCGCCCCGATTTTCGAGTCGAGGATCTGACCGTGGGGCAAGTCGCGACGCTCCGTCGACTTGAGAGGCGGCAACGTTATCTCGAGGCGATCGGCGAGAGCGATTCGGCTCTCGACCAAGCGTTTCGGCTCGTGCTGTCCGAGGAGGTACGCAACGCGTTTGACCTTGCCCAGGAACCCGCCGATGTCCGAGCTCGCTACGGGCCGCGAACCGTGGGCCAGAGTTGCTTGTTGGCGCGGCGATTGATTGAACGCGGTGTGTCGTTCGTCACCGTGAACGATCCTGGTTGGGACACTCACGACCAGGCGGTCACGCGGCTTCGCGACGGGTACACCGGCGCTCAAGTTCCGGTCGGCAAGATTCCCTCGCTCGATCTCGCGCTTTCGGCTTTGGTCGACGATTTGATCGAGCGGGATTTGTGGGAGTCGACCCTGGTGATCGTGATGGGTGAGTTCGGCCGAACACCGAAGCTCAACACGTCGGGAGGCCGCGATCATTGGCCCCGCTGTTTCAGCGCCGCGTTATCGGGAGCGGGAGTTCGCGGTGGTCAAGTCATTGGCACGAGCGACGCGCGAGGCGAGAGTCCCCGCGATCAACCGATCACTCCCGCCGATCTCGCGTTCAGCATCTTTCAAACCTTGGGGATCGATCCCACTCAGTCGCTGCGGACCGACGATGGTCGACCAATCGCGATCAGTCGCGAAGGTCGCTGGATCGAAGGGCTCACCTGATGTGGCGAACAACCGGCGCCGCGACTGGCGCGAAAATCAACCGAGTGACTCGCCGACGGTTCTTGTGCCGATCCGCGATGGTCGGCTTGGCGGGAACCTGCCTCGGCGGCTTCGTGTCACGCACCGAGTGTTTCTCGAGTATTCGCGCGAGCGTTCCGGCGGCGGGTCCGATCACGGCGATGACCGCTTCGGAACACCATCTTTGGGTCGCGCAAGAATCGACGTTATGGCAACTCGATCTTGAGTCGCTCCAGCCGCTGAGGCATTGGCGTTTGCCATTTCGCAAATGCCAGCGTCTCAAGTTGCTTTCGCGTGACGGCGCTAGCGATGAAGCGAGGCCCGCGGAGTTGTTCGCGGTGGGAGGCGATCCAGGTGAGCGAGGCGCCGCGGTTGTCTTTTCTCTTCCCAACGCTCCCGATGCGGAACCGCGTGAGGTCAATCGCTGGTCGGACGATGGAGACGTGTGGAACGATCTTGAGGTGACTCCGTTAGGGCAGGTTTGGTTCGCGGGGCGCGACGCGTTGGTGCGTGCGTTTGATCGGGAAGCGAACAACGAGAATCCGCTCTGGCGCGACCGAGCGCATGCCGATGGAGTGACTCGCCTACTCGCGCTCGATTCGCTGATGGTCTCGTCGAGTCTGGACCAGAGCCTCCGGGTTCGTGAATTTGAATCGGGCGAGCCGGTTCGCGAGCTAAGCCAACATGTCGGTGGCATCATCGATTTGGTCGCACTACCACCGTCGGGGCGACTGCCGCAGGTCGCGAGCCTCGGCGTCGACCGAACGTTGCGAGTCTGGCAGCCGACGATTGGTCGCATGGTCCGGTTCGTCAGGTTGGATCGGACACCGATCGCCATGGCGGCGGACTCCACGTCGATGCGCGTGGCGATCGTGACCGATCAGGGTGACTGGCTTGAGATTGACGCGCTGCGGGCGGCCGTCGTTCGAACGGCCCGACTGATCGATGAGCCATGGTACTGCCTCGATTCGACCGGACGGTTCGCGGGCGCCGCCGCCGGCTATGTGACTCGACTGGACGAGGGACGGGTTGTCGAATCGGTTCGCCTATCCTCACCCGAACGCGATTGACGTGCCCCCTCGGCTACCGCGACAATGAACGGGTCCGTTCCTGCCTGACACCCACCCACGCCGGGAGAGCCTTCCCATGTCGCTCCGCTTCTGGACTCGCCGCAATTTCTTGCGAGGCGTTGGCGTCTCGATGGCGCTCCCTTGGATGGAGTCCGTGCGGGCTTTCGCCGACGATGCTCCCGCCGGAGCGAACGATGGTCCTCCGAAGCGACTCGCCGTTCTCTTTTCCGGCAATGGCTACCATCGGGAGTGGTGGGCCCAGCAAACCGATCAAGGTCTCGAGCTCGGCAAGGTGCTGCAGCCGCTCGAACCGGTCAAGAATTCGACGGTTGTCGTGAAGGGGCTTTTCAATGCCGAGGCGCTGAAAGGAAACATTCACAGTTCGCAGACCGGTAACTTGCTTAGTGGAGCTCCGTTGGCGAGTGGCGGCGAGATTCGTTCGGGCACGAGCTTTGACCAGTTGCTGGCTCAGCGTCTCGGACATTGGACCAAGGTCCCGAGCTTGGTGCTGGGCTGCGAGAAGGCCAACCCGTCGGTC
>JAGQPS010000023.1 GCA_020426595.1 Planctomycetales bacterium
CTAGGGTCAGGAGCCCAAGCGAAGCGCGAGGCGACGCAGCCCTAGGTCAACGCGCACCCAACCCCAATTCCAATCCGGGAGACGACCTCGATGGGCGTCTCCCGGCCGCACGATGCGGCGCGTCTGATTAAATCAACAGCCCGTCACGCTTTGGGTTTCCATTGATTTTCCGCGCTACCGAGCTTCTCTCGCATTGGTTGGGGCGGCGCGAGCTCGTTCTCAACCTGCGTCGGTTCCGCGCGGCGCAGCACCAGCAACGCGAGTAGTAGACCCAACAGGCTACCGAGGTAACTCGCGTTGTGGATGTAGGCGACTCGCACGAAGGCCCAGTGTTGTTCGATGCCGAGTTGACTAAAGACATCGTCCCAACTCGAGTAATCCGCCCGAGGCCCCAGCCATAGACCATAGGCCCAGCCGATGGTCGCGGAGGTTATCGCCACGCATCCGACAAGCAGGAACGAGCGTCTGATCTGTCGCATGGCGATACTTCGATTCCGGTACGGCAGATGCCACCTCGCCGCGAACCAAGCCGCGATGGCTCCAACCCACCATGACGCCAGAAAACCAATCACTCCCGCGAAGACTCGGTCGCCCAGGCCCCAATCCGCGTAGCGAAACTGATCGAACTTCAGCTTGGTGAAGTACTCGGTCGAGATCGAGTAGGTGATTTGGTCATGGACGATGCCGTAGCCGCCCGCGACCATGGCACCACAGAGTGATACAAGCAACATCGGCCGCAGATCGCGCAGCGGAAACCTAGGTATGAGATACTGGATCATGGCTCAACATTCCCAGGCAACGTCGGTCGACCGGCAGCGATCAGCGATGACTCGTGGGAGAATCGGACGCGACCGAATAGAAAGCGTCGGCACTCGCCCCCGATCTTATTGTCGCCACATTACCCGTATGCCGCCACGGAACGGAGCTGCTTGAGCCTTGCCAGGGTATCGGCGAGGAACGACGAGACACTCCTTCACACCGACTGAATCCAGGCCGCAAGGTCAACCAGAGATCACTTCCCCGAGCCACATGAGGATGGACGCCATGATCGTGGCTCGTTTGATGTTGACCGGCTCGGCGGCGTTCCTGTTCGCCTTGGGCATCGCCGTATTGAGAAAGCAAGCCACGGCCCACTCTTGCCCCGCCCACAGTCGCCTCGCAGGTCAGATCGCCACTCTGCTTGCCTGGCTCCTGATGCTCGGAAGCGCGGGGCTCGCCCTTTACGCTTGGACGCTTTTGTAGCGGCATCGCTCCACGGTCCGTCGATGCCGGTGACAGGAGGCTCCGGCTGGACGCATGGTCGGTTAGTGGCTCCACACGACTCCGATGTGCGCTCGACTGTTCGGTTGTCGGAAGCCGGGGCCGAGATCGGTGATCTGCCAACCGTAGTCCGCTCGAACCGTCAAGTTTGGCTGCATCTCATAACGCATGCCGACTCCGATGCCCTGCAGATCGTTGGCCGAGTTTCGACCGACGACCGCCGTGTGGTCGTAGCCACTGCCAAAATCATAGAAGGCGAGAAATCGCAGTTCATCGCCACGGCACCAGCGAGACGGAATCCGAGTGCTGATCGCGCCTGTCCACAGTTCAATGTTGGTGAAGTAACCCGAATCGCCGACGACGGAGTAAAGATCATAGGACCGGACCGAGTTGTAACCGCCCAGTCCAATTTGCTCGGTCGGCAATAGATTCCCCTCGGCCCACTGCCCGGTGAACCGCCCAACCAGCTCAAGGCGATGAGGCAGGTCGATGCGACGTTCAGCGAATCCACGGGCATAAAAGTAGTTCGCGGTCGCCAACGGACGAATGGTCTGGAACGCGGACGAGACGTTGCCACCCGATAGGTGACCGGGACTGTAGTAGCCATCGAGGCCGATCGATGTCGAGCCGCGTCGATTCTCGAAGCGTCCCACATAACCAATCATCATTTGCACGATGTCGGCCGTGTTGCCAGCGACAAGCACGCCTCCCAAATCCAAGTTGGTGTTCGTTTGCTTGATGTCGACTCCGGCGGTAATGGCATGAGTCTGGCAGTTGTCGTGGTAGAGCTCGCGATACCACCGACCGAGCAGTTGCCACGAAACGCCCTTGCTGGTCAGGATGGGCGCGATCGGCGACTCGAACTCGGCGTAGCTGCCATAGAGACTGACGAGATCCCGGTTGTCGAGCGCTCGGGTGTAGAAGCCCGAATGAGCCCCCAGTCGGTTGAAGTCGCTGCTCGCGGTGTACTGGTACCCGAGATAGTCATCACGGTGAAACGCGTCGAACCAGTTGACGCCATAGAACGTCCGTTCGAGGCCCAAGGCGCGGTTGCCCGTGTCCTCGTAACCCGCGTAAAGACGAACGGGCATTCGATCGTGGACGTTGAAGATCACGTCCGTTTTGCCACGTTGTTGGCCAGGCGTGAGTTCGAGGTCAACGGTTCGGTAAGGATTTCGATAGAGCCAACGGAGTTCTTCCTGTAGCTGGCTTTCGTGAATTCGTCCTCCGGGATGCAATCGCAATTGCCCGGCGAGTTCGGCCGCGTCGAAGTAATTGGCTCCCTGCACGCGAATCTTGCCAATCCGCGCTTCGGTCACCACGACTTGCACATAGCCGTCGGTGATGTCTTGTTCAGGGATGCTCACGTCGACGACAGGACGGTCGTGCCTTCGGTAGAAGAGGATCGTGTCTCGAACCAGTTCATTCATGCGACGCAAGCTGATGGCGCCACCAAGGTACCGATCAGCGACTCGGTCACGAAACTCGGGACGATCGAGCAACGTCAGCGAGGGTCCTTGAATCGTCACGCCATCGAGCGCGAGAGGAGTCGTCGTGACATCCGCGGGGTCATCGACAAAGATCAAACCTCGAAGCGACTCAACCAAGATCGTCGAGTCTCCCCCGACCTCGTCGGCCACCGGTGGGAGCGGCGCGGGGGATTCATCCGAGCCAGGCAGACGCGGAAGGTACCGATAGCGATCATAGCTATGGTACTGGTCGAGCTCCTGCGCGAAGGCGCGAGTCGCTCCGAAGCCACAGCCGATCAAGCCGACGACGAGCATCGCCGCGGCAAGCGCGAGCGAGCCGCGCGAGGCGTCTCGGGTTGAGAATTGGTGGCACATCCGTGCGACTCCACTGGATCGATTCCATCCTAGGAACGAAACGAGAATCGAGCCGAGGCCGAAGGAAACTCGACCTCTGTCAGGGAGATTCAGGGTTTGGCCACATCGGTGGTTTGCTCGGCTTGGCTGGACCTTGCCGATTGGCGAACGGCTCGCATCCCGCGACCGTCCGCGCTCCTTCGACCTTGCCGATCCAGCGAACCTTGCCGAGCGAGCTCCTGGTCATGGCCGCACCGAACCACGAATCACGCGACGGACGTCGTTCGACGCGGATCACGCGACCTACCACCCCAAGACGTGGCTCGCCCGACAGAGCTCGTCATCCGCATGGGGAGGCGGCTATCGCCCAATCTGGAAGAGATCAAAACTCGAGCCACCCGTGATCTCGCTTTCGTCACGTTCGATGGGCGGACCAAAGCCAAGAGCTCCCGAGCCGACTCCCGTGGGGTAGATCGGATCCCACCTGAAGAACGGTAGGGATCGATTCACCGACGGAGTTGGGGGAGTGTCCACGATGAGTTGCTTGTTGCGAAACACGAGCCGCACATCTTGTCCGATTCCCAAATCGATCGTTTGATTCGGATCGGTGGAGAGAGTCACCGAGTCGAATGCGCCGTTCCCGTCGGTATCGATCTCGATTGTGACCTGCAGAAAGCTCCATTGGTCGAGGCTCACGCCTTGATCCAAGGGGAGACCGTTGAGCGAGAGCAGTTCCCGTATCGTGTAGCGACCGGGCTCGAGGAACGAGTCACCGGCGGCACCCGGAAGCGTGAACTGATTGGCCGCTCCACCATTGAGTTGAAACGACGTGTCACCACTCGTATTGGATGAAGCCAGAAAATCAAAACGCTGACCAAGGTCGGTGCCATCGACCGCTTTGACAACCGTGATCCGACCTCCCTGCTCGTTGAGAAAGACGACTCGAATGATCTCGTCGACATCGACGTCGACAACCACACGAGAGTTTCGCACATCGATGATCGAACCATTGTCGAGGTCGCCCGTGACGGTGATCCCTTGGGTCCGCCAGAGTCGTGGGAGCACCTCGGAGACATCGTAGTATCCAGCCTGGACGGGCAAGATCTGTTCGTCGGTGTGGGCCAGTAGGAACTCTTGCAGGAACGCGGTCGTGCCGGGCTGGTTCCTAACCGTGAAGTTGAACTGTTGAGTCAAGTCGCCCACGACGACTTCCTTGCGAACCGTCAAGATACCGGCCGCCGTCGTTACGGTGTCGAAATCCGAGATCCGACCGACTGGACCAAAATCCGCGCCGACCTCGGTCGTGTCGCTGTTGATGCGAATCGACTCGATGAGCTCGCCATTGATCGCCGTGAAGTAGAACCGCGTCTTGTCCGTGATCGGCTTCACGATCGTGTTGACGGTCGTCGTGCCGTCCGGTTCACGCACGGTGATATCGAACGTTACGGTGGAGTTGCTCGGGATGTCGCCGTTGGGACCGTCGAGGTCGAAGGCGATTTGGCTGAAGTAGGGATTGGCGGGATCGGCGGAGGTCACGATCAAGTCTTCGAAGGTCCGTTCAAATCCAAATGGCGAGGGCGAGGCGACCGTCGTACCCGTTCCATCGAGATCGTTGGCCGACATGGAAAGCTTGACGAGTCCATCGTCCGAGGTGATATCGAGCGACGGGGGCGCCACATCCCAGGTCTTCAAGTTGCCTGGCTCGGAGAAGCTGGTGTCGATCACCGAATGAGGCCCCACGCTGGCGATCACGAGGCCCGGGGTCGCGCCGCTGGCGTCGATCGTCGCGGAACCGATATCGATCGTGGCGGCCTTGAAGCCCACGTTGCCTCCACTCTCCTGCCCCGAGACGTCGATGGAGCCGGTCACGACGATCTCACTTCCGGGAGTGCCGCCGGTTTGCAGCACGACATCGCCTCCGTCCGTGCCTCGATGAGCCGAGATCGAGCCCGAGCTATGAATGCGACCGCCCGGCGCCACGAGCATGACGCGGCCATCGCGGACCTCGGCTCCCGTGGCTCGAATCGTCCCTTCGTTGTTGATCGCCAAGGCGTAGACGTTGCCGCCGTTCGCGAGGAGTTCGGCTCGAGCCGCATCGATCATGCCGGTGTTCAGTACGCCGGTGCCGCCGATCGAATCGGGAGTCGCGCGCACCACGAGGCTCGGGTTACTCGAGTCCACTAGCTGCACGTGACTCCCCGCGGCGAGGCCGACCGTGCCATGGGGCGCGAGCAAGGAACCATGATTCTCGACACTGGCTCCAATCAAGAAGATGTCGCCACCCAAGGCTTGGATCGTGCCTTGATTGATGATGCTGGCGCCCGACGTGCCGCGAAAATCGAGATCGCCTCCAGCCATGAACTGCGAATCGCTTAGGTCGAGCGTCGAGGCCACGATACCGTTGACATCGACTCGAGCACCGGGACCAAACACGATTCCGTTGGGGTTGACCAGGAAGACATTCCCATTGGCCTGCAGCGAACCCATGATCGCCGACGGATCCCCACCCGTGACTCGGTTCAATACCGCCGCCGAGGAGTTGGGTTGGTCGAAGCGAACCGTGTTCCCGGCGGGGATCGAGAACGATTGCCAGTTGATCACCGCCCGCTGCGAGTGCTGTTGAATCTGAGTCAGCTGGCCACTTTGAGAAATAGCCGCGCTGCCAGCCACCACTTGACCATTCTGCTGTGCCTGAGCCGCGGAGACGCAGCCCAGTAAACCCGCCAGCGCGGTCGGGAGGACAAGACGCGAGGTGAACCCGCGCGAGGCGCGGCCGCGTGCGATAAAACGGCGCAGTGCGGAACGGATCCGCGAACGATGGGACAGGATCACGGCGGAGTTCTCGATTACGAATGGCAGGTGGTTTCGCGCGTCGCGCGAAGCCCTACCACACTAATTACGAGGCCCCTGGGAAACAAAGATCGACCGCCATTTCCCGTTCAAGAACCTGGAAAGCGATGGCCAGCCCTTTCGCGGTGTTTCGCGTCCAGGTTCGCCATCGCTTCGCTTGGGGCGGTTCGTCCTTGGGGACGCCGCATCGAGGCCGCCGGAAGTATGCGAGTCGATACTCAGGTCTAGGCCGGCCTAGCAACGTGGCCGCCTAGCCACGTTCATTCAGCATCTTCTGGATCATGAGCTGCAGTTCTCGTTCTCGATTGATCACATGCCGCTCATACAGGCGATACGCCTCGGCGCTCTTGCGGCGCAGTTCCTGTGGATTGGCCGCGTTGACCGTCTCCTTGACCTCCTCGCCATCCACGATCTCGGTGACGGTGACCGTGATGCCCGTTTCACCATTCTCGGTGATCTTGATCGTCTTGCCATTCTCGCTGATCGAGACACTGCGGCTGGTCGCGTTGTTCTGGGCCGCGGCTCCAGGGAACGCACCTCCTGGAAACGCACCGTTGAACAGGCCGGGGTTTTGCAGCAGGTTGCCGATGTTGGCCCCGTTACCGCCGAACGCATTGCCACCACCGATGGCGTTGCCACCTCCAAAGGCATTCCCACCACCAAAAGCCTGAGCCGATGATGATGCGCTGGATGACGAGCTGGACGAACCCGCCGACTGTTGGCCCTGATTCTGAATCTGTTGAGCGACGACGGGCTCCGCGGCACACGAGCACACGGCGATCGCCGAAACAATCGCGGCGTTACGAATGGAAACCAGACACGGCAACATGGAAAAGCTCCTTTCCAACATCTTCTAGCCTCTTGCCCAAGAGCGACGATTGCCAAATTCGTCCAACTCAAGGGATAGGGAGGACCGAGGTTGATTCTTGGCGATCGGCCAAGACGTGCACCTTGATTCGACAAGGGTTCGTGACACACTCCAACGTTGCCAGCGAGACGGTGGCGTCACTCGAAAAGTCTCCGGCTGCGCGGAATTCTTCCGAACGTCGAGGAGTCTCTGATGAGTCTCGGGTCGGAAACGCTACTCGGATCCGCCGAAGTACTGCTCATACAATTGCCAGGCTTGTTCACTCTTGCCGCGCAGTTCGTCGCGATCTTGCGCCGTGACCGTCGTTTCGCGCCACCGTCCGTCGACTTGCTCTTGGAACCGAACGGAAATGCCGCTCCCGGAACTCTCGGTGATCGAAACGGCTCGACCATTCACCGAGACCGAAATGCTGCGCGAGTGTGAGCCGGAACTCGCCACGTTTCCGGGCGTGATATCCGGGCCAGCGCGGGCGATCACCGAGTCGCGCACCCGCTGAGTCCAGGTCCGCGCGAAGTCGAACGGAGCCGCTTCGAACTCCGACAATACCTGCTGTTGATACCGATTGAAATCGTCGGCCGATTGAAACTCCAACGTCCGGCCTCCGGAACTGATCATGCCGATGAACCGCCCCTGACTTCCCATCGCCACGGTCGAAATCGGCAACGCCGGCGCCGAGAAATCGGGAATCGAACTGATCGCTTGGTCGAAATCGCCGGAGGTCAGTTCGAGCGGCGCTCCCGGTGCTTCTCCCGGAATTTGCGGCTGAAACACGACCTTGCCCGTGCGAACTCGAGTTTCGGTTTGCCCGGAATTCGCGACCGAGACATCGAATTCCGTTCCCAAGTCCACGACTCGACCGACCGGAGTGACGACGGTAAAGCCGATCGCCGGTTGAGGAACCGCGACCCGCACTTCGCCTTGCGACAAGTACACCTCGTCGGGCTGACGCAAGTCGAGTGTCGCCGGTCCCACGACGTGAAGATCGGTCCCCTTGTCGAACCGAATCCACGACTCGCCCTCCGTCAAACGCAACACGCCACTCTCAAGTCGGTCACCAGGCTCGAGCGGCGACGACCACGAGGCTCCTTCATTGCGAATGACCGAGGCAAAGCCGACAGGCGTCAACGATTCATTCAGGCGTGGATCGAAAGACGGACGTGGGGCGTCTTCCACCACGATCGAATCTTGCTGAACGGAACGCATGCTAACGAGGCCCAACCAGACGAGGCCACCGATGCCTACGACCACCAGAACCGTGGCGGCGATGGCGATCAACGTTTCTCGAGAGGCGCGGTTCGACCTCGATGGCCCGTTCGACCGTCCGCGAGTTCGTGTGCTTCGTCCCTCGTCGACAGAACCACCAAGTCGTCCAACGGGAGGCTTCGTATGCGACACGGGCGGGGCCGCGGTCGCGAGCAATTCCACGCGACGCAGCGTTTGTTCGACGAAGGCTAAATCGTCGGCTTCATCACGACGCATGCTTCGCAGAGCCATGTCGATCAGCACGTTCTCGACCAACGTCTCGCGTAGTCGAGGATGTTCGCTGAGCCACCGCTCGAGACTTTGATCCTCGAGGGGCGACAGCGGTTCTCCCATCGCGACGCGCGACATCAGGTCGGTGGCTTGCCTAGCATCCATGGGAATCAGCCCTCCTCGGGAAGTTGGCTGCGGACGCATTCGGCCAACGCTTTGCGAATACGAAAGAGCATCATGCGAATCGAGCCGCCCGAGCGTCCTTGCTGTCGACCGAGTGACTCCAGGGAGCTGGCCTCGAAATAGTGAGCCTCGACAAGCTGCCGGCTCCTGGGAGCCAAGGCGGCGATGCACCCCTTGAGCGCCCGGGAGAGGAGCTCGAATTCCTCGGCCTCCTCGGGGCGGGACTCGAGTTGATCGAGTCTCCACTGAGCCAACTGTCGGGCCATGGTTCCTTGTTCCCGGGCCTTACGGCGCGTGTCGTTCCGCACGAATTCCTTCGCCTTGTTGCGAGCGATCCCGCCCAACCATCCGCGGAGGGAGCCCGAGCCTTGGAAGGAATCGAGTCGTTCGTAGGCCTCGAGAAAGACCTCCTGAGCCAAGTCGTCGACCGTCGCAAGGTCCTGAATGACTCGGGCCAATTGCCAGCGGACCGCCGCGTGGTGCGAACGCACCAACTCCCCAAACGCCTCGCGCGAACCAGCCAAGGCCTGGCGAATCAGCGTTGATTCATCGTTCGTCATGGGTTCCGTGGAAAAGCTCACGAACACTCCGTTGCCGCCGATGACCGGGTGTCACTACTTTTCTTCCAAGAATCTCGCGACTCGAACCGCCCTCGGATCCGCCACATCAGCGTGCGACGGCGCCGCCTAGCCAAGGAGTGAGCGGGTGGCCGAACGAGGGGGATTTCCGATTTAATTCAACGCCGCACGGTCATGGGCGATCGGCCAAACACGATGGATGGGGCGCGTTGCAACGATCGGTTTCGACGCCCGCTGAGACGACACAACATCGGCGACGGCCGTTCGTTTCATCGTCGTCGCACGTGGATATAGTAAGCGCCGCAAAGCGCTTGGCCCTCCTCATCGAGCATCCAGCTTTGGAGTTCGATGTCTCCTGGGGTGAGTCGCGCGACGAAGCGAACCGACTCGCCTGCGTCGTCGGGCGTCGCGGTGTCATCGAATTGGTCTTCGATGCGGAGTCGTGCCGCCGCGATCGGCAGTGCGTTTCCAGCGACGTAGACGCCATCGGTGACTTCCGTGCGGTCGATCGCGTCGGTCAGCCGCAGGCCGCTTTCTCGAGGCCACCGCCGCAGTTCAAACTCGTACTCGCCCGCCTCCGCCACCGTCAAATGCCAGGCTCCATTGCTTCTCACTCCACGCCGAATTTGAACCTGTTGATCGACGAAGACATCCAGCCACTCGCAGGCGGAGAGCATCATTGGGTTCTCTGCGGTGTGACCAATGACCACGCGTTGCGGAATCGAAACCCGCTCTTCCACTTCGGCCCACCATTGATCCAAGTGGGCTCGCATCTGAAGCACCACCTCGGGATGCTCCGCCGCGACATCGCGGTCCTGGTGGGGATCGGTTCGCAGATCGTACAACTCTCGATCCTCAAGCAGCCGCCAATGCCGCCACATCACGCAGGCTCCCTCGCGACACGGGACCGCCGGGTTGCCATCGGTGTAGGTAACGCGAAAGCTGGGCATGCGGCTGTAGTTGATCACGAGCTTGCGATCAGGAAGCTCGGTTCGCGGATCACGCAATAGTCGAGCCAGGCTCATGCCATCGAGTTCGCTGGGAATCCGCTCTTGGGCTCCCGCGAGTTCGGCGAGCGTGGGGAGCAGGTCTTGCACATGAGTCAGTTCCGTTACATCACGCGGCTCGGTCAACGACGCGGGCCAGCGAATGAAACAAGGAACGCGATGGCCGCCTTCCCACAACGTCGTTTTCGAGCCTCGCATCCCCGCGTTGAAATAGTCGGGGCCCATCGTGCTGCCGTTGTCGGTGAGAAACACCACGATCGTATTGTCGAAGAGTCGCTGGTCGCGGAGGAACTCGTCGAGTCGACCCACGTTCTCATCGATGTTGGCTCCCATCGCGAGAAAGCTGATCAAGTTGTTTCGTCGTTGCTCATTCAAGGACTCCATCAGCTCCGGATGCTCGGCCAAGGATCGACGAATGGGTTCGCGATAGTGGTCGGGCACGAACCAAGGCCAATGAGCCGAGTTGAGGGGAATGTAGGCGAAGAAGGGTTGGTTCGACGGACCTTCGGCGATCCAACGTTGGGCTTGATTGAAGAAGACGTCGGTGCAGTAGCCGGGAAAAACCTCGCGCCGCGAATTGTGGATGAGCGTGTCGTCGAAGTAGTCGTTGTCCCACCAATCCGGACAGCTGTTGATATGCGACGAGGGAAACCAGAGCGTCTCGTCGAAGCCTCGGTCCTCGGGGCGGAACGGATAGTTGTCTCCCAGATGCCATTTGCCAAAGATCCCCGTGCGATAGCCGGCATCGCGAAACACGTTCGCCATCGTCTTGAGCTCGGGCCGCAAGAGAGTCCGACCGCTACTCACGTTGGTCGCTCCGTTGCGAAACGCATCGAGGCCGGTCATGAGCTGCCCGCGCGTGGGCGTGCACATCGGGGACACATGGAAATCGGTAAAACGCATCGCCTGAGAGGCAAGGCGATCGATATTCGGAGTCTCGACCAACGGGTTGCCATGGCACGAGAACTCACCATAACCCTGATCGTCCGTCATGATCACGATCACGTTGGGCGGCGAGTCGGCGCGGACCGTGATCGCGAGCATCAGCCACGCCAGGGCGATCCCACACGACATCAAGACGACTCGCGCGGCCCCTAGATCAACGGCCATCTTTCGTGGCCGAGACACGTCATTCATAGTACGCACAAGATCACCTCTCGCTGGGTCGACTCATCCCGTCGACCGACTTCTAGGGAGTCTCCGCGGATCAAGTACGGAGTTCAGCGTTTCTTGCGGCGGAGCCACTTCTTGCGTGCCGCTTCCACGAACTCCTGCATTTCCTCATCCATATTGAGCAGCACCTTGGCCATGCCGGTGAACTCGCGGGTCGGATCGGCGCCAGCGTCGAGCAAACGACCCATGCAATCCTCATCCCCTCGATAGCTGGCCTGCATGAACGGAGTCTCTCCATTGTCGTCTGTCGCTTCCACATCAGCGCCAAACTTCACGAGCAGGTCGATGCAGGCCGGATGTCCGACGCACTGATTCAACAAGGGGCGGCCTCGCTTATCCCGCAAATTGGGATTGAGCTTGGCCTCGAGCAGATGTTGAAGCAGTGTGGGATTCTCAAAGCGATCGATAATCGGCCACTGACCATCCTGGATCTCGCTCAGGTCACCGAGCGCGAGGATCATGGCGATCACCTCGTCCTGACCTTCATCGGACTCAGGTAGGAAGTCGCACTTCATGAGGCGCAGCAGCTTGGTCAGCGATGGCTTGTTCTTGGGCTTGGCCGTCGTCACCGTCCCTTCGTTCGCTTGGCGTGCAGGCCGCGGTTTAGGCTTCTTATTCCAGGCGACTCGAGCTTGCTCAAGTACCTTGCCGAGTTCTCGATTTCGTTTCACGACGCTACTGGTGTACGAAGGGAGACGCACGGTGGGATTCGCGCCCGCCTTGATTAGTCGCCGCACGGCGGGGATCGCCTCGAGGAAGATCGCGCGCATCAGAGCCGTCTCCGCCTCACTACCACTCCGGCGTTCGAGATCGACACCGAGGGGAAGCAGCAGTTCAATGCAAGGCACGCTCGAAGCGGATTGCCAGAGCAGTGTTTGCCGATCCGTATCGCGGATCTCCGGGTTCAGACCCGCTTTCAACAAGCAACTCAATAGCTTGGGTTCGCTGATGTTGATAAACGGCCATTCGCCATCTTGGACGGCGTCCAGGGGCTTGAGTTGGGAGACGACCTGTTCGATCTCCTTGACCTTGGTTGGCGTATGCGTGTGCTTCAAGAGCTTGAAGAGCGTCCTGATGGTCGGGCGGGAGCCCACGCCACGACCGCGACTCCCGTCGGGCGATGCGAGCTCTTCATCAGCGGAGTCGAGTGAAATCGCGATCCTTGTCAGGAACTCGTCGAAGGAACCCGCCAGGAGATAGCCGGCCGACTCGAGGAAGCGTCCCTCGTCGTCAACGTCCTCAGTTTCATGAAACCACCAATAAACCGCCCCCCGAGTCTTTGTCGATAACGACAGCGAATACAGGTCGGAATCGCCGGCAATGGGCAAGTGCCCTGGTGGGAGTAACCGCGCGGCATGTTCCAGCTCATAGGTCAACTCCGAGGCGGCGGGCTTGGTGGGTTGCAGATGGAAGAGATCTCCCACCCCAGCGTTCTCGATCAGAGGCACTCCACGCATCGTCACGAAGTTGGGATTGGGCCTTCCTCCATTTTGACGCGACAAGAAATCGCGGTACTCGGCTGGTAGCTCACACCCTAGCCGCTGCTCGAGCAGCTCGATCTGTCCTTCAGTCGCCTTGCGACCACCCTTACGATTCGTAATCTCCAATTGCTCCGGCCGAACCTCGATATAGCCGTCGCGTTGCTTGGTCGCGATCAGTTTGTCGGCCGCCGCCTTGGCGGCGCTGGGAGAAGCAAACGACTTTTGAGTCTCCCGCGTGGCCTGGCCGATGCGCCCGTAGGCGACCGTATGCGTCTTGCCCTTGACGGTGAGCCGCCATTGCTTGCGCGAAGAGCCGTCGTCGAAGAAGAATCGTCGTGTCGTTGCCAAGGCGAGAACCTCACTGCGGACGAGGGCTAAAGGAAGGGTTATTCGGAGGCGGAAGCTTCATCCTCCGACGCACTGTCCTCCGAAGCACTGTCCGCTGACGCATTGTCCTCCACGGAGGGTAACGTCATGGCGAGTCGCGCTCCGAAGAAGGTTCCGCGCATCGCGGCTTCATGTTTCGAACGAACCGCGAGGCGCATGGTGGCAGGAGTGTTCAGATAGTGCCCGCCTCGCATAAGGCGATGAGTCCCCTGGTTCGCCCCCATCGGATCGACTCGGGGAGACTCGGTCAGGAGATCGTAACGATCGAAGACCCATTCCGAGAGATTGCCATGGACATCGAATAGCCCGCGCAACGTCGGTCGCAGTTCGCCGGGACGATGAATGCGCCGCTCACCATTATTCACGTTCCATGCGTAGTGGTTGGTGAATCCGACGTCACCACCAAAGCAATACGCGGTGCGAACTTCTCCGCGCGCGCCGATCTCCCATTCGGACTCGGTAGGGATGCGTAGGCCCAAACGGCTTGGGTCCATAGGCCAGTTACGCGGAGCCCAATCGACATGGGACGCTTGTTCTCGCGGGTATCGCACCATCGAAAGCGAATCGGGATCCGCGAATGGATGTTGCTCGACCGGTAATCCGCGAAGCAGATTGAAGGCCCGACTGAGCTGAGCCACTTCGTACCAAACAAAACCCCAGGCCGCGTCTTCTGGCTGGGCATCGCTTTGTTTCATGAACTCCGCGTAGATTGGCCAGATCCAGATCACTTCCTTGAACATCAACTCGCGATTCAGCAGAGCGAAGGGACGGGTAATCGTGACCTGGTGTCGGGCCTCGTCCGCCAGTCGTTCAGGATCGTCGGGCAAGGAGCTGATTTCATAAGTACCGGCGGGAAACACCACGAAGGTGAGATACAAGGAACTCGGTCCCGCCCCAGGGCCGGCGAGCTCCTCCGCCTCGGCTCGATTCGCCTCCGGCAATGGCACTTCGATGACAAACCATTCGCGGTCGGGCGAGTAATCGATAGGTGTCTCGTCCACCTCCTGCACGATCGCGTCCTCGCCCCATTGCCGCAGTAACCAACCCGCCGCTCCGTGAATGCCAGAGCTCGGATCCTCGCGGTACCAATTCGCCAAAGTGCTCACGAGTCTCTCCAGCCTCGCGGCCGGAATCTGATCCTTGGGGTACTCACCGATCGCCATGAGCAACGCATGACGCGCCACGGCCGGAAACTCGCCCGTCGGAGCCGCCGTCATATGATCCAAGCCATCGAGCAACACATCGACCGAGACTCGATTGGGACGGCAGGCGAAAACAAACTGAGTGATCGCCTCGGGGTCGTCCTTCATAGCGAAGGTCTGCCCCAATTGGTCGGTGGCTCCCAGCCGCGCAAGCGCGATGCCCGCCAGCGCACGCTCACGGCCCCAAGCGATCCGTTCGAAACTCCCGAGCTCGTCGGGCGGAATCGTCGCGGCACGCGCAGACAGCTCGGATACCACTCGAACACGATCGAACCGTTCGATGACAGGAAGGAGCACCGCGAACTGTTCGGGCGTCGATTTCACGAGCAGGTCGGCCAGGCGTTCGAGATCCTCCGCGGAGTAATCGGCCAACGCGCTCGCGGCACTTAGTCTTTGTGTCGGCGACAACCGAGCGTCGACATACAATCGACTTAGCTCGGGAACGAGAGACGGGGACAGATCGTCGAGTGCCGCTCGCAGAATGGGTTGAAACTCGGGATTCACCGTGATCAGTTGTTCGGCGATCATCGGCCAATCGGATTCTTTCCAAGCGATAGGCTCCTTCGACTCGCCCCAGTTGGCCAACAAGAGGGCCGCGCGAAACCTTCGTTCGTCCGTTTCCTCGTCGGACCGGAGGATATCCAGCAGAGCTTGCCTCGCTGGGCCCGGTTGTGCTTGGAGCTGGGCGCGAATGGGCACGACGTACGTCCACGGCCCCGACATGGCGACCTCGATCAACGGCTCGACCAAGCTCGAGTCGCGCGAGACTCGGGCCATTCGTGCATGGAGCCGAGCGCGATCGGATTCCGCGTCGTTTGATTCGTCACTCAAGAGAGGTTGGAGATAGCGGTCCGACAGAGCCGTATCGTCGTTCAGTTTCTCGATGATCAAGCCCAACTGCTCGGGCGCGGCGTTGGCAAGCTCACCGACCAAGCCTTCGACACGCGTCCCTTGTTGCCGTCGTTGGAAGTCGGCTCGAACAAAAGCCCCGATCGAGATCACGGTCACGAGCAGCAAAGAGAGGATCGCCAGGCGACCCGCATGCACTCGAGTCGCCCGCCGCATCATGCGAGTCTGCCGCGTGGTCCATCGACGTGCATCGGTAAAGCGACGAATGCTCAGATACTCCCACAGCGATGGGAGCTGACGATTCTCCGGTTTCGTATTCCAAGTCGCGGCTCGTTCTTCCAGTCGCAACTCGGCTCGCCCTTGCTTCGTTTCCAGTTGTCGTCTCGAGAGCCAATCACGGAGCGCCGGGACCAGGTAGTCATGAGTCAGCTGCCACTGGGGCTCTTCCGCGTCCGCAGCACCGAGTCCATCCGCTTCAGTCGTTTGTCCAGCCGGAGTGATCAGCCGCAAGTCGTTGTCGAGAATGCGGAGCAATTCGTGGAATCGCTCGGGCTGCGTCGCGTAGCCCGATACTTGCAACAGTTCTTGCCGCGGACGCATGTGTCCCTTGATGTTGGTCCCGGCGCTCGGCAGCAGCGCTTGGAGGACCTTGCGTACGGCTGGTTCGTGCTGGCGGTGGCGCGGAGGCGCCGCGGGACCGCTAAAAGTCTCTTCGAGAAATGTCGAGCCAACGCCCGCCTCGCCCCCAAATTGACGCAGCGTGGACGGTGTCCAAGGACGGCTCTTCATCATTTCGGCGAACAGCGCCAGCCTGACGCAGATCACTCGTCCGTCGTCGGCGAGTGACTCGACCGCCTCGACGAGGAAGGCCTCTTGGCTCGCGTTCAGAACCGAGGGGGATGCGGGCAATTGCCCATGGGCCCGACCAAACTCGGCCAGTACATGTCGAGCATGAGGCAAATCGAATAGATCGACGAGCGCCGCATTGTGAGCTTCGACGACTCGCTCCTCGAGTTCCTGCATGAATCGACTGGCGGGCACCCAGAAGTCGTCGCGGACGAGCAAGATCGTTTGGATGCGGGCCCCGTCGCATTGCCGAAGCGCGTTGGCGAGTTCCGTGTTTGACCTTGAGCCGTGCCCATGCAGCCACTGCTCGAACTGATCGATGACCAGCAGCAGTTTGTGACCCGCTGGGATGCCGCGTCCGCGTCGAATCGAGGCCAATAATTCGGTTAGCGACGCGGAGGTGGCGAGTCCTTCGCAGCCTCGGTGGAGCACCCGGCACAGGTGCGCCTCGGTTTGATCCGACGTGGCCTCGACGAACACCGTGGCGACTCGGGGCCCGAGACGTGGCAGGAGCCCGGCCTTCATTAACGAGGACTTGCCACAGCCGCTGGGACCATAAACCAGCCCAATTCGAAAACTCTCCAATTGGTCCGATTGCTCGATTCGAGATTTCCAGAACCGAATGGATTCCGGCAGACCTTCTCGATCGCGAGGTCCCGGCAGGATCGAGAGAAAGAAGTCCTGATCGGATGCATCGAACGAGCGGAGTCCCTTGGGAACGACGCGCGTGTCGGCGAGTGACTCGGCGGCCTCGCCCAGCTCGCGCCAATGTCGCAGGTCGTGAGCGAAATCCGCCGCCGACGCGTAGCGTTCCGCCGCGCGCTTGGCCAATGCCTTGAGGCAAATGCGTTCCAGTTCAGGAGGCGTGTCGGGATTTTGTTCGCGGGGAGGTCGAGGCGGGACCGTGGTGATCTCGCGAATGAGGCTCATCAAGTCGCGAGCCTGAAAGGGACGCTGTCCGGTCAGGAGTTCATAGAGAACCACTCCCAGACTAAAGACATCGCTGCGGCCATCGATCAAGTGCCATTCACCGCGAGCCTGTTCCGGACTCATGTAGGAAGGAGTTCCCGCGATCCCCGATTGGTGACCGAAGTCCTCTTCCTTGAGGGCGAGTCCAAAGTCGGTGACGTAAGGACGACCCTGCCGATCCAGGAGGATGTTGGCCGGCTTGATATCGCGATGAATGAGTCCACGGTTGTGCGTGTGCTGCAAGGCTTCCGCGACCGGGGCGATTAGACGAGCGGCCTCGTCGGCCGTGATGGCTTGTTGTTCTCGATAGGTCGCCAAGTCGCAACCATCGACCAGCTTCGAAACAACGAAGCACGACCCTTCCGGCGTGCGACCGACATCGTAGACCGGCACGATGTGCGGATGGTCGAGACTGGCGAGTATGCGGGCCTCGGCCAGATAGGATGCGATCTCGGAGGCGTCTCGCAATCGCCCGCTGCGCGGTTCCTTGATGGCGACCTGGCGTTGGAGCTCCAGATCCTCCGCCAACCAAACGGTACCGAAAGCTCCTTCGCCCAGCGTGCGAATCTTGCGATAGCGGTCGGCGAATTCGAGCGCCGGATCGGGATGCTCGACCGTCGGATCCGACCGTTGAGTCGCTTCGAGCGAGGCGTTCTTAAGTTCGAGCGTTGGGTCGTCACCCGTATCCGTCGATTGGTCCTCGACGATCGAGAAGGCCTGTCGAATGGTGTCGAAGTCGTCTGGAAATCGACCGCGATATACCTCCAACGACGGCGAGTCCCCAGCGGCTCGTTGCAACCGCAGCTCGTCGCTGAGCAATCCTCGCAGCAGTTCGGCGCGAGGCAGGTGCGGTGCTCCAGCCAAAACCTCCTCGATGCTTGCCGCACGTCCAGAACGCCAAGCATCGACGAATGCCGAACGTAAACGCACCAACGTGTCGTCGAGCGAAGCTAATCGAGTCGCTTCCTCGTCGGGCTCGTGTGGGTTGGGTTCTGACGACATTCGATTAATCTCTCGGGGCATGGGCGAATCAACCGATCCAAGATTGCCACACGCCTCACCTCGTGTGGGAGGCAGTGCTTCCAATGCGCCCCCGACAACTCATCATTCACCTGCGCGACATTAACCTGAGTCACGCGAGCTTGTGCGATTGACTCTCCTCATACGAGAAGGGAATGAAACAAGTCGGCCGCTCGTCGCGGCTGGGTACGAAGGCTCACCGAGCGGCTTTCACGGGCCGCGGAAAGCGAACCCGGAAGGCCACATGAAAAGCTGAGGTCCCGCGATCCGGTACGGATCACACTTCTCGGAAAGCACCCACGAGATAGGTACCGACGATGAGGAGACCAATGATGGTCGCAAGCACGCCGGTCACGATACCAATGACCAACCGAATGGTGCTCGTCGTCGATCCCAGCGAGGACTCCTTCACCTTCCACGTCTTGACGGAAAGGAAAGCCAAGACCAACGCCAAAGGTCCAAGGCATGCGCCGAGTGGGCAGAAGATCAGGCCAATAATTCCCGTGTAGCACGAGAACGCGGCCAGCGGATTCGTGGGGATCACCGCGTCCAGCGCGGAAGCGGTCGGACGACTGCCTCCCGAGGACGCGGACTTGGGCTCCGACGCGGGCGAGGTATTAGCAAATGGGTTGTCCGATTGTGGATCGTTCACTGGGGGGCCCTTGCGCATGGTTACTTGAAACGAGATGTTTGAGCACTGACACCGCTATCTTCACACCAGTCGATACCTTGGCGGCGAGTAGCATACCACAAGTCAGTTAGTCAGGACTGGCCGATCGGAATACGCTGGTCACCGATGCGAAACTCCTTTTGGATCAGGACGTTTCTCGTGCAAGGCGTCATGGTATACGGGCGCCTCGACAGGTTCACTCCGAATTTTGGTGAATCAGGGGCGCGAGATTCAAACGCTCCTTCCACGAACGATGCCCTCGAATTCATCGTGGCTCGTATTTTGATGTCGCGCTTCTCACGCTTTGCACCAGTCGACCATTTCAAAAGCGTGGAAAACCAAAGGAAACCCGAAGCGTGAGCGAGGGATTCTTCGACTTCTCGAAAAAGCCATCAACTCGTTACGCCACCAACACTTCCGCTTCGCGCCATCCATGAAAGCGCAACATCCGATCGACGTTGATCGGGTTGGCGAGGAGACCGATGGCGCGATGGGAGGTGGAGTCCAAGACTCACCCATGGTTTGCTCTCTTCACGAATGGAAAACGTGAGACCGGTGGGCCCATGGCGGCGTGGGCCGAGCCACGGTAGCGACTCGAGTGCCGAGGCGCTCCACAGGGTGATTGGCGACTCGCCGAGCGCCCCCTGCCCCATCGGACTCGAACCGATCAATCAACGGGCTTGAGTTTCAGGAGTAACGACGATTCCCATCCACCTTCGCTACTGTCAAGCAGGATCCGGCTACCGTCGTCTGAAAACCAAGTCGCCCTGCCTCGATTCCAGACTAGGCCTTCGATCGTGAGCCAGGGCATTTCGTCGTTGGGATCGGAGACGATGTAGGTGTCGTTGGTTCGCTGCAAGACCCAGTCGCTTCTGGGACCAACGCCAAACCGTTCCAAGTCACTTGCAAGATCATGTCGCTCGAGTTCCTCACCCGTACTCGTGTCGATCTTAATGACGGTCTTGGCGTCAATGATCCAAAGGATCGCACCGTCGTCACAGAATCGATTGGCCCAATCTGGTTCCGGCCAGGATCGCGGGGCGGAAACGTTGAGTGGAAAGTCCGAGAGTGTTTCGCCCTGCTCGAGTCCCAAACGAATGAGTCTGTTTCCATGATGGAGTTTGATTTCCTGATCTCCGGACCAATGAATGCTGGTCGGAATTGTGTTGGACGGTGCCGTTCGTCGCCACAGCGAACGGCGTGTCGACAGATCAAAACACTCAAACTCCTTACTTCCCAACACGACCAGACGATTGGCTACCAAATCGAAGGCAAATCGAAAGTCGGGGTTCTCCGTTGAGTACGGGATGCGTATGGGAGTGACGGGCCAGTTTCCTTGCTCATCCTGTTGGAAGATCTCGAACACATAATCCTTTTCCTCCCAAGTCGGCGGGCAACAACGCGCGAAGGCGGTACTGGAAGCATCCCAATAGCAGCGTTTGTCTCCACCAATCCAAAATCCGGCGGCGCTCAAATCAGAAGTGTCGAGATCGACCAGCAACGTTCCACACCAAGCCTGGGCCGTCAGCCAGCGGCCGTCCGGAGACATGCGGTAATACCGAGAGAAATGCGAAGAGTCGATTATCACGGCATGCTCGAGTATCGCTGGATTCGCGGTAATTTTGTCCGTCGGGATTTCCTCCTGTTCCATGCCCCATCGCGCAACCTGCGTGGAACTCAGCGGCTCCACCTGAGCCAAGGAGACGAAGTAAGAACCACTCGACACTCGCCCCAGTTCGTCGCGCAGGCTCATACTCCCAACGAAATTGAGTTTCAAGATGCGGCCTTGGCGTCTATCGAGCAGCAACCGGCCCGCCGCCGTCGAATGGCAGATCGGGTTGCTGCGAGATGGATAGTCGTAGGAGATCAAGAAATCGATCGACGCGAAATCATCGTCCATCGTTCGAGGAGAGAATCGGTAGGTTCTCACGGCTTCGACCGCCTCTTCTTCGAGGCGCTCACTGGCGGGCCAATACCGGGAAAACCAGAGTTTTGGAAACAGCTCCTTTTGAGATTCGTTGCGATAAGTCCCCGCGATCGAAGTTCTGGGTCGTACAGGATGGCGACCGCGAATGGGGTAGGAGATGCTCTCACGCCCGTTCTCAAGAAAGTCGCCCATCGGCATGAATAACAACTCGACGGGTGGGACTACTGGCATCGTGCCGGCGTGGGTGCGATCGGCGACGAGGGGCACGCCGTTCTCGAGAACAACGACCGTTCCCTCTTGTTTTGGTGTCCAGCCTTGACCCCAGTCACCCTCACCGGCGCGATAACTCGAGTCAACAAAGGAAAGCGTGACGTGACCTGGCGTCTCGAGAGCCGACTTGAATTCAGAGTGGTTCCGCACGAATTCCGAAACCGTCGAATCGGCCGCTCGTGCGATCGCAAGCGACCCAATCCGTTGGTCCCTTCGAATACGGCCCGTTCCACCTTCCACCTGAAGTTGGACGCTATACCGATAGTTCCAAACCTCATTCTCGGCGGGCGTCATGGAAATCGGTTGGAGGCCCGTGGGGAGCTCGAGCTCGAGACGGTTCGCGCCGGCAGTGGTGACTTTTTCCGGCACCTCGTTTTGAAGTTGCTGGGTGATGCCTTGAGCAGCTGTCGCTTCGATATCGTTGGTCGCTGGAGTCGACGACCGCGGGTTGCTCCAAGGTGACGTGACCAAAGGAGGCGGCGTGGGATTGCTCCCTTCAGTACGTTCGCGCGCGACCTCGCGCGCCACTGGCTTGGCTTGACTTCGCCACAGCACGAAACCAATAAGAAGCGAGGTCACAAGGAGTCCTCCGCCCATCACGGCGCAGCCGCTCACAAGCCAGCAACCGAGCCGATTCGATCGTCCGCTTGACCGAGGTTCTGGCGACACGGGGGGCGGGGTCCACGAACTGCCCATGGCGAACCTGCTTCCGGAGATGAGGACTCAACGATTGAAACCACGCCCTGGGCGGGACGCGCGGTGCCTAGGGCTCGGGCCAAGGGAACGGTCGCGAGGTGTCCTCCAAGAAGAGATCACCCGACTCGCCCCAGGGTCCTTCGGCCTTACTCCAAGCACCTTCGTCCTTCAGGTTGGGGCCGACCGAGTAAACGACCGGATGTCCATTGACCGTCGCGAGCAGAAAGGGCTGGCTCGTGTACGGATCGTTGAGGCCCATGACGGTCTCTTGCACACGCTCGGGGAGATTTCCCGAGCTCTTATAATTGGCGAAGATGTGGGACTGGATATAGACGATGCGACGGAAGGCGAAGGCCTTCATGTAGATCGCATGGAGTTCATCCAGGTTGTCGACGTAGGCCAGGATCGCGGCCTCCGGAGCGGTCTCCGCGGTGATGGCGCCCGAGACGATCAAGTCGTCCGTGGCTTGTCGCAACCCCACGTAGAAATCCCTTTGGACGACCAGGGTCGATTCTTCCCACTTGGCTTCGCGGCTAAAGGTCGCGGCGTGAGTCACGCCATCAAACAGCATCGCCGCTTCGCGAACCTCGTCGTCTCCGTACTGGGCGAAGGTCCTTAGAACTAGCTCGGTTCGCGGCAAGGTACGCGGATCGGACATGTTCTCCCCGGACAACAGCAGCGACCGCGCGATGCCCTCGGGATCTCCGTCGCGCGCGTGCTCGAGCAGGAACCGGAAATTCCACGTTTCGACATAAAGATGTTCGTTGAACCTCTTGATGTCGTGCGCCTTGTCATGCGCCATGACGATGTCCTTGAGTAACCGGAGTTCCGCGGTGGTCGAGCGACCACACCAGAGCTTGGGCACATAGAACTCGTGGAGGTTGAGTTCACAGTTCAACAGTTGAACGGCGGTCTGGTAGCCTCCCCAATTGCAATCGCGCAGGTAACGCAAAGTGATGCTGTATTCGTCAATCATCTGGACGATCGGCAGTTGGTCTCCCAGAAACTCACCTCGGAGTATCAGAAGCATCTGCAGCGTGATGGCGGCGGATACGTGGGCCTGGGTGCTGATGCGGTCCTCGACCAACTGAAAATCGCAGTCGGTCTTGCGTTCTTGGACGGCGCCAAGACGCTCGAACAAGACGTCGAAGGAACGCAATTGCTCGGCGGTGGGGAGTGAGCCAACTCCGGTTCGACGCGCTTCGAACCAAGCGGCGATCATGTCTCGATTGCGTTTAGCGGTCACATTCAGCTTGGAGCGATCGGGGTTGGGAAGCGCCGTCAGACAATCGGCCAAATCGGGGTCGACCACGGACAAGACTCGGATGTAGTCCGGCGCGGCATTCCGTCCCGGTTCAACGTACCTGGTGTCAATCTCTGTCCAATAAGGAACCGAGGACTTGAACTCCCGCGTGATGATCATGTCGCGACCGGGAAGCCGAGGTCCGGCTGGGTAGGACCACGGTATGTACAGATCCTCCGGGACATCGCTGTAGTTTTGCCGTGGAGGCTCGGTTAACCGAGGAATCTCCGGGAGTTCGATGGTCATGCTGTTTTGAGCGCCGGCTTGACGGTCGCTTCCGCTGTCGTCGAACCCCGTCGAGCCGAAGACCGACGAACCGGTGTCGATATCGCTCGATGCGATTTCCACCTCCTGTGAACCCACGTAGATCACCGCGCCAATGATCCCGGCACAGCCCAGAACGACGACACCGAGCCCCACGAAACCAACGAGCAAGAGCGTCACCATCGTGCTCGACGACCGAGATGGGTCATTTCGATGAGGTGATGACTTTGGGGGTGGATTCCAGGTCGTTGGGCGAGGACGATTCATGCGGTTTCTCGACAGCGCTATGGAAGATCTTGGAGTGTAAGTACCGTGGCGGAACTCGGATTATCGTCGTACGTCGTCATGAGCACGCGGTGACCGCCGCGCGAGAAGCGGATATGCGATCCCGAGGACACGCTCGTCCCGCCGATCACGAGGTGAGTCTTGTCGTCCGCCGGGTCAAAGAACCTAACATCCCGGATGTTCACGGAAACGACCCACGAGCCGTCTGGACTAAAGCCCTGAAAAAGGGCTCCCGAGGGTGCGGTGTATCGCAAGAGTTCGGCACCGGTTTCGGCATCGATCTTGAAGACGGTACTGCCGTGGACTCGCCACACAACCGTCCCTTCGTCGGCGAAGCGATCGTTCCAGAAGTACTGTGCGGAATTTGTGTCGGCATCCTCGAACTCCGTCACGATCTCCATCCGGCCTTGATTCGAGTGACACAAATAAAGGGCCGAACGATAGAGCAACTTGAAATCGTCGCCGCTCCACACGATGCTCATCGGCTGGCCGTTGGTGGGCACGCCGCGTCGCCACCGAGATGCTCCCGATTCGAGATCGATGCACTCCAGTTGTCGTTGGCCAAAGATCACCGCTAGACCCGCCGTGAGATCAAAGGTCGTTCGAGTCGGCGGCTCGTCGCTCGAATACGGAATCCGTTTGGGAATCGCCGGCCAGTTGCCCGAGTCGTCTTGCTCGAAGATCTCGAGCCAGGGATCGCCATGCTCCAAGTTGGCCGGATCCCAACGGGCGAACGCGCGACTCGAGGCGTCCCAGTAGCAGCGTTTCTCGCCTCCCGTCCAAAACGCGACCGGTACCAGGCCAGGTTGATCCAGGTCGACCAACATCGTGCCATTGCACAACTGGCACGTTAGCCAACGGCCATCGGGAGACATCTCGTACGCCCCGGTATGCGACGAACCGCCCAAGAACTCGATGCCTTGCAAGGTCGCCGAATTGGAAGTGTCCGGTCGATAGGATCGTTCCGTACGACGGAGCTTCCAGTGAGAGGCTTGCTCCCGCGTGAGCGGCTCTTCCTGGGCCATGGCGATCCTGTATAGCTCGTTGCGTGGCTCGCCCGATTCGAGCCGTTGTTCCAGTCCGCCGAGGAAGCACAGCATCAGCACGCGACCTTGCTGGCGATCAAACAGCACCCTTCCCGTTCCGTTCGCCTTGCAGAGGACTCGCCCTTCCGATGTGTACTCCGACTGGATATCGATCTTGAGCATCGCGAAATCGGAATCGACCGATTCGGGATCGATCCGGATCCTTCTCACCAAGGCGACCTCTTGTCCGGCGAGCCGCAGATCGATGATTTGTTGTTCGGACCAATACTGAGACTGCCAGAAATCGGACAGCGACGTGAGCTCTCTCTCTGTTTGTCCCGCCGCGATCAACTCCGAGGCGGAGTGGATGGTGCGAGTTGGGATTCGGCCTCGCAGCGTGTAGGACGTTTCGCGCCGCTGCTCGGGATCGAGTTGTCCAAGCGGCAGGAACAGGAGTTCAACCAACTGAAAGGGAAGGATCGTCCCGACATGAGCCGACTGGGCGACGAGGGGGAGGCCATTTTCGTGGACGATCACCGCGCCTTCGTCGGTGACCGTGGGCACCGACGCCCACTCACCGATCGGGAACCCATATGCCGAATCGCGGTAGGAAAGCGTCGTATGAGCGGGTGATCGCAGCGCCTGCGAGAACTCCTCGCACTCGGACGCCCGCGCCGGTACCAGGGAGTCGTCGGCTCGAGCCACTTCCAGGCGTCCGAATCGATAATCCTTTTCGCCGGCGACGGGACCGACCCAGTGCGAGTAGCGATACCGCCACGGTTCGCCCGCCCGTGGCGTGTTGGAAATGGCGGGGAGATCCGTTGGCATCGCATACGGGACTTCAACCACCTCCGGCACGTTCTCGGACGGCCCAGGCGAGGTGGGAATGACGGATGTGGTCGGAGGCTCGATGGTCGCGTCCACGCCGCCGGCGATGTCGGGGGCCATGGGCGCGTCCGCGGATCGCTTCGCCGGCGCGGCGCTGATCCATACCACGGCCAGCACAAGGATCAGCCCGAACCCAAACGCCGCGCTAACCGCGGCGCAGCCGCCCACGATCCAACATCCCATTGAGGTCGATTTTGGAACGGGGCCTGTCGGCGGTGAAGTTAATGGGTCACTCATGCGAGGCCGAGGGGTTCGAGGCGGCGGCTCCCGCGACTTCCGACCAATCGAAGTCCAGCAGAAGTGGCTTCTTTTGCCAATTGTCCGGACAAATCAACAAGCGTCGGCCATCACGCGAGACAAACATCTGGGCTGGGTCTCGCAGAAGTCTGCCAAGGTTGCAGCGACCGACTTGGCGTCCGTCCTCCGTGCTGTGTACATGGAGTCTCCCTTCCATGATCGCGAACAACAGATTGGCTTCGTCCGCGACGACGTGGTAGGTGGAACCCGCCAACTCTGGGATGTGCGACAAGTCCTCGAAAGGATCCAAGGAAATCTCCGTGGGACCTTGCACCATGGAAACCCAAAGGGTCTGGTCACGACCATGAAAATGAGCCGGGACGTACGATAACCCGCGATTCAACCCGCTCGGTTCATCAGGAGGTTGAAACTCGTGGATGACCGTGCCGACTCCCGTGTTGGGATCAAGGCGGAGCATTCTGTCCATGTATTGGACGAAAAGGTCTTGGCCAATCCACGCGACCGACGACGGCAGCCATCGCGCTCGCGCGGAAAGGGCCCAGTCACGATTGCCTTGTCGCAGTTCATACGATCGAATTCCCAAGGAATCGAATATCAGGAGTTGGTCATGGTCCACGTCCATGGCGAGTCCCTCGATGGGAAACCGGGCACGCGATCGTTCCACGCCCGCCAAGCCGCTCCGCCAAGTCCCGTCGGGCCGCAGTAAATGGAACTCGGCCACTTCCTGCGAATTGTGGGCATGCTGCACCGAGACACGAACGAAGCCCCGAGATTCGCGATCCCAATAGAGCGTGCCGTGTCCTCCTTCCGCGGCAAAGGCGATACCGCCGTTCGCGCTGTTCAAATCATGAAGCAGCAATCCGAAACCGTGATGCTCCGAGAGCCATCGTCCATCAGGCGATAGGCAGTAACGATTCACGCGATCGGTGTGGCCCAGTTGCCGAATCGAAGTAATGGGGAGCTCACTCCGCCCCAGTTTGTCGACGTCGTGCGTTTGCCAAGCGTCCCAGGAAAGCGCGGCGAAGATCCCCAGCAAGACTCGCGAGTCTTGTGTTTCCAGCCTCATTTCATAATCAACGATCCGCCTCGACACACCCAGTTCGGATCCCGAGACCGATCCCAGAAACCGACGATAAGTGATCCGCCCCAACTCGCGGTCAAAGCAAATGATCTCGTTCCCTCTGAGCCAAAAAGGAGTCGTTCGCCGAGCCCGGCTTTCGAGCTCGCGCTCGACCGTGATCAACTGGTATCGCGCATTGGTTTCCACGACTCGATATTGATCGGCCCGAGACGCCTCCACTTCTCCCAAGTCGCGGACGATCGGCACGATACGGGGATTCGGGGCGAAGACGGGACCAAGATCCCTCATCAAGCGTTCGCGGCGACGCGCGCCATAGTCATACAACGGGTTGACGATCGTCTGGACTTGAATCAGCAGAGGATCTTCGTCCTTCCATTCGCTTTCGTGTTCCGCCGGTGTCAGATCCACGAACGGGAAAGTCGCGGGTACGTCGAGCAAGAGTCCTAGGTAGTCCTCGCCGGTTAACGACGCCGCGAAGCCGCTTTCGGCCGCGAGGATCATGCCGGACGTGCGCGTCCTCTCGAGACGGCCCAAGGTGTTCTCACCCTCGTTCGACATATACGGCTCGTCGACATACCGCAGAATATTGATGGGAAGATCCAAGCGGCGATCCAGGAGTTCCGCGACAAACGTATCTTGGTTCTCAGCAGACTCGGGATCCGTCTGGGTGATCGTGACCTTGCCATATCGAGCCACCGCCTCGATTCCATTGTCGACACCGATCCGGTAGCGATAGGTCGCGGGTAGCCCTTCGTGCAGATCAAAAGGGCCCGACAATTCATCGGCATCCAACAACGCATCCGATTCTTGGTCGTCGGAGTTCGGTTCATGGGAGTCAGGACGGACCGAAGCACTGGGGTTACCAAGTTTCGGATTATCGTCGTCGACAACTCCCGTCGCTTGTTGGTTGTCAACGCTTGAGCTCGTCGATGGCGAACTCGGGCGAGGCGGGGCATCCGAGTTGCTCGAACCCGTGGCGCTTCGAGGCAAGTTGCTAAGGCTCGAGGAGGCCGTTCTGGTAGGAGTCGCCTGAGTCGGAGAAACCGGCGCGGTTGGAGCCAATGCCGGCGGAACGGCCTCGGCGGCATCACCAGCAATGGATGCGGGATTCACTGCTTGGGCGACTTCGACATCGGCCGGTTGGACCAAGGCGATGAGGGCAACCGCCGCCACTCCGCCTAACACCGTGAAGGAAAAGACCACGAACCCAAAGGCGAGGAGCAGCCACTTGTGCGAACCGCGGCGCGGCGTCGACAGGCAACGCTCGCAGCGGTTCCCCGCGGACGCTCCGTCAACTCCCGACCTATCTGGGCAGTGATTACACAATTCCATCTCGACCTCTCACCAAAGCCCTTCGCCTCGTGTCACGACCCTGACGGTCGAATGAACCGCCGAATCGACCGATACGATTCAGGCTTTAGAGTACCGGTACACTTGGAAGAGGGGCTTATCTTAGGTGGGGCTAGGTCCTTCATGCAAGTGAGTCCAAGTCGGGGGCAATCACTTCGTTGCCTGGCCCGTGAATCGCCGGAACTCCGTGGTTTTCGCCGGCCGTACATGTCGGCGAGAGGTGCGACGCGAAGCGTGTCCGCGCGGCCCGTGAGTCACACCGCGGTCAGGTAGCGCGAGTTGATTGGGGCACCTGTTCCCATCAGAATTCCAAGGGACGTCGCCCACGCATGCACGAAATGGCGGCACCACCTTGTTCTCTCACGCCGCCATGACGGGAATCCGCGATGACTCACCCGCCCCATTCCTCGATGTTGTCTCCTTGTCCCGCCTCGTCGAAGCACCATCGCAGTGGGACCGCGCGCCGCGATGCGACGATGGGATGGGGTGGAAGGTTCTTGCGAACAACGAGCGGGTTTCGCGTTGGAGTCGCGAGGCCGTTGTGCGCGATCCGCCGTTTGGCGGTCGTGATAGGGCTTGGCGTATCGATCTCGGTCGGCGGCGCGGTAAGCGCCATGGGGCGGGAACCTCTCGGCGAGTCGCGCGCGGCGGCTCCGCTCTTTCTCGCTCAAGGGACGATGTCGGGCGAAGTGACCGCGACGACGGTTCTGCTGCAGACTCGACTGACGGCCGATCCAGGCCCTGGGCTCAACCAACAGCATGACATCGACGGAGCGATCGGGTACGTGCGGTTCGCGTATGGGCCGGCCGAGGAGATCTCCGCGAATGACCAAGCGGATGCCGCGGACGAGACGCAAGATCCACTCGCGTGGCAACGCTCGGCGCGATTGACGGAGTGGCAGGCGGTTGATGCGGAGCACGACTTCATCGTGCGAGTCGAATTGACCGATCTACAACCCGCGACTCGATATCTTTATCGAGCGATCTTCACCGCCGACAAGGACGTTCTCGACGACGACTCGGTGAGTATTGGCGAGGCCGCGTCATTCCTCACACTTCCCGAACCTCGATCCGGCGCGTCGGTGCGATTCTGCATGGGGAGCTGCATGAACTACCACTCGTTTATGTCGGGTGTCGCCAATGGTGGCGGCCCCGTGACGGCGACCGAGGAGGATCGTCTACTGGGCTATCCGGTCTTCGAGGCGCTACGAGATCTTGAGCCGGATTTCTTCATCGGCACGGGCGACATTGTCTACTACGATCATCCGGCACAAACCGCGGCTCGTACGTTGCCTGAACTGCGACGCAAGTGGCATGAGCAGTTTCGATTTCCGCGGCTCAAGGAGTTCTTCGAGCGGACTCCCGTCTACTGGTCCAAGGATGATCACGACTTTCGATTCAACGACGCGGATCTCATGGGCGCGCGCGAGCCTTCGGCGGTCGTGGGCATCGACTTGTTTCGGGAACAACTCCCGTTGCTTCCAGCGGACGATCACGATTCGCCCTCGTATCGGACTCATCGAATCAACCGACACGTGCAGTTGTGGTTCGTGGAAGGGCGCGACTATCGCTCGCCCAACCGAGAACCCGATGGGCCCGAAAAGACGATTTGGGGGGCCGAGCAGAAGCAGTGGCTCCAAGAGACACTGCGGGCGAGCGACGCGACTTGGAAGATCATCATCACGCCGACGCCCATGGTCGGTCCCGATCGAGCCAGCAAACGAGATAACCACACGAACCCCGAAGGCTTTCGTCACGAGGCCGACGAGTTCTTTGCTTGGCTAAAGGCCGAGGGGATCGACAACGTGCTGACTTGCTGCGGTGATCGTCATTGGCAATACCACAGCGTGCATCCGTTGGGCGTGGAGGAATTCTGTTGCGGAGCGCTCAATGACGAGAACTCGATTCGCGGAGTCCGACCGGGAGCCAATGGAAGCACCGATCCCGAGGGATTGATCGAACAGCCGTATCTATACTCCGAACCCACCGGCGGCTTTCTTGAAATCGCCGTCGAGGAACGACTCGGCAACGCCGTGCTGACGTTTCGCTTTCACGACGACCACGGCGTGGTGCTTTACGAGACGAACAAACAATCGCCGTTGGACTGAATCCGCTGGGCCAATCCGGAACGCCGGTCAAAAGACGCACTTGGTGCGATGAAACTCGGTCCTGTTAGAACGGCAAACCATCGACCCACGATCGCGTTATCGAAGCAAGGCGAAGGCGGTCAGGTTGTTCTCGGACAAGTTCGTGCCTTGAGGCGAGAGTGGCGTCTTGCCATTGATGAATCCCAAGGCGAACGGTTCATCTTCTGGAGTCGATTCGGCTTCGAGAATCAACGCGTCGGCGGGGTCATGAATCGAGTCACCACGCAGGTGCCGCTCGGCGAGCGAGAAGACAATCTCGCCATGGGGCCCCAAGCTCAAGCCGTCGATGTCTTGGTCGCCGAGTCCGTGGTCGGCTCCGCGTAGGACCCTGCGCCAATTCGCGGCCACGATTCGACCGTCGGTTCGTTCGAGCCGCAACTCGACGACATCGCTCGGCTCGACGGTTAGATCGCCGACTCGAGTCCTCCGATCGAAAGAACAATACAGGACATCCTCGTTGTCGACTTCCAAGGCGTCGATGTCGGTCGAGGGATCGATTCCCAAATGGCTCGGATCAAGAAATCGAGAGAAAACGCCACGAGTCACCTCGCCCAGCGAGCTCGCCTCGAACATCAAGATATCCTCGTCCCGCACCATTCCCGTAAGGCCGGGCAATGGGTGGTCCTCGTCGATCTCGAAGTCGCCGCGATACGAGATCAGGAACGCCGTTGGAGACAGCACGGCGAACGCATCGATCTCCTCGCGCCCCGTGCCAATGTCGTCTCCGTCGATCAACTTGGTGACGTGCTGGCCATCGAACGCGATCACGTCGTCGTCACTGAATCGGACTCCGTCGATGGTCATCGAGTCCTTGATGCAAAAGTAAGCGATGGCGCGATGCAGGATTTGCTGCTCGATCTGGGTTGTTCGATGAGTCTCGTACAGTCCGGGTTCGCTAAAGCGACCCAGGCCGAGCCACCCGAGCACGGGCACCGTATGACCGATTCGCCGACGGCCAAGAACACGTTCCAACACCAGTTCTCGTCCATCGCAGTCCGGTGGGGCGTGCCAAGGGACGACCTTGTCGGCCATTTCGTCCCGGCACACAGGAAGCAGTCCGTACTGCGAGGTTCGCAGGTTGCCGATCGCGCGAGGCGTTCCCCGGTCTTCCTCGGTGGAGCAATGGATATCCGAGCCGCGCAGCGGAACTCCGAGCGGGGAAACCGGAGAGGCATCCAACTCACCGACCTTGCACCCACTTGCCAACACGAGCCCGAGGAGGCCTAGCAGGCCAATCCAAGCAAGTCGCGCGGTGGGAAGATGAAACGCCATGGCAAGGAACGATTGAATTGTTGAGGGTTAGAAGGAGACCTGGTACTGCGCGCGAAACAGCAAGCCGCGATCGCCAGCGAGTAGATTCATCGAGTTGGCGTTGATCGGAACACCGTCGTAATACATCGCCTCGAACTGCAACTTGGACAGATGTCTGCGGAAGTAGAAGTTGAGTCCCACGCCCGATTCGTTGCTCGTGGTGCGGTAGTCCCGATTGATTGGCGAGCCGTCGCCGAAACCGTTGGCCCAAATCGTGGAGTGCCGCGCCGCCAATTCGGTTTTCTCGGTCAGGAAGTACCCACTCTGAACATAGAAGCCGTGCGTGAAATCATGAAACTGGTGAGTCGTGTTGAAACGCACGTTGTCGATCCAGCGACACAAGTACTCGGCATGGAGACTCCAGCCCGCGTGCTTGATGTCGGCCTCGAGTCCGCCGAGCAACAAGTCGTAGTCGGTTTCGGCGCCCCGTAG
>JAGQPS010000240.1 GCA_020426595.1 Planctomycetales bacterium
ACGGACCCAACCACGAATGACGACCGTCGAGCCAATCGCGTCCGGTTTACGAGCCGCTGCCACGCTCATCACTTGCATCGTCCGCCTCCTGTTCCCGCACTTCGACCTGTTGAATGGAAGCCAACCAACCCACCGACCTACCCAAGCCGCTGACTCCAGCACCGTTCGTCACGCGCGGCGATTCGATCCAGTGTTCCGATGCCGCCAGGGGTCCGGCCGCTACCGGCCAGCCCCTGGGAGCCACGCGTTTCGATCATCGCACGCTTGGCGCGCGGCGGACCAATCCTTCGCGCGCGGCTCGGTCAACGACCATCGCGCGACGAAACGACTCTTGCCCAACAACCTAGTGAGTCGCCGCCAAGAAACGTTCGGCGTCGAGAGCCGCCATGCAGCCGGTGCCAGCGCTGGTGATGGCTTGGCGGTAATAGTCGTCCGCCACGTCGCCGGCGGCGAACACACCTTCCACGCTGGTGTAGGTGCGGAACGGAGTCGTCCAGGTGATGTAACCCGCTTCGTTCGTCTTCACTTGGCCGCCCAGGAACGCGGTGTTCGGCGTGTGTCCAATGGCGCAGAACATTCCAGCGCAATCAACCGACTGCTCCGAATCATCGACCGTGCTGGCCAAGCGGACTCCGGTCACCTGGTTGCCGTCTCCCAGGACCTCGGCGACCTCGTGATTCCAAACGATTTCGATCTTCTCGTTTCGCATGGCTCGCTCGGCCATGATTTGCGAGGCACGCAGTTTGTCGCGTCGGTGAATCAAGTAGACGCGCGAGGCGAAATTGGTGAGGTAGGTCGCTTCTTCCACGGCCGAATCACCACCGCCCACGACCACCAGCGGTTTGCCGCGGAAGATCGGCAAGGCTCCATCGCAAACCGCGCACGCACTGACTCCCCGGTTCTTGTAAAGAGCCTCGGATTCGAGGCCGAGGTAATTGGCTCGAGCCCCCGTCGCGATGATCACCGTTTCGGCCTCGAGCGTCTCGCCCTCAAGCCGCGTCAGCGTGAAGGGCCGCTTCGAGAAATCGACGCTCGCGATATCATCCGTGATGATTCGCGTACCGAAATTGCGGGCTTGTTGCCGCATGAGGTGCATCAATTCGGGTCCAGTGATCGCATGCTTGCCATGCCCCGGAGGCAGCATCATGCGCTCACCCTCTTCCAGCGCCGAAGTCAGGAACTGATCGAGCTCGCCAGCTGGGAAACCCGCATAGTTCTCGACCTCGGTCGTTTGGTTGAGCTGGCCAAGAGGGAGCGTGCCGTTCTGGCTATTCTCGTTCGTGATCGCCCCTTCAAAGACAAGCGGCGAAAGATTGGCTCGCGCCGCATAAATCGCCGCCGACCAACCCGCGGGGCCACTACCAATGATCACGACTTTCTCCGCCACTAGCGATTCTCCCTAATTCTATGGGTAAAGCGTTTTCGCCCGCCGACCATCACCGCGCTAGCAGAGTGAGTCGACTCGACTTGGTTTTCATGGGCTCATCGGAACATCGCTCGCACGTCCACCAACCAAAGTGCGAATTCAATTCCGAGCTTAAGGGTCGAGGCATGCCAGTAGGCTCGGGACCGAGACCGAGCCCGGAAGAACTCGCCCATCCTCGAAACCTCATCCTGTGTTTCCACGGGTCCAATGGCCGCCCAGTCGCAGTATATCCGTGCGACTTGCCCACGACAGCCACCGATGCCCTACCGGGACCGCCAGATGCGTTTGTACTTTTTCTGGCTCCACCTGTACGAATCGAACCGCGACTCGTCACTAACAAAGTTAGCCAGTGGCGAGTATCCGCCTACATCACCCAGTCCCGATCGCGGAACGCGGGCCAAACGGGTGGGTGCCAG
Source organism: Planctomycetales bacterium (assembly GCA_020426595.1). Classification (GTDB taxonomy): domain Bacteria; phylum Planctomycetota; class Planctomycetia; order Pirellulales; family Pirellulaceae; genus UBA11682. The sequence goes on from JAGQPS010000240.1 coordinate 1,843, forward strand.
CCGGCCACATGATCACCGGGCCTTAGCCCGGCGGTACGGTCGCCGACAACTCGTTGGAAATGGATCGGTACGACATGAGACTCACGTTGCGCACGCTCTTGGCCTACCTCGACGGTGTGTTGGACCGACAGGATGCGGCGGTGCTGGAGACCAAGGTCTCGGAGAGCGAGAATGCGCGGCGTTTGGTCACCCGGATCGACGAGGTCAGTCGGCGTTCGCAGATGGAGCCGCCACGAGTTGACTCTCGAGCCCCAAGCGCCGACGCGAATGCGATGGCCGACTACTTGGACGGCACGATGCCCGCCGACCAAGTCTCGACTCATGAACTCGGCTGTCTCGATTCCGACGCACTGTTAGCCGAGGCGGCGAGCTGTCATCAGGTATTGAGCCGAGTGGTGCGAGAGCCGGCGAAGGTTCCGGAGCGAACCCGCAACCGGCTCACTCGTCGCGTACTCGATGAGTTGGAGCAAGCGGGCGACTCGGTGACCGACATGCCCGGATCGCTAGCCGGCTCTGGTTCGACGACCAGCTCGACGCGGCATCGCCACGATCAATCGCACGAGAGCCTCGGAACCTCGTCCGACTCCCAGCCACTGCCGGGCGTGCACGACATGGAGGCGGGCATCACCGGTCTCCCGATCCTAAAACCACGCGATGCCGAACGCGATCCCTCGCGCCGACCACTCGGTGCCGCTCAGGGAACGACCTTTGTCGATCGCTCGCATGCGACGGCGGGTGACTCGGTGAATGCCGAGCCCGACTCGCGGGACGAAGTCGGTTTGGCCGGGGTGAACGACAGGACCGAGAACTCGGGATTGTGGGTCGCCGTGGCGTCCGTCGCGCTATTGTTGATGCTGACGGTTCTGGCGGTGCGAGGCGATCTCCAGCGATGGTTCAAAGGGACGGCGACTCCGGTCGCGGATCGTTCGGGCGAAGCCGAAGAGCCCGAGGCGGGAACCGGTGGCACGTCATCCAGCGCGACGAGTTCCTCCGATTCCAGTGCTCTCTCCGCTCCAGCGAACTCGGGATCGGCTCGCTCCAACGGCGCGATCCCACTCGCGACGACTCCACTGTCCGGCCAACCGATTGTCGCGGCGCCTCGGCCAGCCGAACCTCGCCTCGATCCGGAACCGCCGGTCGGAGTCGATTCAAACGATAACACCGAGGTCGGGTTGCCCATGGGAGATCCTCCGCCGCTCGAGATACCAGCGGCGACTCCGGATGTCACCCCGGCCGAAGGCACGCCGTCGCCGGTCGAACCGAGTGTCACTTGGAATCATGACCACACGGCTGGCTTGGCGATCTACTTTGGCCCCACGGCCACCGATTGGACTTTTCTATCCTCCGCCAAGACGATCGAAACCGACGGATTCGTGCAGTCGATGCCAATCGATCGAGTCCACCTCCACGCCTCGACCGGCTTGAAGGTCGAACTGATTGGAGCCACGCAAGTCGCGATAGCCGAACCCGAGCATCGCGCCGGCGAAAGCGTACCGCCGGCCTTGGACATGAAATTTGGACGATTGCTCGTTTCGCACGGACTGGCGAATCAACAATTCCACTTGCTCATCGGCACCAGTGATTGGCGGGTTGATCTGATCGATGCGGGATCGAGTTTGGCGATCGAGCGCCGTCCTTGGCTTTATCCGGGTGAAGCCTGGTCCGATTCGCCGAGCGAGGCCGACATGCCGCGACACGAATTGGTCCAGTTCGTGGTGACGACCGGCCAAGTGAATCTTTCGGATGGAGCGATCACGCGCACGCTAACCGCTCCGTTCGTCCTGCAGTGGTTTGATGGTGAACCGCTGGGCGAGGGCGTTCCCGCGGGAGAAGCGTTGTGGGTCGTGGAGACCGACGCGTTGTCGGTCGCCGCGCGAACGTCGACGATTGACGCGATCGATATGTCGGTCAATCCGATTGTCGCTTGGCGACTCGCGCTCGCTTCTCCGCAGGCCGAAGTCAGCACGACGGCACTTGAGTGCCTCTCGGAAGTTGGGCTGTACGACGGAGTCTGGGAGAAGCTCAACGACAGCTCGGTGCGAAACAACTGGAGACGTCGTTTGATGGCTTCGGTCGTGCAACAACTGCGGCGTGGCGAGGGACGCGCGGTGCGTTTTCAGCAATCGGCGCCTGACGAGCAACAAGGCGCCACGGCCCTGACGATCATGGCCGGTTTCTCGCCCGAACAACTCGAGGCGGGAGCCGATCGTCAGTTGGTCGATTGGCTGGAGGACGAGACGTTGATCATTCGAGCCTTGGCCTTCGAGCAGTTGCTCGGCATCACGGGAAGCACGGAGCTCTACTTGCCCGAAGCGGACCGAGGTCGTCGCTCTCGGAGCGTCGCGGCTTGGCGTGAGCGACTCGCCAACCAAGGCATTCAGCACGACACACCCCCTGCTCCCCCCGCGCTGCCAATTCCCCGCTAGGCGAGTTCGACGACGAACGAGCCCCCGCGGAGTTGCCGTTCGCGAGTTCCGAGCCAAGTTTGAGGCACGTGGGCCGCGCGCTGATGTGCGGTCGTCGGTTGGCTTGATTCAGCAGGAATCGATTATGCAGCGCCTCATGGCTTGGCGACTCGGCGCGCGTTGGCGGCGCTGCTTGTTCATCGCGTTGGTCGGCATGTTGCCGTTGTACGCGGCGCCCCCGGCCCTCGCGGCTGGCGAACCAGTCGTATGGATCGCTCCGTCTGGACCGAGCTATCAGGTACTCCGCTCGAGCTCGCAGCTGCAAGGATCGCGATCGATGGTGAGTCCACCGCGCGATCAACCGGCTCCCGCCGAGCCGCGACTTCGCCGCACCTATGCGTATGGCTGGTTCGGAGTTTCTCCACGCTCGCACCAGCAAGTCAAACCGAGCATGTACGGACTGAGCCAATCGTATCGCTGGCAGTAGGCCAACACAGGCGCGCCTGCGGAACTCGCGGCTCACGCAAGGCTCGCTCCGTGACTCCGCAAAGCGAGCCCGTTCATTCACGAGCCCGGCTCCGTTGCTTGCTCGGCCCGCGTTGAGCGTTCCGTGTGCTCAGAGGCGTGCGTTACGCGTGCGCTGAGGAGTCCTACCAGATGTCGGCGGCGGCGACTCGTCGAGCCGCGGCGAGTTCTCCTTCGAGCGGTCGGCATTCGAGGCCGACGAAATCCCGGTAGCCGAGATCGAAGGCTTGCTTGAGGACTCGGTTGTAGTGCACTTCGCCGGTGCCGGGTTCGTTGCGGCCGGGATGATCGGCGAGTTGCAGGTAGCCGATTTGGTCAATCCCTTCGCGGAGGTGTCCGCAGAGATCGCCTTCGGTGATTTGCATGTGGTACAGGTCCCAATTGATCTTCACCATGGGGGAATCCACCTCGCGGCAGATCTTGAGCGCGTCGGTGCTTCCATAGAGGCAATGCCCTGGGTGATCGACTCGCTCGTTCATCGGTTCAAGGATCGCCATGACGTTGGCGCTTTCGAGGATCGGCGCGGCGAGTTCGAGGCAGCGAGTCACCTGCGAGAGCATTTCGGCTTGGGTGCGATCCGGTTGGATGTTGCCGGCGACCACCGTCATCTTTTTGCAGTTGATGTGATGAGCGACCTCGCAAGCTTCCTCGACCGTCTTGAGGAAAGCGGCTTCGTTCTTGGGGTGGTTCATGCCGGGTGAAAAACCCCACGCGGTGAACTGAGCGATCTCGAGGCCCAGCTCGCCACAAAGATCGCGGACCGCGTCGAGGTCCTTGTTGTCGTAGGGCCAGAACTCAACCGCCGGAAAACCGAGTTTGGCCGTTTCGCGGATACGATCGAGGAACGGGAGCCCGGTGAACCACATCTCGACGTTGACGGCGAAGCGAGTGTGAGGCGTCTTGCCGATCTGGGAAATATCCTCCGGGGCGGTCTCCTGTCCCCGCGCGGTCGGCGTCGATTCCAGAGCGGCCCCAGCGAGCAAGGCGGACGAACCGGCGGCGGCTACGAATTGACGGCGACTGAGCGACATGGGAGGTCTCCTCGAGGTGGCGTTGAGAGGGATTCTTGGCTTGCGGGCCTCGCTTAGAAAATAGAACTCGCACTACCCCACGAAGCAATGCCAGAGCCTCGAAGAAGCCCCGCCAGGACGAGCCCAAGGGAGCAGGAGAGCAGGAGAGCAATGGAACAGGAGAACAGTGGAGCGAGGAGCAAGGGAGCGACAAGGACGCCGTCGCGATGGGGCAACTCGTTACCCGCCGCCACTAGAAACGGCATGAGCGTCATCGACGAAGACGCATGGCCACCACAAAGAGAGGCGACGCCCCAAAGAGTGACGGCCACCGCAAGGGAAATGGTCATCGCAAGAGGCGACGACCAACGATCCAAAGAGAGCGGGCGACGAGATTCGAACTCGCGACATCCAGCTTGGGAAGCTAGCGCTCTACCACTGAGCTACGCCCGCCGATAAGCCACAGGAGCGGCGACCTGGCGACCAGGTTCGCGCTCGGTTTGGGACTCGAGCGATTGTTCTAGATCGCCCCCCACCAAAACGCAAGTGCTTGGCTTCGAAAGGCCGTGATCGACTTAACGATTCCTGTACGTTTCATCGTCCAGACATTGACTGACCGGGCGATTGCCCCAGGCTCCCACATGCGGTTGTCGAGAAGTCGTGTGGCAGGGACTGGAGGTGCAACCGAAGCCTTGCCGACGAATCAAGACTGAACCGCCCACAAACCACGCAGGTCCGCGGCAGGCGCCACACGCATCGAAAACAGACACGAAAACCGCTCTCGATGATGGCTCGCGGCTTCGCGAGCAAGTCCCTACCCAAAGCAGTTCAGAGCGCTTCTCGTTACCCTGGAACACTCACGAACACGACGGCGCCGCATGGCATTTCTCGAGGGGCGCAACCTTGTCGACGGCGAATCCAACAGGACCTTCGCTACAACGCCCAACGATCAACACCTCTTCAATTACGACAGCCTTTCTCCAAGGCATCTCGAGACACCTGAAGTGGTCCCGGTTTCGGACCGCACCGAAGCCTTCCTTGAGTGATACCTATCGCACTCATGGGCTCTGGTTCGGAGTCAAGGAACGAAGGGCCAAGGATGGCATGAACACGGCCGAAACAACCACCATGGCCTTTTGATTTCCGTCGATGATGTTCGATTGAGCTCCCACGGTAATAAAGTAAGCCCCAGCGTCGACGCCGATTTTGATGGGTTCGTCAAAGTACCGTTTGGAGTCGTTCTCCCACGGCTTTCTCGCGAGGCGATCGAGAGCCGCATTCACAAGCTTCGGGTAATTCCCCGACTCAAGCTCAAGGTCGGGAAGTGCGATGGTCAGTAGGGATGTGTCGACATCGATCGCGAGCTCTTCCTCGGTCTTATCCGCGATCGCAACCACGGAAAACGCGCAGGGTGAATCGCCACGACGATAGCCCCATTGAACCCTCGCAATATATTGGCAGTCATTCTCGGTTTTCGCGAATGCTATTTCTTCACCGAACGCTGGAAAGTCACCGCTTGGATCGATCTCGCTGCCGTCGAGGTTCGCAAATTCGTTGGACGTGAGCCGACCAAAAAACTCTTTTGCTTCAAAATAGTTATCTTCAAACGATCTGTCCCATTCACCAACCAACTCGGGCCGATCAATGCGGACTTGCTCGGAACGTGGGTTGGCCTTCGCCTGGGCTCGCACTTCTTTGGTTCTCCCGCATCCATTCGTCACCAGAAGGAGAACCAAAACTAAAATACCCACGGAAGTCGCTCTCATCTTCATTCCCTATTGATTAATCGCTATTGAACTAAGGTGCCAAAACCACGCCGAGGATCGGGCCGCCGCAGGTTATCAGCCTCACGAATGCGAGAGCATTCTCGAGCAACGCCAGTCAAGACCGCCGGTTCGCGATAGCCCTATGGCATCTATCGGACTGAGCATGTCGTCAAGCTGATTGAGGCTCGACAGCGCGATGATCCCATCGATCCTATTGAGAACCTCGCCCCCGACGAGCGTCCAGCATCGTCGTGAATGTCACTTCCAGAAGCACCGATATCCGAGGTTCATCGTCGATTCGCCGAGACCTCGCCTCGCAACGGAACTCGTAGATTCCGTCACTTCGGCTCACGATGGTCGGCTCCGCCCAATACTGCATCACCCCATCGCCCCCTGCTTCGTCCGAAGGCCAACTCATGGATTCGATGGC
>JAGQPS010000241.1 GCA_020426595.1 Planctomycetales bacterium
CTCGGACATCTTGATTACGTAACCGATCCTCGCGTTCAGGAAATAGCAGCCGCATGGGTGACTCGCAGCACTTCCGCATCCGCGGTACCGGTCGCTACCTCCCCGATACGATCGTGACGGCCGACGAGATCGACGCTCGGTGCGGCGTCGAACCGGGCTGGACCATGGAGCATGTTGGTGTCGTGCAAAGACGCCGGTGCGATTCGCCTGATAGCTTGGCCAACATGGCGGTGCGGGCGGCATGCCGCGCGGTGGAGGACGCGGGAGGCGATTGGTCGTCCATCGATTTGATCATCGACGCGAGCACGTGTCGGCGTCAGCCCATTCCGTGCAACGCGGCGATTCTCCAGAGCGACCTCGGTGAGCGCGCGCGGGGTATTCCTTGTCTCGACGTGCAGAGCACGTGTCTTGGTTTTCTTGTCGCGCTCGACCTCGCGAATGGTTGGCTCGCGATCGGCGATCGAAGGCGCGTTTTGATTGTTTGCGCCGAGGTCGGACTACAAGGCATGGATTGGTCCCAGCCGGAAAGCGCCGCATTGATTGGTGACGGCGCCGCGGCGGTCGTCTTGGAGCGATGTTCGCCCACTCCCACTTGGCTGCATCAGCACGAAACGTTTGGCGAGTACCGGGAGGCTTGCGAGGTCATCGGCGGAGGTCACCGATTGCCGCCGTTTGATTACTCGGTCGAACGAGACGCCGACTATCGATTCCGCATGGCGGGGCCTCGGCTGTTTCGCATCGCGCTCAAACATTTGCCGCCGCTAGTCCAACGAGTCCTGGGGCGGGCCACCTGTGATATGGATCGGCTCGTGATCTTGCCGCATCAAGCATCGCCTCGCGGCGTCGAGGCCGTACGACGCAGTCTCAAATGGCCGAAGGAGCGGTATATCGACCACGTCGCACGGTTCGGTAACCTCGCGGCGGCCAGCATCCCATTCGTCTTGGATTTGGAACGACGGGCCGGACGACTGCCTCCGGGAACCCCTTTGTTGATGCTGGGAACGTCGGCCGGTTATTCACAAGCGGCCACCTTGATCGAGCTTTGATTTCGCTCGAATTGGTTCCAAGATTCGCCCCACGAGTTCGTGACCACCGAGGATCGCAGACATGACCGACACTCCCGCTTTGACGGTCACCTTCCTGAAGGCGGGCTCTTGTCGCCAGAAGGCCAGGCTCGCGGGGCGACTCGAATCGGGTTCCATCGACTTCCACGCCGTGTTCCTTCACGTGAGACATCCCGAGCACGGCGACTATCTGATCGATACCGGGTACGGACCGCGCTACATGGAGCTGCTGCGGAAGTTCCCGGAGCGTGTCCTCGGCTGGCTCCTCCCCACGCGCCTCGCGACCGATGAGTACCCCGATCTTCGAATCCGGCAAGCTGGGCTCGATCCCGACGCGCTTCGCGGAATTCTCCTCTCTCATTTTCACGCCGACCACATTGGTGGAGTCTCGCGATTTCCTGGGGTCCCGCTGGTGGCTCGGCGAGCCGCTTACGAGTCGGCTTCTCGGGGAGGACATTGGTCGCAGGTCGCTCGCGGGTTTGTATCGCGTTTGTTGCCAGACGACTTGTCGAACCACGTGCGATGGATCGACGAACCGAACTTCGTACCGGGCACGGGGGTTCTGTCAGATTTCTTGGTCCACGATTACTGGCAAGACGGTTCCTTGCTATGGGTCGACTTGCCGGGACACGCCGACCATCACGTCGGCTTCTTGTTGCGAACCGCGGAAGGGCCGCTCTTTTATATCGTCGACGCGTGCTGGGACGTCGAAGCCTTGCTCGCGGCCCGACGACTGCCGTGGCTAGGTCGCCACGTACAGCACAATGCCCAGCGTTATGAGGCGACTCAACAGCGCCTGAGGGATTTCCATCACGCGACCGGTATCCCGCTCCTTGCCTGTCATTGTCATAGGACGTTGCCTCGTGTCGTCACCGCGTAGGATCGATCTCGTCTCGCCTCCTTTCGCCGGACATCTATTCCCGGCGCTCGGCATGCTCGAACGAGTGATCTCGGACGATCGCTTTGCTCTCACCTGCCTCACGACCGCGAGTGGTCTACCGGCAGCGCGGCGGGCGGGCGTCACGGCGGTCGAGTTGCTACGGGGCGCCGACCAAGCCGTGCTCGACTTGGCCAACCAACCGAGCCGAGTCGGCTCGAATCCGCTCCGCATGCTCGGACAATTCACCGACCAGCTTCGGTTGATGGAACGACTCTTGATTGAATTGGAGGAGCGTTGGCGTTCCTTGCGTCCCGACTTGGTGATCGTTGACTTCGCGGTACCCTTCGCCGGGCTTCTCGCGCGACGGATGGGACTGCGGTGGTGGACGAGCATGTCGGCACCGAGCGCGTTCGAGACCGATCGCGGTCCGCCAACCTATCTCGGTGGCTGGCTCCCGCATGAACACCCGCTGTTCGCGCTGCGCGATTGGCTAGGCCGGCGTTTCGTCTCGACCTTTAAACGATCGGTGGCATTCGCTTTTCGCCGCGCCCTGGGACGACTCGGCGTCCCGCCTCGGGTTTATCGTGCCGACGGTACGGAGGTGCTGTACTCTCCGGAGCGCGTGCTCATGCTCGGCATGCGAGAGCTCGAGTTTGATCGAGGGTGGCCGGCGCACGTTGAGTTTCTCGGCCCCGTTTGGCTCGATCCAGGCATCGCCGGGTGCGAGCCAGAATTCGTTCCCGAGCGGCGTCATTGCTTGATCAGTCTCGGTACCCACGTGCCTTGGGCCAAGCGGAAGGCGGTCGCGTTATTCCAGCAGGTCGCCGACCGCATGGAGAACTGGACGTTCGATTTCTCTTGGGGGCGAGCCGACTCGCATGAAACTCACAGGCGTGGTAATTGGCGTGAGTTTTCGTTCGTGTCCTACGAACGATTCATGCCCCGTTATGACCTCGTCGTTCATCACGCCGGAATCGGCGTTTCCTATGCCGCGATTCAGGCCGGCCTTCCCGCCTTGGTCTGGCCCCAGGATTTCGACCAGTTTGATCATGCGGCTCGCTTGCGCCACCACCAACTCGCCTGGCGGTGCCCACGCACCGCTTCGGCCATTGCTCGGAGGTTCGCCGAGTGGGAGCAACCAGCCGGGGCCAGCGGCGAGTACGGGTTAAGCGCCGAGAAGATGCGTTCGGCGCTCGAGACATTTCGTGTGGGACTCGGGCGATACCAGCCGGCGCGGCGCATGGTGGAGCTGCTCGAGGAACTGTGAAGTGTTTCGTCGTTCGAGTCGCCTGGAACGGAGCGAACTCCACCTCTTGCCGCGACCGCTTGCCGCGACCACCTTGGACGACGCCACGACTAGGGTGCGAATCGGGTCGCCTCGGAACGGGCGAGTCGTTCGAGCGACCCGGATGCCGGTAGCTCCGGCGCGACCCATTCGGTCCGTCCCTTGATTCGCCGGATGCTCTTGACGGCGACGTTGATCGCCTTCGCCAGTTGATTGCCCGGCACGCGAGACAAGCTTGCCGTAAGTCGATACTGGTGCTCCAACGCATTGGCCCAACGAGTCATCGCGTGGGTAATGGGTGAGATCGCGTGGAGCTTTCGTCGATGGCCTTGTTCGTGGTAATGCTTGATTTGCAGGTACATCAGCAAATGGCCCGGACTGAAGTCCGAGTACTGGTCGCGGTAGCCGACTTTGTTGGAGAAATAGGTTTGCTTCCCGTGGTACCCAAACTCCGCCGCGATCGGCTCGCCATCCAACGTCAATTGAAGAAGCTCCAAATGCCCACTTTGGAGCATGTCGGCGTACAACTGTTGATAGTACGCTCCCACTCGCTCGGACCGCTTCAAAGACGATCCCGCGTGGCCCTTCCAATTGTCGTCCTCGATATCCACGAAGGTGTCCCACCATCGAGCACAAGCGGAGGAGTCAAGCTCCAGCGAGTCACGGAACTCGACTCGCCCGATCTTTTCGAGGCGCCCCAAGGCCTTGCGGATATTCTTGCGATGGTTCTTGGAAAGGTGAGACTCATACCACTCCCAGCTATCGGTGGTCAGCACGATGCCGACACCATGCTGCAATCGCAACTCGGACTCCAGCCCCCGTTGCTCCAACGACTCCCGTAGTTTTCGCCAGGTGGCTTCCTCGGCGGGGATCTTATCGAACCACAGAAGTTTCGCTCCGGTCGCCTTGAGCCCATCGACCAGCGCGTCGGCGACATCACCGCTAAGCGACTCCCGGTCCCAGACCAAACTGCCTCCGTCCGTCACATCGTTTCGGAGCAACGTTGCGAGGCGAATGGGACCTCGTCGATCGAGCAAGATCGGCAGCCCGACATGCCAGCCGTCTCCGCTCGTGACCACGACGGCCCGAAATCGACTGGGCTGTGAGAAATGGCGGACCCAAGTCGCGATGGTTTCCGCGCGAGCCTGCGGGCTTTCGCTTCCGCTACGCTCCCACAACTCGTTCCACTTGTCGGCCTTCTCCAACAGCCCATCCAAGGACTCGATGATCTCGAATTTCATGGTGCTCGGTATTCCCGTCGCGAATTCACTCGTGTTCCCGCGGGCCGCCCTAGACGCGGCACGCGGAGGATCGATCGGACGTTGCGATCTCCATGGATCAACACGAAACCTAGTCCTGAAAACCAGATCGAGTGGGGGTGTCGGAAGCTTTTGCGGGAGCCTAGCCGACCAGAAACGGATCGCCTCGGAAGCGAACAACCCCGATGAGCCGAGGCGCAAACCCCGGATGAATTTCACCTGTACCGAAATCGCCGATTTTGAGTCGACCGATGGGGACTCACGCATCGTTTTGGCCAGAGGATTGATCGAAAGAACCAGGGGAAAAAACGGGGCTTCACCGGAGAGAATCTCGCGAGGTTGTTTTCCCGCAACGCTCCACCAAGAGGGTTCGCGCCGTCGAGGCTCGGCAAGCGATCGGATACCGACGGACCTCGAGTCGCGTGTCGTCCGTCACGACTGGCGTGAGCAGGGGTGGACCGAGCTGAAATCGTCGGTTGGTAGCAATGCGAATCGGCGCCGGTTACCATGCCGTCTGCGGTCCAAGGGTTATCGATTCCCGGAGCCGTTTGTCGGTCGCTGGCCGGCCGGTCAACCCTTCGTCCATGCCGGCTCTCGACCTCCGTCCCGCCGCACGCAAGATTCCCACCTCGCGGAGAACACATGATGCGTCGTTCGTTACTGATCGTTGCCGCTTGCTGCGTTTGCACCTTGGGGCTTCCGTCCCACGTGTCGGTGCATGCTCAAGAGGACAATCAACCGCCGGAAGGCTTTCGAGCTCTTTTTGACGGGTCGACTCTCGACGGTTGGGTGGGCATGCCCCATTTCAACCCGTACGACTTGGCCGCCATGACCGATGAGGAGCGTGCGGAGTATTTCAAGCAGCAGCAACCTGGCATCGACGCGCATTGGCGAGTCGATGATGGAGCGATCGTCAACGATGGTGATGGTCCCTACCTGACGACCGCGGAATCGTTTGGCGATTACGAACTGTGGATCGACTATCGCACCGTGCCTCTCGCCGATAGTGGCATTTATCTGCGAGCCAATCCTCAAGTGCAGATTTGGGACTGGACGGAAGAAGGCGGGAAGTGGAACATCGGCGCCGACAAGGGCTCGGGTGGCCTCTGGAACAACTCGGCGGGAGCCGCTGGTAAGGACCCCAGTGAGTTGATGGATCGACCGTTTGGCGAGTGGAACCGTTTCCGCATCCGCCAAGTTGGCGAGCGCACGAGCGTCTGGCTCAATGGCACGCTCGTGGTCGATCATGCCCGCATGGAGAACTTTTGGAAGCGCGACCAACCGATGATGCGGCGCGGTCCCATCCAGTTGCAAACGCACGGCGGAGAAATCCGCTGGCGCAACGTCTTCGTCCGCGAGATCGGGCCCGAGGAGGCGAATGAGATTCTCGCATCCCATGGCCAATCGGATTTCGAGTCGGCCTTCAATGGCCAAGACTTCACCGGCTGGGCTGGGCCGGTTGACAACTACGAGATCAACGACGGCGTGCTCCGCTGCAAGCCTCATCAAGGCGGCACGATCTACACCGAGAAGGAGTACGCGGATTTTCAGGTGCGACTTGAATTCAAGTTGCCTCCCGGTGGAAACAACGGGTTGGCGATCCGCTATCCCGGCAACGGCGATACCGCCTATGTCGGCATGTGCGAACTGCAAGTGCTCGACTCGGAGCATGAGAAGTACGCCAACCTCGACGCGCGTCAGTACCACGGCTCGGCCTACGGCATGGCTCCCGCCGCCCGAGGCTATCTGCGCGAGGTCGGCGAGTGGAACATCCAGGAGGTGACGGTTCGAGGCAGCACGATCAAGGTCGAGCTCAATGGCTTCCTGATCCTCGATACCGACCTGGCCCAGATCAGCGAATACATGGCTAACTCACCGCATCCCGGCAAGGAGCGGACGAGCGGCCACTTTGGCTTCGCCGGCCATTCGGATCCGGTCGAGTTTCGCAATGTCATGATTCGCTCGCTCGACTGACGCCATTGAGGCGATGGACGTCGATCCGCTGGCCCCAATTGGGTTGGCGGAGACGGACCCAAGGATTGATTGACGGGGCCGAGGCTGTAACCATCCAGCTTCGGCCCTTTGTCATTTTTCCCGGCCAGCCGAGCGATGGTCGGCGGCGGTTGATTTTCGAGCAAGGGGAATCGCCACCCACCAGCGTCCCAAAGATCGGGGAATCATTCAGGCTCGCCCCTTTTCCCGCACCGGTCTCGGCAAACTATGATGCGTGGATTATTCGCGGGGCGGATGAGGCGCGTTCCTCGCGCCGCCCAATCCTCTCCTTCCCGTTCAACTCGATGAGCCAATGAACATGTCCGATTCTTTCCCCGAAGCGAATCCGTCCGCACCGTCGCCGAGCTCGCGCGTCATCCGCTGGATTCTGCAACTCGCTGGCTTTGGTGTGTTCGTGATCGTGGTGCTCGTGATCTTTGGCTTTATCTTCCCGCGAGAGTATCGAATGTCTCGTTCGATTACGATCGAAGCGCCGGCGGACCGCATCTATGACAAGCTCGCGAGCATGCGAGCTTGGCAGGAATGGAGCAACTGGACGGAGAAGAATCCGAACCTCACCGGCATCAAGAATGAGTACGAAGGTCCCGAGTCGGGTACGGGTTCGACTTGGCGGTGGGAGCATCCCAGTGGCAATGGCGTCCAAAAGGTAACCCAAGCCGATCGTTTCTTCCGATTGGAGGTGACGACGACCTTTGGTGATTATCCTCCGATGATCAACTCGATTGAACTCGAACCGCTCAACGACACCGACGTGAAAGTCAACTGGGACGTCGTCGGTCATGTTCGCCAAGGGCCGATCGACGGTTGGTTCAGTTTGTTCCTCCCCTCGATGATGGCTCCCGATTTTGAAATCGGATTGGCCAACTTGAAGCAACTCTGTGAACAGGAGTACCGCGACAACCCGGTCGATGAAACCGCGGCCGAGGAGACTCCTGATCCCAATCGTCCCCAAGAGACGGTGCGGCAGTAGGGGCGACGCGACTTGCTCAAGCGAGCGAAGGTCGCGTTCGCCAACACGAGCACGCTCCGTCGGTTCAGCCGTCGGCTCGGCTCAACGCTTCGCCCTTTCCCCCGTGGGAACTCAACTTGAACGCTCGCCCCTTGAGACTCGGCTTGACCATGGGCGATCCGGCGGGAGTCGGCCCGGAACTCGCTCTTGCGGCGTTTCGTCAGCGGCTCACGGCCGCTTCCTCCCACGCGCCGTCCGGCGGCTCGAGGGATTGGCGCGAGGCCCAGTTGATTCTGTTTGGTGATGCGGCGACGTTTCGCTCGGCGGCCGACATCGGCGGGAACGGCTCGACCGAATCGTTCGCGTCATTGCCTTCCTTTCCGGCTCTTGGTCCGACGCCAGGCTTGGCGGTCGACGAGTCACCTGGCACGGCCGACCGCTCTTCGTTCCTCGTCGACGTATCCGAGTTCGCGCCGGGACCGTTCCCGCGCAATCGAGTC
>JAGQPS010000242.1 GCA_020426595.1 Planctomycetales bacterium
GCTTGGTAGAATCGGAAACCGACCGTTGGGATGAGTCGATGAGCGAGGCAAGCTGATGCGGTATCTCGAAACGTTGCGGGAATTCGACGGAAAGCACGTCGAGCCCTTGCAGGAAATCGTCGTTTCCGGCGAGGCGGACGATGGTGCGCTGCACGAGATGTTGATGCTCTCGGACCATGATGAACCCGGAGTGACGACCGCCGCGACCTGGGTTGTCAAACAATGGGCCGATCGCGGACGCGGCTTCACTCGGGAGCAGGTGCGCGAGCTGCAACGGCTGTTGAAGGTCGACGCCCCATGGGAGGCTCAGCTGCACCTGCTCCAAATACTGAGCCGCAAGGACATCCTACTGGCCCCAACGAAGAAGCTGGAAAAGACGTTGTTGGGCCTCGTCGATTCGAGTAACAAGTTCGTGCAAGCCTGGAATCTGAGCGTGCTGGCCAAGTTGGCCGAGCAAACGCCTGCCCTGCGAGAGCCCTGCGTCGCGGCTTTAGCCGCGGCCGAGTCGGGCGGCACGGCGGCGGTCCGAGCGCGTGTTCGCAAGGTTCGAAAATCGCATGATTGGGCGAACTGATTTCGTCGATCGCCTCACCGATCGCTGGCCTCGACCGCGACGCTGTTGTTGACATCCTGGGTGTCATCGCGGTCGGTCTTGAGAAACACGCCGGCTTCATCGGCGCTGACGCCGATATTGTCACGGACAACCGCGTCGACGCACGCCTTGAGCTCGACGGCACAAGAGCCAAATTCCCGAAAGCGGTTCTCGGCGATCTCGACCGCCGATTCCGTGGCCTTCACGGCGGACCGGTATCCATTGGTTTCGTTGTCCACCGCGACCAGTTCGCTACCGGCCCATACCCAGATCGCGGTCCCTTGGTTTTCGTTCCGCGCGAGGAAGCGGCACTGCTGGATCGTTGCTTCGCCTTCGACGAGCACGCCCGCGACTCCGCCACCCGAAATCTCGGACTCTACGATCGAGGCCCGTGAGCCTCCACGTATCGCGATCAGCGGAGGCATGTTTCCGGTCCGTTCACAGCGACAACGCTCGATCCGCGCTTGGCTTTGGTTGGTGACTCCGATGGCGACGAGCGAATTGTCGACGCACTCGTTGTCGAGCAGGATGGCCGACACATTGCCATCCAAGCCGATACCGGCCGCCCCGTTTTCGATGCAGCGATTCTTCACGATCAATGGGCGAGTCCCGTTCGAACTGCCAATCCCAGCCAGTTGATTGTGATGGCAGTGGTTTCCTTGAATGATCGGCGCCGCCTCGTCCCGAGATCCGATACCCGCCATGGCATTCTCGGCACATTCATTGTCGATCACGACGGGGCGAGTTTGGGGCATGCGGATACCGATGCCCGCGCGGCGATTCTTCACGCAGCGATTGGCTCGAATGATCGGCGTGGCTCCCTCGCGACAGCCGATTCCCGCGCGAACGTTGGAGTGGCAGAAGTTGTCCTCGATGATTCCCGCCGCGGCGCGGCATCCGATCCCCGCGCGCAGGTTCTCGTAACACTCATTTCCACTCACGAGCGGGCTCGCTTGGAGTGCGATCCCAATGCCGCCTCCCATGTTTCTAAAGCAGCGGTTGCCAGCCACGCGCACAAGATCGCCGCTCTCGACTTTTCCTTGCAGCGCGATGCCAACGTCACCGTTGTGATGGACGACGCAGTTCGTGATCGTGCAGGCGACTCCCGCGGCGCGAATCGCCGGTACCGTTCCCTCGGCTTGCACCGAGCCCTCGTCGTCACCGAGTTCCTCGCCCTGGGTTTCGTGGTGACGTTTCCAGGTCTCCTCGTCGTAGGCACCCACGCCCGTGATCTCGAAGCCATCGAGCACGCAGCCTTCCGCCATCTCGATTCCCGGCGCGGTGCCTGGGGCTCCTCCAAGATCAATGACGGGGCGAGCGTCTTCATCGCCTCGGCCTCCGGGAACGGCGCGAAGCGTCAGACCGGGCGTCAAACGGAGCGGTTCTCGGTATTCAGCCGGAGAAACCAAGATCGTATCCCCCGCACTCGACGCATCGATCGCGGCTTGGATGTTGGGAAAGTCCTGGGGCACTCGGCGCGTTTCCGCACAAAGGGGACCGGCCAAGGCCAAGCCGAGAAAAACCACGACGACTGAGACGACCGGTAGGGTCGATACACGAAACCGCGATTCGGATGACATGGGCATGCTGGACGCTCCCAAGATCAGGTGGCGGGAAGGGGAGGATCTGGGCGGGACCCATGTTATACCGGGTCGATCGCCAAATTGCCGCTCACCGCGCCAATCCGCTCCCTTTACGTCCGCCTTCGCCGACCTACAGTCTGGGAGGAAACTAATTCCCACCGGCGGTTTTCTCACTCATCCGACGCAAACATGTCGCAAGTCAAGTCAACGCTGGCCGTACACTCGATCACCCGATCGGCTCGTGAAGTCGAGCGGACCGCGGTCAATGGGATGCGGCGAGTCCTGTTTGGCTTGGCGGCGAGCTGCTGTTTCGTGTTGGCGTTTCTTGGAGCGTTGTTGCCGCTTCTCCCGACGACCCCGTTTCTGTTGCTGGGGTTCTATTGCTTGTCGCGAGTTTCCTCTCGCTGGCATCAGCGGCTCTTGCGATCACACTGGGCGACCGGAGTGAGGGAGTGGAAAGAGCATCGCGCGATTAGTCCCTCGACTCGTCGCACCGCGCTCGCCTCGATCGCGATCGTCGCCGCCTTGGCGTTCTGGGGTGGCGCGGCGGATGCCCACGTCCTTATGGGAGTATCGCTCGGCACGACCATCGGCGTGGTCGCCCTGCTGCGAGTTCCGGTTCGACGAGAAGTTGCCGGCGGCGAGAAAGACTCGCCCACCGCGTGATTGGCCAACGTTTCACGCGTCGCGTCCGCCCAGGGATCGAGTGGGCAAGCGCGCGAAACTCGTTAGCGCGACTTTTCGATCGTGAACGTATCGAAGAGACGTCCCTCGAGATCGTACGCCTTGAATTCAAGGTGGGTCCCGTTGATGGCCACGAGTACGACGTGATGCCCGCGTCGTACGTGATTCTGGAAGAAGGGACGAGTCGGGCCCGCTTGTTCCAGCGAGCCGCCTCCGCCACCGGTGATCAGATATCGGGGAGCATCGCTTGTGACCGCCCTTCCCTCACGAATCGGCCATGTCCGCTCGTACGAGTGAATGTGACCGTTCCAGACGATGTCGACTCCGTACTTCTCGTAGAGCGGAACAAGTTGCCGGGCGCGAAGGTCGCCCCAGGTCGAGCGATTTCCCTGCCATAGATTTCCGTAGTCGTTCTCATCCGAGGAATAAGGCGGATGGTGGTGGCAAACGAATTTCCAAGTGGCATTGCTCTCGGCGAGCTGGGTTTCGAGCCAACGAAACTGTTCCGATTCGCTATCGAGATCGCGATTGCTGTCGAGCATGAAGAACTGCGCGTTGCCCTGCTTGAACGTGTAGTAGTACTCGGGAGCCGGTAGCGACATGTACTCGAAGTAGTTCGGCGCGTTTCGCTCGTGATTGCCCAACACCGGGTAGAACGGCACGCGACCAATGAGTGGCTGGAGGCTCGGGAAGAAATGTTCGGTCCAGTGGCGATCGTTCTCGCCGTTATCCACCAAGTCACCCGAGTGAATCATGAAGTCGGGGCGGTGTCCCCAAATGAACTCCGCCAGTTTTCCCGATACCTGGGGATTGCCTTGCGTGTCGCTGAGAACCGCGAACGCGACTGGTTGATCGTCGTCCGGAGCGGTTCGAAACGTCCACACGTCGCTTCGCAGTACGGTGCCCTCGGAGTCGGTTGATTCGACTCGGTAGAAGTACTGCGTCGCTGGCGTGAGGTCGCCGATCGTCCCTTCATGTACATAAGCCGATCGCTCGAGCGGCAGATGTTGTTCGCATTCGGCGGTCGTGCCCCAGTGAATCGTGCTCGAGGCTTCCCGCGTGGTTTGCCACATGATGGTCATCGCGTCGGTACGACCATTCTGCAGGTAGGGACCGACGACGATCTCGAATTCCGGGTCGGTGAGATAGCGCGGCAAAGCGGCGATGGCGGCGTCATGCGCGAACTCCTGAGCGACCCATTCGGCCGAGGCGACCTGGTTGTAGAGCGTCATGCGGCGGATGCGTCCCTGGTGCGCATGGAACTCGTTGAAGTCTCGGTAGGCACCCATCACGAATGGAGCGGTTCTCGGATAGAGAATCGCGCCGCTTTGCTCCTCGCTGCTCGCATCGAGCTTGCCGTCGACGTAGAGCGACATGGTGCGTCCGTCGTAAGTGGCCACGACGAAGTGATATTTGCCCAAGGCATAATTCGACTCGCCTCGCAGGTAGGTCATATGCCCGTTTCCGTCGTCGGCTCCGGTCGTCGCGAGTCCCAAATAGAAGTGTCGATCGTCGTACCCCAGCACCCAACCCGCTTCGGCATCGCCGTTGTCTTGGATGACGCCGAGCAGTCCGCCCCATTCCCGAGGCTCATCGATCGAGACCCAAGCGGCGATGGTGAAGCTCTCCGTCGGCAAGCTGTCGGCCACCATGTTGTGATCGGTCGCCATGATGGCGATGGCATCTCGTCCACCAAACTCCAAGGCTCGGCCCGCGTCGTCCTCGAGCCAACGATAGGTTCCCTGCAGTTGGGCGGCAGGGCCTCGACGGGCCTCGAGCAACGAAGCCTCCTCCGAGGAAGGCGCGAAGTTCCAATCGGCGATCGGGTCGGGCCCTTCGTGAGCGAGTCCCGTTTGCGTCGGCAGTGACACGACCGACCCCAGCAACAGGAGCATCGACACGACGCAGCGCGGCAGGTTCCGCCGGATTCGCGGCGAACAACGACAAGGGACCACGATCCGCGAACGTTTCCGGTTGTCTGCAACGTAAACGGGGCGTCCGGACGAATGGTTCATGGCGTGGCTTTCGTGGCAGGGTCGTTCCGCATCCAACGGAGCGGAACGCGTGTAGCGACGGCGGGAGGAAAAGAGGGGCGAGTCAAGCGAGCACGAAACCGGTAGCCAGGACGCTCCCTACTCAACCGTCTCGGCGAGTAATTCATCAACGACCTTCATGATCAACTCGTCCCCCTTGGCTCCCTGCCAATTCAACTCGCCCATCCACCAAGCGCGAATCCTTCCATCTCGGTCGACGACGTAGACGGTCGGCCACATCGAATTGCCCCAGGCTTCCCATTGATTCTTTTGGTTGTCGACAAACACGGGGAACTGGAATTCCGCCTGTTCCACCTTGCGGCGGAGTTCGTCACGATCGCGTTCGCGATCCAACTCGGGAGTATGTATGCCGATCACTTGCACGTTCTTTTCGCTCAACGAATCATGCCAGTTTCGGTAATGCTCGTAATTGCGTTGACAGTTGATGCACTCGTGAGCAAAGAAATGCACGATGGTCGCCCGGCATTCGTCGTACGGTTTGGCGGGGTCGCCGAGCCACGTGGCGTAGGCATCGACGATGCGCGGCGCGCGAAAAGTGACCTTGCCAAGTTGGCTCACGTCGATCCGTTCTCCCAACATGCGAACCCAACCACGACGCTGGTCCCGCTCAAGGATCTCCGAGAGTCGAGCTTGTAATTCACTGCGGGCGTCGAGCGCTTCGAGTTCCAGTTGCCGAACTTCTTCCCCCTGCCCTGCTCGCTCGCGCAGTTCCTTCATCTTCTTCGTGAACTGTTCCAGGTGATGCCCCAACGTCGTGCGCTGTTGGCTAGAAAGTTCGATCGTGCGAGCGACATCGTCTCGAAGCAGTGCCTTCGGACCTTGGATCTGCAGAATCAGCTCGGCGATTCGATCACGCTGCGATTGGGAAAGGACCTGTTCGCTTTGTTCCCGTGCCAACTCGGACATCTCCACCCAAGTCTGTTCGGCGGCCGCGTTCGAATCATTGCGAGTCAGGAACAACTCCTCGTCGATTTGATCCGAGAGGCTCCTGAGCTGGCTCCGTTGAGTCGGAGTCGCATGGATTTGCTCCTGGACGGTGGGGTCGCGCAGCAGCCAAATCAACGGGTTCTCGAAATCGCTCAACACGACACGACCGTCGACGAATTGCTGGGCCCACACCCGTGTGTCGGCACACAACGAGCTGAATCCAAGACTCAGCAATGCGATCACTATCCAACGCATGATGGCCCATCCGATCCCTAGGATCGTGAAGGAATGAAACGTCGTCGCCCCGCCCCGTGCGCGGTTTGGTGCGACGAGTCCTAACGTCGTTCCAGTTGAGACTCGACTGGCTCGACCGTTCCCGCGTGCTGTTCGAGCATCGATCGAAGTTCCGTCACGACTTCGGGATTGGCCGCGCTGACGTCGTTCTTTTCACTGGCGTCGTAGCCAAGGTGATAGAGCGCTGGGGGATCATGCACGGTCGGCTCGGCTTGGCCGTATCCCGCTTGGGTTTCGAGGTGCATTTTCCAGGGACCTTTTCGCACGGCCAACAAGCGATCGTCTCGGTAGTAGTACATCACGTCGCGGGTCGACGGGCCGGTTCCCATGAGCAAGTCGGTCAGGTCGAATCCGTCGTACGCGCGATCGTCGGGCAACGGTTGGCCCACCATGGAGCTGAGGGTCACGAAGAGATCCATCGTGCAAGCCATGTCGCTCGTGACTCGCCCCGCCTCGATGTGGCCGGGCCACCAGGCGATACCAGGAACTCGCATGCCCCCTTCCCACGTGCTCCCCTTGCCGCCGCGCAGCAATCCGGCCGATCCACCATGCAGATCGAAAACCAGCCACGGTCCGTTGTCGCTCGAGAAGAACACCAAGGTCTGTTCCTCGATCCCTTCGTCTCGCAACGTCTGGAGGATCTGTCCGACACTCCAGTCGATCTCCTCGATCACGTCGCCATAAAGACCCCGTTCGCTTGTATTTCGAAATCGCTCCGAGGCGAACAACGGCACGTGAGGCATGCTGTGCGCGAGGTACAAGAAGAACGGCTTGTCCCGGTGCGCCTGGATGAACTCGATCGACGCCTCGGTGTAGCGACGCGTGATCGTGTTCTGATCGGCGGGCCGCTCGATGATCTCCTCATTGCTCATCAGCGGAACGTTCCAGTACCGGGTGTCCGGTTCGAGGAACGCTTGTCGACCACGAGGGCCAATGTCGTTGAGGCGGTCCATATCATTGGAATAGGGAATTCCAAAGTAAGCGTCAAAACCTTGGGCGGTGGGCAGGAACTGGGGATGATGCCCGAGATGCCATTTGCCGACGCAGCCTGTGGCATAGCCATTCTGTTTGAGCAGCTCGGCGATCGTGATCTCGGAGTCCGGCAAGCCGCCAGCGCTGTCGGGGAACAGCACGCGCCGCCGACTGCTACACATGCCGTTGCGAATCGGCAGGCGGCCGGTCATCAGAGCCGCTCGGCTCGGCGTGCAGACCGGGGCCGCGGAATAAAACGATGTGAATTTCAGGCCCTCAGCGGCCATGCGATCGAGGTTGGGAGTCTTGATCGTGGGGTGACCGTAGCAGCCAAGATCGCCATAGCCCAAGTCGTCGCAGTAGATGATCACGACATTCGGTGCTTGAGCGTTGGGGGCCAATTCACTTGACGCTGGGTCCGAAGCCCGCGAGACCCCACTCACCACGATCCAAATCAGCAAAGCGGGGACAAGCATTCCTCGACAAGAAACTCTCATGCAACCTACCTCAAGGCGAAGTGGGGAAGACGGCCCGGTGGGTCAACACGAAGCGGCGGCAGAGCGCGCGACGCACATGTCGAATCTCGGGCGACGCGTCATACGAGTGGAATTCCACTCCAAGACTCAACGAGATGACGCTTCATGCTAGGGGAAGCTACGTCCGCGGGAAAGAAAGCGGCGCGGCGGTTCGCGAAAACCCAACGGTCGAGTGGGCCTCGCGAACTCTTGACTCAAGGGATCGAGCGCATGAACGGGCCCAACCCGAGCCGCGCGTTTTGATGTCGCGCTTTTCACGATTCGCCCGAGTCGACCAAGTCAAAAGCCTGGAGA
>JAGQPS010000243.1 GCA_020426595.1 Planctomycetales bacterium
CTACATGCCAACGTTGTTTCCCGCCGCGAGCTTTTCCGAGGCCATGCGGATCCTGCAGACGCAAGACGCTCGAATTCGAGAAATTCCCGAAGTGGCCGATGTCCTGGGAAAAATTGGACGGGCCGAGTCCGCGCTTGACCCAGCTCCGGCCGCGATGGTCGAAACCTATGTGATGCTCAAGCCACGGGATCAGTGGCGACCGGGCGTGACGGCTTTGGACATCTGGGAGGAGATCAATCGAGTCGCGACGCTGCCCGGCGTGACTCCGGCGACTCCGCTGCAACCGATCGAGGGCCGAGTCGTGATGCTGCAAAGCGGCATCAAGGCGCCGATGGCGATTCGAATTTATGGCGATAGTCTCGCGGGTCTGGCCGAAGCGAGCTTGTCGGTCGCGGACACACTCCGCGAGAGTGGCTTGGTTAATCCCGCTTCGGTCAATCCCGACATCGTGATGGGCAAGCCGTACATCGAGTTCACGGTCGATCGAGAACGTTCGGCTCGATACGGCATGTCGACTCAGATGGTGAATCAAGTCATCGAAACGGCCTTGGGTGGCACGAACGTGACGACCACGTTCGAAGGGCGCGAACGCTACCCGATTCAGATTCGTTACCAACGTTCGCTTCGCGAGCAATTGGAGAACGTGGAACGAGTCCCGATCGTGTCGCCAAGCGGCGCGGTTATTCCGCTCGAGACCCTCGCTACAAAGGAACTGGTTTGGGGACCCGGTTTGATCAGTAGCGAGAACGCGCGTCTGGTCGCTCATGTCGCTTTCGCGCCCACCGGCGCTTTGGGTGACTTGGAAACCGTCCAGGAGCTGGAGGAAACGCTTCGTGTGAAACAAGCCAACGGCGAGCTCAAGTTGCCCGCCGGCTATTCGCTCGAGGCGGTGGGCTCGTTTCAAAATCAAATCGAGGCCAATCAACGGCTGCTGTTCATCGTGCCGCTCGTGATCGCGGTCAACCTGCTGTTGATCTACTTGGAGTTCCGTGACCTCGTACTCGCGTTGATCATCTTCCTGCAAATCCCGGTCGCCTTCGCGGGAGGAATGATCGGAGTCGCATGGTTGGGGATCGAGATGAACACCGCGATCTGGGTCGGCTTCATCGCGCTCTTCGGCATTTCGGTGGACGATGGGATCGTGATCGCCACGTACATGCGGCAGCGATTCGAGTCGGAACCCGAGGCTTCGCCCGCGCGGGTTCGCGAACTGACGATCGAGGCGGGAAAGAGACGAATTCGCCCCTGCCTGATGACCGCCGCGACAACGTTCGCCGCTCTGCTACCGGTCATGCTGGCCGACGGCCGAGGCGCCGATGTGGCTCGAGCAATGGCCATTCCGGTTTTCGCCGGCATGTTCGTCGAACTGGTTTCGTTGTTCGTGGTGCCGGTGATTTACTGCGGCTATCGCGAGTGGCAACG
This sequence comes from Planctomycetales bacterium, assembly GCA_020426595.1. Taxonomy (GTDB): domain Bacteria; phylum Planctomycetota; class Planctomycetia; order Pirellulales; family Pirellulaceae; genus UBA11682. The sequence goes on from JAGQPS010000243.1 coordinate 1,423, forward strand.
GCCGACAACCGTGGCTTGATACCGTCAAGGACCAACAAGCGTCCGAAACATTGACGGGACCACCACCATGTTCCTATCAATGGTAGACTGCGCCAGGTGAATTCCGTCTGGCTCCGTTTGGCTCAATCCGCCAGTGGACACGCAATGCGGTCATGGGATCAGTGATGGTCAGTGAATTTGATATCGAGCAGACCCGCGCGGCGCGCGTGGATTGGGATGAGCTACGACGCTCGGCGTTGCAGCTGCTCGGCGCCAACGGCTTTGAATTGGTTCATGAAACGCATGAATTGCTCGAGTTTCGTGGGCCAGGCATGCACAACACGCAACAAGCCGAAATTCGCGCGGCGACGTTCATCCGATTAATCGGTAAGGGCGATCATCTCACGATTCAAGCGGAGCTGGGTGGCGCTCGGTTCTTGATTCGCTTCGTCAAGATCTTTCCCTTGGCCCTCGGAGTCGGGATTGCCGTCATACTCGGCTTGGTTTTTTCGTTGACGCTGCCCAATCCCATTCTGGGTCTAACGATCGCCGGCCTCATCGCCGTGGTCGATGTCGCCCTATGGTCGATTCTTGGACCGATCATGGCTCGATCGATTCAGCGCCGTGGCGAGAACGCGGTATCGAGCTTCTTCACCAACCTAATCTCGATGGCGTCGGTGGACTCAAGAAGAAACTAACCACCGCCCACGACATTCGACACCGCGCAGTCACATGTCAGCCCATCCGGTGAATCAAGGACCGCGAAAACCAAAGGAAACCCGAAGCGTCAGCGAGGGATTCTTCAATTTCCCGATCAAGCCATCAACCCGTTACGCCACCAACAGGTCCGTTTAGCGGATTCCATGAATGCGCAACATCCAAGAGCGTTAGCGAGGCACGCCTCTGTTTTGGCGACGGCCGCTGCCGATCAAGACGATCCGCCGCGCTACGAACGGCTTGCCGCGGCGATGGCGATACCAGCCAGTACGAGTCCCGGCCAGCGGCGAGGTCGGGGCCGCAAATGCTCTCCCAGCAAGTCGGCGACTCCGCCGCATAGCATCACGTCGATCGGTTCAAGTTGGTCGCGTGATCGAGCAGCGCTCGGTGACCAAGACCGCAGGACGAGCGACTGTTGGTCGATGAGCGCTTGGATCGCACCGACCTGTCCCCAGAAGGCTCCGCTGCGCAAGGCGGCTTCCGTGTTGCGTCCGATCGCCGTGGGGGGAGCCGCGGCGAATTCGTCGGAGAGTGTGGGGAGTAACCTTGTATGAGCGCCGAGGGCCTTGAGCATCAAGGCGGGGCTCGCCAAGATCGCACCGCCGCGGAATTGTCCCGAGGCATCGACCGCATCCACGGTCGTCGCGGTGCCGGCGTCGATCACGATCGCTCCATGGCCCGCTTCCCGTAGGGCGGCCGCCGCGGTGGCGGCGGCGAGGCGATCCAATCCGAGTCGTTCGGGAAAGTCGATCTCCAGCGGGATAGGAAAATCGTCGGCTTGCAAGACCAACGGCGAATGAGCCGCCGGACGAGCCGACAGCATATCAAGTAACTGGTGGAGCGCCGGTGGGTTCACGCTGGCGATGGTCCAGCGTTCCGGTTCGACGAGGTCTTCCGGCGGCACCGGCAGACTGGCGATCAGCTCCGCGGGCGAGGCAAAAGTCACGGGGGCCGCCGACGCCAAACGCGATACGGCATCGGGCTCGCGTCGGCCAATCGCTTGCCAGTCGTCGCTCGAGAGGTCACCCGATTCCAGCTCCGAGCCGCCCGACGTCACGACCCTGAGCGTCAGCACCTTGAGCGATGAGTTGCCGAGATCGACCCAGTAATGCCGCTCGGTCATATTGGACCGATCCGACTCGAGTCGATTAGGAAGCCGAGTCATGTTGGGCCTCGTCCAATCGCCTGGCGATTTCCTGTTTGAGATCGGCCAGGCCTTGGCCAGTCGCGCTGGAGATCAACCAGACCTGGCCACCGACCAGCTCCCGCAGCGCGCGATGTACCTCGTCGGCTCCCGGCAATTCACACTTGGTGACGACGAGCACTTCGGGGCGCTCGGCCAGGGTCGTCTTATACAGCCGCAGTTCCTCGCGAATCGCGCGATAATTCTCGATCGGGTCCGATCCATCGATGGGCGACGGCTCGACCAGGTGCACGATGATTCCCGCGCGCTCGATGTGCTTGAGAAACTCGTGCCCCAAACCGATGCCGGCATGAGCCCCTTCAATGAGCCCAGGAATATCGGCCAACACGAACTCGCGGTCACGATCGATCGAGACGATGCCCAGGTTGGGAAACTTCGTGGTGAACGGGTAATCAGCGATTTCCGGCCGAGCTCGCGACAGCCGACTCAGCAAAGTGCTCTTACCGGCATTGGGCATTCCCACCAGCCCGACGTCGGCGATGACCTTGAGTTCGAGAACCAATCTTCGTCGTTCGCCTTCGTGTCCCGGCGTCCACTCTCGCGGGGCTCGATTCACGGAGCTTTTGTAGTGAGTGTTGCCCCAGCCGCCGGCTCCGCCACGCGCGACCACGACCTCTTCCCCATCGGTCGATAAGTCCTTCAGGACGAAGTCATTGTCGCGATCGATCACGAGCGTGCCGGGCGGGACGGTGATGGTGATCGAGTCGCCCCGCTTTCCATGTCGATCGGCGCCCATCCCGTGCGTGCCTCGGCCCGCCTTCCATTGCTTACGCTGCGAGAGGGCGACAAGGCTGTTGACGCCTTGTTCACACCGCAACACGACATCACCTCCAGCGCCACCATTGCCTCCATCTGGGCCACCATGAGGCACGTACTTCTCTCGCCGGAAACTCATGCATCCGTCGCCGCCGCGTCCCGCGATGACCTCGATTTCGACTCGATCGACAAACATGACGGCTCTTTCGTTCTCGATGGCCTCGTCGGGCCAATGGGGTGGGCGTGTGGGCTCCCGCCGTTCAACTCTCGCCGGCGCGTTTCACCACGAGGCGCGGCGAAGCGATATGCACGGGGGCGGTCGGGGAGGGAGGGCTGCTGGCGCGAGTGGTTCAATCGCCGCTCGAGAGCCGGCTCCGCCCATCAAAAAAGGCCGCTTCGAACCCAAGCGGGACGAAGCAGCCTTGAATATCCAACCACACGCCGTCGATGTGAGCGAGTCACCAACGCGAACCGCGAATCGCTTGCCAGAGCCAAGTCGCTGGACGAAAGATCCTCGCGCGGACCGACTCGACCCGGTAACCGGTCCGACCTGCCCGCCCGTCACTTCGACGCGGTGCGCTTTGCTAGTTGGCTTCGACCGGAGCGGTGACGTTGATGCGGCGGCCCTCTTGGTCAAAGCTGACCACACCGTCGATCAAAGCGAAGAGCGTGTAATCGTTGCCCGTGCCCACACCCTTGCCAGCGCGGAACTTGGTGCCGCATTGACGAATGAGAATGTTACCGGCACGAACCGACTGACCACCAAATCGTTTGACACCACGGCGTTGGGCGTTCGAGTCGCGTCCGTTGCGGCTAGAACCTTGACCCTTCTTATGTGCCATCGCTACTATCCTCGAACCTGGTACGGAAACACCAAACGCGAGATTCTAGCGATAGAGCCAGAACGCTTCAAGCCGGTCGTTGAATTCGAAATTCAGACCGTGCTTCCGCCACAGGCCAGGGACGAGCTCCACTTCCAGCTCAATCGACTCACCCCGCTCGTTCGCAGGGAGGTTCCAGCGTCGATTCGGGATGAGTTCGCTGGAGGTCGATCCAATCACGTCGAATCCAGCCGCCGTGAGCCGACCCAGAAGCTGGTCGGGCACCTCGCCCGTCGACAATTGCTCGGCTTCGACCGTGTTGAGATCGGCATCCTGGGTCGTTTCGACCGACAGCAGGTAATCCCGCAGATTGATTTCCTTGTTGGTCTTGTAGACGCTCAATTGCGGTCCCGGCAGTTGGTACTGGCGGATGATCTCAAGCTGCTCTTGATACTTGTCGACCAACGGAATGCCGGGACGAATGCGGTCGGCCACTTCCACGTACTCGTCGCCAGGACGATAGAAGTTGAGCTGCAGGGTCTTGAACGAGAACTCCTTCTCGCCATCTCCCTCGATCACGCGGAACGCGTTCGTGAGGCCCTGAACTTGGACCGTGGCATAGTCGGTGCGAGGGTCGACATCTTCCCAGGTCGCCACTCCCCAGTACTCGACTCGCTCGCTAAAGCCATCGTTCCGGGTGTAGATCGGCGTGGACGAAATCGAAACGGTGGTCGCCAAGGGAACCGCCGGGTCTTCCTCGTTACGCACTTGATCAACCACGGTCGGCATGATGCGATCGAGATACTCCTTCATCGTCACCTCGCCGGTCTCCGGATCGACGACCGAGGCCCGCAGCACGAACGAAGGGAACAAGCGGATCTCGTCCAACTTGCTATTGGCGACGTCGGTAACCTCGGGGACATCGAGCCGATTACCGAGAGCGTCGGTCTCGGAACCGAAGGTCATGACCTGACCATCGAAAGCGATGCGAAAGACGAGATACCAAATCGTCTTGCGCTGCATTTTGCCGGTCGGTTGAGGCACATCGGCCTCGATCATGCGGAGCGGGAGGTACCCAAACTCGACTCCCCAGATATCCCGCTTGAGCGGCGCGCTGAGCATGCGAACCGCCGCCGTATCGGACAACGGGAGCGTTTGTGGCTGGAACTCGCTGATCGGCAAATCGACCAGCGGGCGAGCCGCGCCCACCGCCTCTTCGACCCGCAGGTCCGGTTCCACCACGCGCAATACCCCGGGAGCCAAACGACGTGGCGTTTCACTTTGAGCCAGCAGCGCGGTACTGAGATGCCCCAACGCAAAGGTGGCCAACACCATCAGAAAAAACGGCTTCCGCATCGGGAGTCCCTGGGCACGAGAAAAGTGGGCTATCAAAAGGGGAGTCCAATCGATCTCCAGCTCAGTATAGTTACGCCCTTTTTTTAGGGTCAAGCTTTGGCCCAAGGAGACGCAAATCGGTAATCGACTTTTGCCAACCTTCCCACACGACCGGTTTTCTCGGAGCAGGCGCGCCCCGGGAGTTTGTCGCCCTCGACACCGCGTTTGAGACACGTCGCGGGATAAGGGCCCTTAACTTCTCCCCATGCCGGGGGCGAGTTGGGCTGCCGCGAGAACCTCACGTCAAGATCCGTGAGTCTTGTTCCGCTAGTCGAGGGGGCGGGCGTTGTTCACCGCTTTTTGGCGCGGTTCGCGTTGTGTAATTCGCTCGACGCCCATCGAGCAATGCCGATCGGCTTCAGTTGGACCGCGCGAGCCGAGCCAAATCGTCGAAGTACCGGGGATAGGTCTTCACCGTACAGCCAGGATCGCGGATGACGATTCCCTTTTGTCGCAGCCCAGCCAACGCCAAGGCCATCGCCATCCGATGGTCGGAGTACGTTTCGATGACCGCCGGTCGCAAGGGGCGGGGGTGAATCGTGAGGCCATCCTCATGTTCCTCGACCTCGCCTCCCATCCGTCTCAGTTCCGTCGCCAAGTCGCCGATGCGGTCGGTTTCCTTGTGGCGATTGTGAGCCACGCCGCGGATGCGGGTCGGTCCTTCGGCGAACAGGGCGATGGGAGCCAACGTTTGCACCGTGTCGCTGATCGAGTTCATGTCGACATCGATCCCCTTGAGCGGACGTCCCTCGACCGTGATCGAGTCGCCGCCTCGCTCGACGAGACATCCCATTTGTTCGAGGACGTCGACGAATCCGACATCGCCTTGGAGTGCTCCAGGCGTGAGCCCTTCGACGGTCACGCGACCTTGGGTTACCGCCGCGGCGCCCCAGAAGTAGCTCGCCGCCGACGCGTCGGGTTCGATCTCGTAACTCAAGCCTCGATAGCTTCGTCCGGCGCGTACATGAAACGTATTGCCCGAGCTCTCGGCCGACGCTCCGAATTGTCGCATGACGGCGAGAGTCATTTCGATGTACGGGCGACTTACCAAATCGCCAACGACATCGATCGTGAGGTCGGACTCGGCGTACGGAGCGGCGAGCAGCAGGCCGCTAAGAAACTGGCTCGACACATCACCTCGAACCATCGTCACGCCACCGGGCAGACCCGCGGCTTGAACGACGACGGGTGGGCAGCCTCCGGGACTCTCGGCCTCGGCCGAAACGCCGAGTTGCCGCAGCGCATCGATCAAGTCCCCAATCGGTCGCTCGCGCATGCGAGCCACGCCATCGAGTCGAAACGAGCCATGTCCCAAGGCGACCAACGCCGCGAGAAAGCGGATCGTCGTGCCGCTGTTGGCGACAAACAACTCCGCTTCGCTCGCCGGCAAACGTCCGCCACAACCGACGACCTCGGCCGTGCACTTCTGGGCGTCATGTCGTACGTCGATACCGAGACGCTTGAGCGACTCGATCATGACGTGGGTGTCCTCGCTCTCGAGTACACCCGACAATTCCGTCGCCCCCTCGGCAAGCGCCGCGCAAACCAAGGCTCGATTCGTCAAGCTCTTGGAACCTGGAGGCCGAATCGAGCCACGGATTGGGCCCGATGGTTGAATTTCGATTTGC
>JAGQPS010000244.1 GCA_020426595.1 Planctomycetales bacterium
CCGCACCACAGCCTAGGGTCAGGAGCCCAAGCGAAGCGCGGGCGACGCAGCCCTAGGTCGACGAGTGCCCACCCCAACCCCAATCCGTGAGACGACCTCGATGGGCGTCTCACGGCCGCACGATGCGGCGAGTCTGATTTAATGAACGGCCCGTCAGCGAGTGACTCGTCGCCCGCTGAAACAAGCAGCAAACCCGTTACACCACCAACACTTCCGTCCAATGTCCTCCCGGTAAACGCGGAGTTCGCCACACGCGTCCACACGAGGGCGACTCGTCACTCCGTCCACGCTTTGAATCGTTCGCATCGAGTCGAGTGGATCGGCGATCGCCAAGGCCGGCATCGGGTGTTCCGCACCGAGCAATGGTCGCTGCGACACCACTCTCACCGCCAATTGAAATCGTTCGACCGATGAACCAAAACTTGACTGACAATCCGCTCGGGTTTGAGATTCCACGTCGTTTCCTGGAATTCACGAACGCCAATCGCGCGAGCATTCAAACGATTCGTTGCACGAATGCCAGTGAAGGTATCTGCCTGACCGCGGATGACGTGGTCGCCAATCATCTGGCGGCCGTGGAATCCTCGCTCTGCACGCACGAGCAACCGCCACGATGGCTCGGCAAATACGTGGCCATCGGAAGTGATGGCGGAAACGGCTTCTATTTCATAAAGCGCGGCGGGAGTGGCGGAGTCTGGCTGATGGATTCCGATTGGTGGGGGCCACCGAAGCTCGTGGCTCGCACCTGGAAGCGATTCCTGCAACAGATGATCGCGAGAAATCCTCCGACGCGCAATCTGCAGTGGTGGAAGTTTTGGGTGTAAGCCAGATTCATTGGAACGAGGCAAATCGCATGAACCAAGAAGTCAACCCATACGAATCGTTATTGGAATCCACGACGCCCAACCAGCCGCCGGCGATCCTTAAAATGTCAAGCACATTACAAAAGACGCTTAGTAACTTCCGTGCGCAGACACTCGCGCTCGGCGTGCTATGGATTATCATTGGCGGTCTGGCGATCATAGGAGGAACATTAATCATGGTCGTCGCATTAAACGATAACAGCTCCGTGGTGAACAACGACCAAGACTCGTCTACTAATGGTTTCTTATTCTATTACGGACTCTTCAGCGGCATCATGGGTCTCGTTTGGATTGTTGTTGGTCTGAAAACCATTTCCAAAAGTGTGACTGCGATCTATATCGGCTTAACGCTTTCAACCCTGTCCATGATCGGCAACGTCTTAACTTTCAGTCTTTGCCCTGCGCTAATCTTGGTAGCGGCGGTATTTCAATCGATACATGTCTTGAGGTTCAGTCGCATCCTGACCCAAAACGGCATCCCTTTGACCGCCAAGCCATCGAATGACGGTTGGTGATCCCTGACTCCGGCGAAACATCAATAACTGCTGGAATCGAGTTTCACCTTGCCGCGAAAGACCCAGTAGATGACCAGCGTGTAGCTCAACACGCACGGCATGCCGATACCGGCGATGATGAGCATCGTGCCAAGCGTTTGTTGGCTACTGCGAGCCGACTCCAGAGTGATGCCATACTCCAGCGCGATCGACGAGCGCATGAGATAGGGAAACACCGCCACGCTAAACAGGGACGCGAGAGCCAGAATCACCATCGACGACGAGAAGAACGCGTAGCCGGGTCGGCCTAGGTACATCGCCCGTGGCACATTGAGCACCGCGAGGAAGTTGAGCGCGGGAACGATCCATAACCAGGGATGGGCCCGCAAGTTGTCGAGCGAATGCGGTGCGTGCCACCAAGTCGTCAGCGAAACGAGCAAGTAGAGCGACGAGAAAACGAAAAACAACGGCGTGATCGACTTCCGCACGCGCTCCTGCAAGGCATCTTCCGTCTTCAGGAACAAATAGATCGCGCCGTGCAGCGCGAAGAGACTCACGGTGAGCAAACCGACGAGCAACGGATACCAACCAAGCTGACTGAATAAACTTCCTTCGTAGCGATACCGTGGCCCGAGTTCCATTCCTTGCAACACATTGCCTCCGGCCACGCCGAGCAACAAAGCAGCGGTGAGCGACGAGCCAAAGAACGCGATGTCCCACGCCTTGCGCCATCGCTCCGAATGCACCTTGGAGCGAAACTCCAGGCTCACCGCTCGACCAATCAAACAAGCCAATAGCAGGTAGAACGCCAGATAGAAGCTACTGAAGACCGTGGCGTAGGCGACGGGAAACGCCGCGAACAACGCGCCACCGAAGGTAACGAGCCACACTTCATTGCCGTCCCACAAGGGGCCGATCGAGTTCATCACCAATCGTCGTTCGTTGTCATTCCGAGCGATCCATGGGTGGAGAATCCCCACTCCCAAATCAAACCCATCCAAGATCGTGTAGCCGCACAGCAAGACTCCGAGCAGCACGAACCAAATGAAAGTCAGCGTGTCGTAATCGATCATGACCGCGGCTCCTCATCCAACAAGCCGCCGCCGAGCGGACGCCCCTGATCGCGGAGCAACTGGGTCATGCCGCCGCGTCCAAGTCGCTCCTTGTGAGCCGCCAGTTCCGCGACCGATTCCGGGCCGTGCTGGATCTTGTGATTGAGCACGAAGATCCAAACCGCGAACAGCATCGAGTAGATGATGCTGAAGAGAACAATCGAGCTCAGTACTTGCTCGGCGGTCACCGATTCGCTCAGCCCCTCGGACGTTCGCAGCCCCATCATCGGCACGCCATCCTGCACCGACGGGTAGACGATCCATGGTTGTCGACCGACCTCCGCGGTAATCCAACCCGCGTGATTCGCGACCATCGCCGCCAACGGCATCACGACGAGGATCCACAGCAACCAGCGGCGCGATTCCAAGCGTCCGCGGAACCAAAACCAATTGGCCAGACCAGCCACGATGATGAGCATCGTGCCGATGCCGACCATCAAATGAAACGCCTGGAACGGAAGCCAAACCGGCGGCCGATCCTCCTGTGGGATCTGGTCGAGACCCGGTACGGGACGGGACAAGTCGTTGTACACGAGAAAGCTCAGAAGCCTGGGCAAGCGAACTCCACCCACCACGCGTTCCCGTTCGACATCGGGCCAACCAAACAGGTACAGCCCCGTTGGCTCGTCCGACGATTCGAAATGAGCCTCCATCGCGGCCAACTTGGCGGGCTGGGTCTCGACCAACTTCTGAGCCGAATCATGTCCCGTGACCGCCGCCAACAAACTAAAGAGCAAAGTCGTTGGCAGTGAAATCCGCAAACAACGCCGTGCCACTTCGAGATGCCGCCCGCGCAGCAAGTAGTAAGCACACACCGAACTAACAAAGAACGCCCCCAGCACCAACGCGCCGATGAGCGTGTGGGACAAACGATCGACGCTCGATGGATTGAAGACCATCGCCCAAAAATCGGTCACCTCGGCCCGAGGCCAAGATTCGCCTTGCACGTCGTGCCAGACGATGTGGTAACCCGCCGGGGTCTGCTGCCAACTGTTGGCCACGACAATCCAAACCGCGCTGAACATCGAGCCCAGGAAGACCATCAGCGTGCTAAACAGGTGGAGTTTCGGTCCGACTCGGTCCCAGCCGAACACGAGCACCGCCAGAAAACCGCTCTCGAGAAAGAACGCGAAAATCCCCTCGGCGGCGAGCGCGGAGCCAAACACATCGCCAACAAATCGTGAGTAAGCCGCCCAGTTCGTGCCGAACTCGAACTCCATCACGATCCCGCTCGCCACGCCCAACCCAAAATTGACGGCGAAGACGCGAGTCCAAAAACGAGCGGCCGACTCCCAAGCCAAATCCCGCGTGCGGAAGTACATCAGTTCGCAGAGAAACAACTGCAGCCCCAAACCGATCGAGAGCGGCGGGAACAAGTAATGGAACATGATCGTTCCAGCGAACTGCAACCGACTCAAGAGCTCAACATCCATCCGACCACCGCTCACGTCCCACGAGCCACATTCAACGAGCCACGACGCGAATCCGCACGTGCCAGTTTCCAACGTCGCACATGAGACCGTGTTCGCCGAGCCCATCTTACTGCGACAAACTGTCACACACTGAGCGAGAGAGCTCACCGCGATTCATGCGAAGACGCCACGAGAGCCAGAAGGCCGGGGCGGTTGGAGCCGGAAATGAATTGAGTGCCGCGGCTCGTTCATCGACGCGCGCAAGAAGGCGCTGAAACGATTCGAGTCGCGCGGAGCGAGGAACTCACGCTGCGATTGCGCGGCGTTGATAAGAAACGAGCCCGGCAGAATGAAACTAGCCATCGCGCGCGGTTGTATCACCACACGCGTCGCTGGTTGACCGAGCTTCCCGTGGAGCGTCTATCCATCGGCGGGAGTCGAATCGACGCCCGTGCATCGCTCGCTCGATCACGCCGCCTTGGCGGGGAGCGAATCGACGCTGCCGATGATCTTCTCGAGTCTCTTGCGGCGGCGACTTCGCATCACGCGACACATCGTCCCTTCGAGCAAGGTCAGCAGCGAGCGTCGCTCGGGACCATGCTCGGCCATGAACTCAAGAATCGCGGGCTTCAGACCGCCTTGAAAATGCAGCCCATGCAGTCGAACAAGCTCGCCGTTGCCCCGGAGAGTCGCATGGGGAGCCCCATCGATCCAAGTCAGTCGCTTGCGGCCATTCTCCATCTCACAACCTTGGTCCGACCCAAAGTTGTTATCGAACATGGCTCCATCGACGATCTCGGCGTTGTTCCCCATGAGACCAGGATGCAGTCGACTGACGTATTGAAAGAACGCCATGTCGGAAATGCCTTTGACTTCTCCCCCGAGCCGCATCGCCACATCCGACATGTGACCGTCGCGATAGGCCGCGATGGTATCGTCGCAGAACGTGCGGAGCGCGTCGCGCGAACGAATGAACATCGCATGCGGGCTCGCCCCATTGATCGTGAAGCCAGTACCCAGAGTCTTGAATGCGTCGAGGCCCATCAGCTCCGAATAGACGAGCACATCGGAATCGAGCACCCAGGCTTGCCGTACGTCGAGTCGCTCCATGAGTCCCCAGACGGCGAACCAGCGCTGAATGCAAAACAACTCAAAGTCCACCGGGTTCGGGCTGTAGTGAACATAGACCTCCTCGAGTTGTCGCATTTCGCTCTCGTAGCGCGAGAGCTTTTCAAATCGCAGGCCAGGGACTTCCCGAGCACGGACATCCCCGATGTTCCAAACGTCGGCCCGCGGATTCATGCGGATCGCTTGCCGGGCCACGGCGTGAAAGAAGGGCTGGCAGCCACGATGCACGAAAATGATCGGCTCGGATGACGATGGACTCGACCCTGACATCTGCGGCACTCCTTGCCTTCGACAACTCGTTCACTCGGGGAAGCTCGCGGATGGGCCGGCGCCGGAATCCCAGTCGCCTAGGCGCATCGCTAGACACTTCGCCCCAAGCCGGGAGGCTATCGAGAATCGGGCACGCGGGTCAAGAGAGATCGCGGCAAGGCGAGACCGCCACATGTTCGAGAACCAAACGCCAGCGATCAATGAGTCGACCGCAGGACCTCACCTAGCCGCTGGGTGCTCGGATAGTGCAACATGACGAACGTGTTGCGACTCTCGACGACTTCCACCTCGAAGGTGTCGAGATTGCCGACGACCGATTCGCCTTGCCGAGGCTGCACACTCAAGCGATGCCGCCCCGCGGGCAGCTCGATGCGTCGCACTTGGATCGTCTCGGGCAACAATCCCCAACAACGCGTATCGGCCGCTTCCGTCGCCTCCCAAGCGATACCGACGAGATCGAGCGCGAGCTCGCCGATCCCTTGCGTATTCATGGCGCTCTTCGCGGCATAGAGAGCCGCTTTCTTGACCGCTCGGCGAGCGATCGCCTTGCCCATCACTTGCGGCATCATCGCCTGATATTGATCGCGCGCGAGTTGCCCCACATCGGTAATGACCTCGGTGTCGCCCACGTATTGATCACCCGCGAATACCGCGAGCCGATCCAAGGGATTCGCCGGCACGTAAATCGCGGGAATCTTGATCGGCGCGATGGTGGGCGTCACGTTGTGTTCGCCGACGGCGGATAGGATCCGATCCGCGATGAGCATCGCTTGGCTCGTGGGGATCTCGTCGCGTTCCACTTTGTAGGGCCCGCGTCCCACCAACCCAATCACATACACGACTCCGTTGCCTTGCTCGCAATGCACTCCTCCTCGAGCCCGCTCGAGATCCTCGACACCGGCGGGAAAGTTCGGAGCCCACTCGACGACTCGCTCGTACGCTCGCTCGGCATCGTCGTAATTGAGGTGAGTCGCTTCGCGGATGAGCCCGTACAAATAGGGTCCCAGAGCCACTTGGGTATAAGCGGCCTTCGGATTCTCTCCCTCGGGATCGGCCGCTTCATTGATGATCCGTTGCTGCGTCTCGTTGATTTGGAATGCGTACGCCGTAACGTCGTCCCCGTCGTCCATGAGGTTGGACAGAGCCAGAAACACGCGCAACAAGACCTTCTCGTAGTCGTCCCCTTCGTAGGCCCGCTTCGTGTCGTCGGTTAGCCACGTCATCGCGGTTTCACCGACGTCTCGTTGCTCGTGGAAGGCAAGTCGATCTCGAGACTCAAGCAGCAACCGCTCGGCCTGATCCGGTCGGCCTTGCAGCAGCTCGATCATCGCCTGATCAAGCTGTAGAACCTCGACGTCCTTCGGCTGCCGCGCGATCTCCTCGACCAGCCGCTCATTGGCGCTGTGAAGATCGCCCCGATAGAAGTCGCGCCGCGCGAGCTCAAGCCGCTTGGCATGAGTCGCGCAACCACTCATCGTGACCAGAGCCAGCAGCAAGCAGCTGCTGGCTCGAAGGAATACGATTCGGCGCGAAGCGGTAGCGCGCGGAGCCGCTCCGCCGGTTCGCGAGTCGAACCCAGCCGCGTCGCTGCCTCTTGCCGAGCAGCTCGGAGCGGCGGGGGCGACCATCAGCGCTGCGCCGTGAAGGGATTGTAGATTCGCCATTTGCCGAGGTGGGATTGGTGATATCCCTTGCGAACCTTGGCCGACTCCTTGTCATACGAGCCGTCGTGGATGTTGACGATCTCGAGAGTCAGCAAGTAGTCGCGTTGCTTGTCGTTGTTGTTGACCGTCGTACCGCTGGTCAACTTGGCGAACATCAAATAATCAAAAGGCTGTCCCTGCTGTTCCATCGCGGCGATGAACGCTCGCTGGCCATCAGGGGTCAGCAAATCGTTGGGCCGCAAGTGACACAGATCGAGGCCGGCTTGCACGAACCGCAAGTTGACCGGCTGGAAGGAACCCGATCCAGCGATCGCCGTGTCGATTTGCTCGTAGAGCTGTTCCTTGAAGTCGCCGATCTCCTCGGCGCTGCGATTCTCGACTCCGACGAAACAAATCCGTTTCGGCCCGTCGGGTCCGTAGCTCACGGGGCTCATCACCAACTGCTCTTCTTGGCGCCCCAGCAAACGAGCCACCGCTTCATCGATCAGCAGGTTGTAGGTTTCCGCCCCGGCGGCATGGCTACCGACCATGTCGGAATCGTGCGAGTCGAGCACATGGGCGACCTGCCGGCCTCGGCAGCCGAGGCTCACGAGCCCGAGACTTCCGGCCCAAAGAGCGGTTCCCGAGAGGCTTCCCTGTAGAAACGAGCGGCGGTCCATGCGCTATCTCCTCGTCGCCAATCCTTGGCGTCGGGTCTCCTCGATACGCCCAATCATGGCGGGAGACGTGTGCGGGTTTTAGAAGTTCCGTGGGCCGGGCGTCAAGACGAACTGAATCCGCACGGGGCAGCCCCCATGCCAGCTCCCGCGCCTTTTCTCATCGATCATGCATCGAACGAAACTCCCGCCCGGCTTAACCCTCGAGTCCCCCAAAGACCGGCTTGCGCGAAGCTCGGTAGACAGCGTCGACGCTGAAGACCACCCCCAACACCAATCCACGCAACCTTGTAAAAACAGGCAAACCCAC
>JAGQPS010000245.1 GCA_020426595.1 Planctomycetales bacterium
GATGACAACACCACCGACCGAGTAACACCGCGAATCACCCGGTTGCTTGCGTCACTCTTAGTAAGTCCCGCGCCCAACTCGCGCCACGGTCTCCGTGCTCTCCGCGCTCTCAGTGGTGAGCAAGACAAGCAACCCCAGTTCAGGCATCCCCTTCCCCGAGGCCCAACAAAAGGCTCAAAGAAACTCGGCGATCTCTCTGGGCAACTCGGCATCGATCAGTCTTTCCGCGACGGCATGACGAGCCTGCAGCGCGCGAGTCGCCGCTTGACGGGCATTGGTACCCAGCGCGGTCAAGTGCCCCATCTTGCGTCCCGCCTTCGCGTCGGATTTGCCGTACAGATGGAGATGGCAATCCGTGTGAGCATGCGCGGCGGACCAATTCGGCTCGCCCAATTCCCATAGGTCGCCAAGCAAGTTCACCATCGCCGTCGGCTGACGAAACTCGCTCGACCCCAACGGCCAGCCCGCGACGGCTCGCACGTGGTTCTCGAACTGGCTCGCGATACAGCCTTCAATCGTCAGGTGTCCGCTATTGTGCGGTCGCGGAGCCATCTCGTTCACGTAGAGCTTGCCATTCGCCACGAAGAACTCGACACAGAGCGTCCCCACGACCTGTTGAGCCTCCATGATCGATCGCACGATCTCGATCGCTTCTCGAGACAAGGCGGGATCGAAGCGGGCATGGGACACGGTCAAGTCGAGAATATGACGGCGATGAACGTTGAGCAGCGGACCGTAGGCGACGAACTCCCCGCCCGCTCCTCGGCAACCAATCACGCTCAACTCGACATCAATCGCGATGCGTTGCTCGAGCACGCAGGCGACGCCACCAAACGACTTCCAAGCCGACTCGATGGCGGCGAACGAAGTGACTCGCTCCTGCCCCTTCCCGTCATAGCCGAACTGCGACGTTTTAAGAATCGCGTCGCGACCTTCCCAATCGCGAGTCGCCGCCAAATCCGCCGCGGACTCCACGACCAAGTACGGCACGACCGGCGCGCCGATCGACTGGACGAACTCCTTCTCGCGTCGACGGTGTTGGGCGATCCTCTGAATCGCGACGCAGGGAGCGAGCCAAACACGCCGCGAGACTTCCTCGAGCAAGTCGGCCGACCAGTTCTCGCTCTCGAACGTCAGTGCGTCGCAATCCTCGATGAAGCGATGCAACGGCTCGGAGTCATCGCGCTCGACGTCGATCGTCTCGTCCGCGAGACTCTGGGAGCGAGGCGTGCCCGGTTCGCTGGCGACCTTGACTCGCAGCCCCATTCGCCGCGCCTCGGTGGTCATCATGCGGCCGAGCTGTCCGCCACCGAGGATGCCGAGCGTTTGCCCGGGGCGCAGTGGCTTCATCAGCTGAGTTCCTGTCGCAGGACGTCATCACGAGTCGCATCGGTTCGCGTTTGCAACTTGGCTCGCAACGCACTGTCGTGGATGCCCAGGATTCGAGCCGCCAACAGCCCAGCGTTCTTGGCTCCCGCGGCACCGATCGCCAAGGTCGCCACCGGAACGCCGCCCGGCATTTGCACGATCGAAAGGAGCGAATCGAGTCCCTGCAAGGCTCGGCTCTGCACAGGCACGCCAAGGACCGGCAATTGGGTCAGGCTGGCGATCATACCCGGCAAGTGAGCCGCTCCACCCGCGCCGGCGATGATCACCTGGAGTCCACGATCGGCCGCGCTCGAGGCGTACTCGTACATCCATTGTGGAGTGCGGTGAGCCGAGACAACACGAGCCTCGAAAGGGACCTCGAGATCCGTCAACACATCGGCCGCCTGCCGCATCGTTTCCCAATCCGACTGGCTTCCCATCACCAGCCCCACGATCGGCCGCGCCGCCGATTCCGACTCGTGTTTATTCATTGCTCACTTGCTCCCACTCGATGTCCACGAGTCCGAAACGCTTTGTTTCCATCCCCTCGCACGCCGTTTTTTCCCATAACCACCGCCGCTCGACAATCGGCCTAGAAATCACGCGGCTACATCCCAAGGTGACGAGCCACCAACGAGCGGGCCGCGGCGGGATCGGTTTCTCCCGACACGATGACTCGACCATCCCGGAACACCGTCAACTCATGGTCCTCGACGCGCAGTCGCACCAGAAAGGCGTTGCTGACGAGCACCCGAGCCGATGCGATCCGCGAAGGAAGGGTGTCGAGGTCCGGCGCGGTCGGCAACGAAACCTGCACCGAATTGCGTCCGCACAGCACCACCGATTGCGAGGCCCTCTCACCACTGAGCCACAAGCGTTCTCCGCCGGCGCAAGTTGGACAAGCTTCCCGAGGCAACTTGCCCAAATCGAGGCTCCGCAAACCGCTCGTCCACAGGTCGATCACGCTCAGTCGCGGCTGAATGGCGTCTCGATCGCCCACGATCCACTTCAGGGCCTCGGTGACTTGAATCGAGGCCATCACGTGAATGATCGTCCCGAGAATACCGGCCGAATCACAGGTGGGCGATTCGCCCGCAGCCGGTGGGCCATCGGGCATGAGACAGCGCAGGCAAGGAGTCACTCCCGGCACGATGGTCATCGATTGACCTTCCGCGCCGAGGCAACCCGCGAACACCCACGGAATCCCTGTTTGGCAGCTCGCGTCGTTGATCAGGAACCGAGTCTCGAAATTGTCGGTGCCGTCGATCACGACATCGACACTCTCGAACCATGGCCCGATGCGTTCCCAGGTCGCGTCCGCCACGATCGGTTCGATCGAGACCTCGTGGTTGATCGCCGCGAGTCGCTCGGCCGCCGTGACCGCCTTGGGCCAGCCTCGCCGAACATCCTCTTCCGTGTAGAGGCTCTGACGCTGCAGATTGTTCCATTCCAGGAAGTCGCGATCGACGATGCGCAGCGACCCGACACCGGCACGCACCAATAACTCCGCCGCGACGCTTCCCAACGCGCCGCAGCCGATCAGCAGGACACGTGATTGTCGCAGTCGCTGCTGTCCCGCGAGCCCGATCGGCGCGTAGCGCCACTGCCGTTCATAACGCGAGAACCGCTGTTCGACCGAACTCTCCCGCTGGGAAGAATCACCGTCGTCGGCCGCTGCATCGCTCACGGCGAGATCTCCTGCCGATAGGCGGCGAGCCATTGGCGGAGATGTTGACCGGTCACACTCTCGCCACACGCGGCGACCTCCTCGGGCGTGCCCGCGACCACCACGTTGCCACCATGCACTCCGGCGCCCGGGCCGATGTCGATCAGGTAATCCGCGGCTCGCATGAGCCGAGGGTTGTGGTCGACGATGATCATCGAGTGACCGACGTTAAGCAGCGCGTCGAACGTGTCGAGCAACTGCATCACGTCCGCGAAGTGCAACCCGGCCGTCGGCTCCTCCAGTATGAACAGCACGCGATTGCGTTTGAGCTGACTGGTGTAGGCCGCCAACTTGAGCCGCTGGGCCTCGCCGCTCGAGAGAGTCGTCGCGCTTTGCCCCAGACGCAGGTAGTCGAGACCGACATCCATCAGCGGCTTGAGGCGTAGTTGCACCTTGGTTTGTCCGCGGAAGAACGAAAAAGCCTGCCGCACGCTCATTTCAAGAACGTCGGCGATCGACTTGCCTCGCAACTTCACGTCCAAGATTTCCTTGCGGTAACGGCGCCCTTGGCATTCGGGACAGCGCACGTAGACATCCGCCATGAACTGCATGTCGATCGACAACATGCCGTCCCCCTTGCACCGATCGCAACGACCTCCGTCGACATTGAAGCTGAAGTGGCTGGCGGTCAGGTTTCGCGTGCGAGCCTCGACGGTTTGCGCGAAGACCGAGCGAATCTCGTCGAACGCCTTCACGTAGGTCACGGGGTTCGAGCGCGGACTGCGACCGATCGGTGTTTGATCGACGAGCACCACATCATCGATTTGCCCGTCGCCAAGCAAATCGTCGTAGGGCAAGGGACGATCGCTCTCCTTCCGCTTGCGCTTGCAGATCGCACCGTAGAGCGTCTCTCGCACCAAGCTGCTCTTGCCGGCTCCGCTCACCCCAGTCACCAGGCAAAGCACGCCGAGCGGAAACTCGACGGTCAAGTTCTTGAGGTTGTTGCCGCGGGCGTTCACCAGCTTGATCCAGCCATGCCGCGTCGGTCGTCGGTTTTGCTCCGAGAGAAAACCTCGCTGACCGGTGAGGAATGGCGTGGTGACGCTCTCCTCGCTGAGAAGCAATTCGGCCCCAGTACCCTGGAACGTGATTCGACCCCCATGATCTCCGGCACCTGGCCCGACCTCGACCAAATGCTCGGCCGCGCGGATCATCGACTCGTCATGCTCCACGCAAACCACGGTGTTGCCCCGGTCGCGCAGCCGAGTGATGCACTGGCTCAAGCGAGACACGTCATGCGGGTGCATGCCGGATGTCGGTTCATCGAGCACATACAGCATTTGGACGAGCGTCGAACCGAGCGCGGTGGTGAGCGCCACGCGCTGCGCTTCGCCTCGA
Source organism: Planctomycetales bacterium (assembly GCA_020426595.1). Taxonomy (GTDB): domain Bacteria; phylum Planctomycetota; class Planctomycetia; order Pirellulales; family Pirellulaceae; genus UBA11682. The sequence goes on from JAGQPS010000245.1 coordinate 4,433, forward strand.
CTCAGCGTGCGCAAGGGGCGCTCCAGCGTGAGGTACCCGAGCCCGACTTCGCCGAGATAGCCGAGCCGCGCTTCGATCTCGTCGAGCAACCCTTGAGCGACGCGGCGCTGATCCGCGTCAATCTCCAGAGCGGCGAACCACTTGCAGGCGTCCTCGATCGTCATGCGGCACGCGTCGGCGATCGTGGTCCCGTCGAGCCGCCAGGCGAGAGGAAACTTGCCCAAGCGGGATCCACCGCACGACGCGCAAGTCACATAGCTATGCCACCGGTTGTAAAAGACGCGAAAGTGCATCTGATACTTGCGGCGCTCGAGCCATTTGAAGAATCCGTCGAGGCCCGTGAAATCATGCTCCGTCGAGCCATGAATGATGAGCTGCTTTTGCTCGTCGCTCAGGTTGCGAAAGGGCATGTCGATCGGCAAGCCAAGCGCCGGCGCCAACTCCAGCAACGTGCGCAGCTTGTGGCTGTAGGCGGGTGTGTTCCAAGGAGCGATCGCGCCATCCTTGAGCGTCTTGCTCGAGTCGGGCACGATCAAATCCATATCCCGCTTCTGAATGCTGCCAAATCCCTCGCAGGCCGGGCACGCACCGAGCGGGCTGTTGTAGCTAAAGAGCCTCGGTTCTGGCTCCGGGAATTCGATGCCACACGATTCACAGGACAAACGTCGACTGAAGGAGAGCCGAGTCCAAGGTTGGCCATCGATCAATACCGATTCGGCGCCGGAGTTGTCCGCGCCTTGAGTCTCACTCGCTCCTTCCAGCCAAACCACGCAACGTCCCGCGCCTAGTTCATAAGCCGACTCGATCGAGTCGGTGAGTCGCTCGGCGCTGACCGAGCCAGAGCGGAGTCGATCGATAACGACCGAGAGCTCGGAGGGGAGAGGCGAGGGCATGTCCGCGGCGACCAGATCGATGGTCGAGCCTCCGGCGATTCCCCGCACGAATCCCTGTTGTCCGAGTCGTTCGCAAGTCTCGGTCCAGTCGGCTTCGTCGGCGATCGCGAACGGCACGCTCACCATGAACCGCAGCCCGTCGCGAAGAGCAAGCAAGCGGGCCACGACCGATTCGGGCGAGTCTTGGGCGATCTGCTTATTGCAATCCGGGCAGACGACCTGGGCGACTCGCGCCCAGAGGAGCCTCAGATAGTCGAGCAATTCCGTCGCGCTCCCGACCGTCGCTCGACTGGAGCTTTGCGGAATGGCCCGAGTCACGGCGATCGCCGGTGGAATCCCGTCGATGTACTCCGCGTCGGGCTTATCGAGTTGCTCGAGGAACTGTCGCGTGTACGGCGAGAAGCTCTCGATGTAGCGGCGTTGCCCTTCCGCGTAGAGCGTGTCGAGCGCCAAGCTACTTTTCCCGCTGCCACTCACTCCACAGACAACGATTTGTTTGCCTCGAGGCAAATCAAGGTCGAGGTTCTTGAGGTTGTGAACTCGGACGCCACGCAACCGGATCGTCGCTTCACTCACTCGGTCTTTTCCTTCGCAACACGGCGGGCCGTTGTCGCGACGCGTTCACGCCAACGCATCGCTCGTTGATCGAGGCCAGTCGGACATCAGGGCGTGGGGAATTCCTGAGTCGCGACTCCATCAACGATTCGCCACAATCCTGGAAGCCGCGAATCCGCGACAATGAGTCCGTCGGCCGTCGCCGAGATGCCAACCGGATAAACCAACGGATCTCCTTGGACCACCGCTTCCAATTTGCCATCGGCGGTGACTTGGGAAACCGATCGATCGTAGCTATCGGTCACCCAAGCTTGTCCATCGGCGTCGATCGCGATGCCCGCGGGATAGGGCAGGGGAGTGCCGGAAACGATGACTTCGACCGTCCCGTCGGCGGCGAGTCGCCGAACGGGGTCTTGATAGCCCGATATGATCCAGAGACGGGATTCCGGATCGATCGCCAAACCGCGCGGAGCCCGCACGCGAGCGATGGTCTCCGCGGTCGTTCCCTCGGCGGTGGGCGTCAGCTTGACGATGCGATGGACTTCGATGTCCGCCACGTAGATCGCTCCACCGGAGTCGATGGCCAATGCCATGGGGACTCCGATTCGTTCGGGCGAGATCGGCTCGGGCGCGGCTCCTGGAGCGACGCGGTAGACGTTGCATCCGGCGGAATCACCGACGTAGACCTGTCCCTCGGCATCGATCGCGATGCAATGAGGAGCGTTGAGCGGTTCGCGATTTCGCTCCGACCCGCGCACCCAGACCTCGGCGACTCCGTCCTTGATCCGCCACACACCCGGCAGGTTGCGGTCGACGACATAGCGAGATCCGTCCGGCCCGACCGCGACCCCTTTGGGGTACAGAGGCTCGGCCGGAGCATCTTGAGCCCCTACCGGAGAGGCAAGCTCGCCGGCGCAAAGAAACACCGCGAGCAGCAAGGCCGAAGCACGAAACGAGAAGGGGGCGAGGCGAAGACAAGTCAGGAGCACCGATTTGTTCCTCTCGATCAATGAGCATTGGCTACGTCGACGGGTGCGCCCAAGTACGGAATTTCCAAGGCGTCTTCCTTGGTTGGGCATCGTCGCGAGCTCCGAAATCAACCCGCGTGACCGTTACCAATACGCTGGCCGGCTCGGAAGTGATTTGCGGAATCCCTGATCTTGCCATGCCTCGTCCGTCCGTACAACGGACGGTCGGGGTTCGAGCTACGCTTCCCGGCAACCTCACTTGGCGTACCCGAGTGAGGCTTGTTCCCTTGTGTGGGTGGTTTTGTGGTGTCGGCTTGGGCGCGGTAGCGTCCGTCGGGCCGCTCAATCGCGTTGGTCCACCCTGAAGCGAGTGCCAGTTGGTCGACGACGCTTCGCCGGACGAAGTTCATCGAGTCGTGTGGAAAAGAGGATTGAATCCATGTGTTCGTCGCATCGGTCGTTGAGCTGTGAAGCGTGTGGAGCCCCGGTTTCGGCGATCGACGGTCGGGAGCACTTTCTTTGCCAGTTCTGCGATTCCCTTGTTTTTGGACAACCGTTGGAATCGTGCCAAGACCGGATCGTGACGACCGAGGACGAAGGGGACGGAACGTGCCCTCGCTGTGACCAACCGCTGCGAGTCGGGAAGCTCGACCATCGAAACGTTGAATACTGTCAGACCTGCCGCGGAATCTGGCTCTCGACCAACGCGTTCGTCGACGTTCTCAACGGTCGTCGTTCGAACTATCGCGGGCCACAGCTGACTCCCGTGCCTCTCGACCCCAAGGAACTCGACGTTCGTCGCCCCTGCCCCGGCTGCCGACGCGTGATGGAAGTTCATCCCTATCACGGCAAGGGCAACGCGGTGATCGATTCGTGTCATCGTTGCCTAAGCATCTGGCTCGATCCGGGCGAGATCACCTCGCTCGAACGCGTGTGATATGAATCGCCCAAGCCGTTGGTCTTTAGGTCGCGCGTGTCACGCCGCGCCCCAGTCGCCCCCGACAAAAGCGTGCAAAAACCAAAGGAAACCCGAAGCGTGAGCGAGGGATT
>JAGQPS010000246.1:0-4115 GCA_020426595.1 Planctomycetales bacterium
GGAAAACTCGATCTCGTCCCCGATCGACTCGCCGCGTTCGGCGCCGAGTGTGTCTTTCACAAGGTTTCCCTGAAGCCAGGCAAGCCGATTTGGTTTGGCGTGCGGGAGACGCCGAGCGCCGGCTCGTCCGCCGATCAAGACTCCGCCGAACACGATTCCGGCGAGCCGCCGAACGCGACGAAGCGCCAGTGGATCTTCGGACTGCCCGGCAACCCGATCAGCAGTTTGATCGGAGCCGAGCTCTTCATCGGACCGTTGATCGCGGCGTTGCAAGGCGCGACCTTTCAACCGCCACATGGAGTGCCGGCTCGCTTGGCCAGTGAGTTCACGCATCGGGGCGATCGCCCCACGTATTGGCCCGCGTCAAGTGAGACGATGGAGGACGGACAACGATTCACGCCGGCTCCCTGGCTTGGCTCGGCCGACCTGCCGCGAGTCGCCCAGGCCGATGGTTGGATCGCCTTTCCCGCGGGAACTCAAACCTATGCGGCGGGCACGCTCGTCAAGTTCGTGCGGCGGTCGGTATGAGCCGCGATTGGTCGTCACGCCCAAAACCGTTCTTGCTCAACATCCAAGCTGTTGGTCGTCCCTAGGTGGTCGCCGATCGGTCGTGATCGGTTCACGGAGGAAGTAGCGTTGAAACGCCCGAAGCGATCGAATGAGCCAACTCCACGTTCGTCCACGGGCGACTCGTCGAACTCCGCCGAAGCCGCGGACGATTCGACCAGCGCGCGAGAGCGTTCTGGCCAAGGAACTCCGGCGCCATTCGCCGCGCGGTGGAGCGGCTTCCTCGCGATGGTGCTTGCGAGCGTCTCGCTCTACCTGGCTTCGCCGGGAATCGATCTTTGGCCGTTCGCCTTGGTGGCGATGCTGCCGCTGGCGTGGCTCGTGGGACTCGAACGACTGCCAGGACCTCGCGCTTATCTCAAACTGTGGCTGGCAAGTTGGTTGGGCTATGTGTTACTGCTCAACTATCTGAAGGGCGCGCACATCGGCGCGGCGATCGGCTGGCCCATTCTCGCGGCGTACCTCGCGGTCTATCCCGTCCTCTTTGTGGGCGCCACGCGGGTCGCGGTGCATCGCTTTCGCTGTCCGCCTTGGTTGGCGGCCGGCATCGTCTGGATGGGCTGCGAGTGGATTCGCTCGACGTTGTTCACTGGTTTCGCCATGGCGCTGCTGGCTCACTCGGTGTACCGAGTCCCCATTCTGCTACAGGTCAGCGACATCGCTGGGGGCTATGGAGTGTCGCTCTTGCTCGCGATGTGGGGATTCCTCATCGGCAATCTCTTCGGTATCGGATTGGTCGTGCGCCCTGGCGCCGGGCCAGCCGGCGTCTCGTGGCGGGCTCGCGCCGTGGAAGCGACGGTGCTCGCGGTTTCGATCGCGTTGGTGGTGGGCTACGGCATCTCGAGACTCGGTGTCGAGCCGACGGCCCGGTCACTCAATGTCGCCGTCGTGCAGGGGAACATCGATGCGAAGTTTCCCGACACGGAGGAGGAAGCCCAGGCCTATTGGCAAGGGATCGAGGATCAGTATCGCACCGGAACGTTGCTCGTTCGTGAACGGGCTCCCGACACCGAATTGGTGATCTGGCCCGAATCAAAGTTGGCGGTCCCCGACGTGTTCGTGCCGGAGGACGCCGAGATCGATCCCGCCACGGCAAGGGGAATCGAGGACGCCCATGTCGCACTCGAGGCCTATCTGGTGCATGCCTACGGTGTGTGGGGTTACGACGAGTTGCGGCAATTCGATCCTTACGCGGGAGAAGATACACGGTCGTATCTCGACCGGTTCCGTGCGTTCATCGACACACGCGATGCTCGGTTGATTCCGTTGCTCGCCGGCTGCGTGTCGCAGAACGCGGAGGATTCCTCTGTCTACAACGCGGCGGTTCTGATTGGCGAGGATCGCCGAGTGCTCCAGAGGTATCACAAGAATCACCTCGTGATGTTCGGCGAGACGATTCCGTTTGGTGAGTCGCTCCCGTGGCTCTACTCGTGGGCTCCGTTTCAATCAGGGCTTCGCTCGGGACGCGCCGGTGTGGGAATGCGGGTGGGCGAGCTGACCCTGCTGCCGAGCATCTGCTTTGAAAGCACGGTGCCTCATTTGCTGCGCCGGCAATGTCGAGACCTCGCGGCGGAGGGCCAAAACGTCGACGTGCTCGTCAACGTGTCGGATGATAGTTGGTTTCATGGCGCGTTCGGGCTCGATCAACACTTGGCCTGCAACGTGTTCCGCGCCGTGGAACTCCGCAAACCGATGATCGTGGCCGCGAACGGAGGCCTGTCGGTGATTACCGACGGCAAGGGGCGCATCATCGTCGAGGCGCCTCGTAGCGAAGAGGCTCAAGTGGTGGGAGCGGTGCGAGCCGAGGCCCTGAGCAGTCCGTACCTGAATTGGATCGGCGATTGGCCCGCGTCGCTGGCGGGACTCGTGACCGTTGCGTTGTTGCTCGTTGGGCGACTAAGACGCCGCGAGGACATCGCGAACACCGAGGCTCCCGCGGCGAACGTCTGAATCATGGATCACGGCCGGAGAGGATACGATCGAATGAAGCATCGACTTTTTGATCTTCGACGACTCATCGGTTCTTGGTGTTGCCTTTGTGGACTGCTGATCTTCTGGCTCTGCGGACTCATGCCATCCGCCGAGGCGTGTACCACGGCCGTGATCAGCGGTCGCATCACTCGTGATGGTCGCCCCATCCTATGGAAGAATCGCGACTATGCTTCCGCGCCGCGTAACGAGGTGGCGCTGCTGACTGGCGGGAGATTCCGTGTGCTCGCCGTCGTCAATGCTGGGTCGCGTTCGTCGGTCTGGATGGGGATGAACGAAGCGGGGCTCTGCATCGAGAACTCGTTGAGTACTGACCTGGCCGAAGAGGGAACGCCCAAGGGTCCGGGCAACGGTTTGTTGATGAAGCAGGTGTTGCAGTCGTGCGCCACCGTGGCCGAGGTGCGCGAGTGGCTCGAGCGGACCAACGAGACCGGTCGAGCCACGACGGCGAACTTTGGGGTGATCGACGCGGAGGGAGGAGCCGCGATCTTCGAGGCGGGGCCAACTCGCTTCGTCATGTTCGACGCGAATGATCCGGTGGTTGCTCCTCACGGCTACTTGGTGCGATCCAACTTCGCGACCACGGCGCGAGAACTCGGCGCCAGTCCCGAGGAGGACGAAGTGGGCGAGGTCGCCTCGGGAGAGCGTTACGCGCGAGCCTGTCGGCTGCTCGAAGCGACCGACTCCGACGCCGTGTCGCTCGAATATGTCGTTCACCGCATGACTCGCGATCTCGCCGATGAGCAAGGCGAGTCGCTCCCCGGCTCGATCAATGCTTCCGACTCGGCGCTGCCCAATCTAATCGCGACCGCGAATACGATTAGCCGCAACACGACCGTATCGGCGGCGGTGTTCCATGGCGTGCGGCCGGGCGAGGATCCCAAGTTGACGACGATGTGGGCCATCCTCGGAGATCCCAAGTTCTCGGTGGCCGTCCCGTGTTGGGTTTCCATCGAGACCGTGGCCGATCCGCTGGAGGGAGACCATGGTGGCGAGATTGGTGAAATCGCACGCACGCTGCGTGACGCCAGTTTGACGGCTGACGGCCAAGTTCGGGGCGAGGGATTGCCTGGTATCTGGCAAGATGTGTGGCCGGTCGAACAGCGTCTGTTGACCGAAACGCTGGAGGCGCGCGAACGCTGGTTGGCGGATGGGGTGAGCGAACGGGAACTCGCCGACTGGCACGACCGCGCCGCTCAAACCGCCTTTGCAGCGATGCAACGTGAGTTGGTCGAAGCCAAGGATGCCGTGTTACATGCCGAGTTCGCCGCGCAAGATGAGTCCGTCAACTCGGGCGTCGTGCGAGTCGCCATCTACGATCACAGTGATGGCTCGGCCAACGGGCCGCGCAACCTGTTGCGGATCTTGAACGAGGATGCCGGCTTCTCGGCCTCACGAGTGACTCCACAACAAATCCGCGACGGTGTGCTCGGCGAGTTCGATGTGTTGATCATGCCGGGCGGGAGTGGCAGCGCGCAGTCCAAGAATCTCGAACCGGAGGGGCGCGCCGAGGTGACTCGATTCGTCAACGACGGAGGTGGCTACGTGGGCATCTGCGC
>JAGQPS010000246.1:4214-7884 GCA_020426595.1 Planctomycetales bacterium
TGGATCGTATCTCGCGTCCGCGAACTACTCCTGGTCGCTGGGCCTGATCAATGCGCGAGTCTGGGACCGGGCTCATTGGGCTCGAGGCACGGGGCAGGTCGACCTAGCGCTAACCACCACGGGCCGTGCGGCGCTCGCCCATGGCGACGACGAAGTGGCGGTCTATTACAGGCAAGGCCCCTTGCTCGTGCCGGGCGACGTCCCGGACTTGCCGCGCTATGAGGTCCTAGCTTCGTATGCCGGCGAGGTCGTGAAGAATGGGGCGTTGCCCACGGCGATGCCGGGGACGCACGCCATCATTCGCTCGACCTATGGCCAGGGCCGCGTGATCTGTTTTAGTCCCCACCCCGAAACGAGCTCCGGCCCCAACCACCTCATGGCCTCCGGAGTCCGCTGGGCCGCGCCACGAAATCAAACCACGGTGAGCTCGGAGTAGCCGAATCGAGGTTGGAGTCGTTGCAGAGTTCCCCAAAGAGGATTCCCACACGAGGCGGAATGACATGTTTGGATTTAGCTCGATCGAGTTGGTGATATTGCTCGTCGGCGGACTCGTATGCGTCGGAGTCACCGCCGTCATCGTGGCCCTCGTCGTTTGGGCCTTGCAACGAAATCGAAATTCGCCCTAGGGCGACAAACCTCATCGTCATGCCCAACGGACAAACGACGCCGATGACACGCTCGTCGGCTCACGTCGAGGCGAGAAGCACCCAGCTCCCACCAGCCATCGGCAGGAAGGCTCACCCATGAAACTGATGACGCTGCTCGACTTGCTGGATTGGCGGCAACCGGGAACCGAGCCCACTGGGCCTGGCGAACCGACGGTGCGAGTCGAGGAGTATGCGTCGATCGCGTTTCGCGAACTCACGATGGCCGAGCGTGCCTTGCGCCCGGGACTCGTGGAATCGGTCGAGGCGTGCGAGCTAGGCGAGATCTATTGGGTGAAGGCGCGAGTCGATGAGATCGAATGGGAGAAGGGACCGGGCGAGGAAGAACCCGCGATCAGCCTCGCGGTTTTTGTTCAGCAGGGTGAGCCCATCGGACATCTACTGTTTGACCGAACGGCCGATGATCGACCGCCTCGGATCGACTGCGGAGAAATACCTGGGATCTTGCTGGCCAACGACGAGTCGATCGAGCGAGCACTGGAGTCGATCTCGCACGATGTGCCCAATCCGTTTCTCGTGATCCATCGCGGCCCGTATCACTACATGCAAACGTATTGGATCAAGGAAGACCATTACGTGCTCGAGTATCAGCTCGTTTCAACCAAGGCTCATTACGATGCGGGTGGCGATGTCGACCGGCAGGCACTCCGCTCGGCACTGCTCGCCTTTGGCAATGGGGACGACCGAGCCTGGCTCGAACAGTTTGAATGGCGCCACATCGAGATCTAGCGTCGGCCGCTAGTCGATTGGGCGGCGACGCGACCGACGAGGTACCAGCATCTTGAACGCGTCGGCCATGATCCAGGCCCCCGCGATCACGATGCAGATCCCGAGTAGGTTGGCCAGCAAGTTCATCGGCTCGATGGCCCGGCCAAAAATCGTCCGAGTCGCGGCTTCATCGGACAATTCGGGAGACACGATCGTTAAGTGGGCCCATAGGAACATGAGAAATCCCACGCCGAACAGAAAGCAGCCCAAGCCGACCGCGGCGGCCAACAAGATGATGAGGAGTTTCATGGGGTCGCTCCTCCTGACGCCGTTCCTTGGATGTCGAGATTTTAGGGATGAGGCTCGAGGGATGGGTTGATGGCGTAACGAGTCGTTGGCTTGTTTGAGAAATCGAAGAATCCCTCGCTCACGCTTCGGGTTTCCTTTGGTTTTCCTCGCTTTTGAATTGTTTGACCTGGGGCGAAGCGTGAAGATCGCGACTTCATAGCTTCGTCGAAACGCCGGTGTCGCTGGCCGCGTGATGAACGCGGTTAGATTGGCGTCGCCAGGGCGATGACTTGTGGCGGTAGTCCCGAGATCTGTTTGCGATATCGATCGAGGTCCGCTTGAGCCAGGGAGTTCTCGCGGTTGAGCTCATGAGCCAGCTCGACGTCGGTCCCTTCGACTCGCACATGCACGCTCAAACGACCGTTCTCCTCGTACTCGAACGAGACAAGAATCGGTTGGCCCGCGGGAAGACCCTTGGGAAGATTGGGAACGGTGCAACGACCGACTTGCGAGTTGTAGATCGGGTCGGGGTTCTCACCCTCGACGATCTGTAACAAGATCGACCGCTGATCGGCTTTCTGCGTGCGGAAGGTGCGAGTCGCGGAAGCGGGGAGTGGCGTGTTGCGCGGAATGAGAATTCCGGTGCGCGAGCGAAGTGTCTTGGGATCCTTGCCGACGACTCCCAGTGAGTGCGAATTGACGTTGCGAATCTTGAGTCGTGGAGGACGGCCAGCATGAGCCGCGAGAATCGCGCCCGCGCGAATGGCGGCTCCGTGGGCCACCGCTTCGTCCGGCGAAATACTGTCGTCGGGGGCTCGCCCACTGAGCTCGGCCAACATTTCCTTCACTTGCGGCATGCGCGTCGAGCCGCCGACGAGCAAGACTCGGTCGACGTCATCCCATGACAAACCCGCGGCGGAGATCGCCTCGCGGCAGGTGAACGTCGTGCGTTCGAGTAAGTCCCGAGTCATCGACTCGAATTCCGCCCGCGTGATCTCAAGCCTGATCCAATTGCCTTGGTAGTCCGCGGCGATCGTCGCCTTGCCTCGCAGCGACAAGGTCCGTTTGGCCTCCTCGCATTCCCGCCAAATGCGGGCGGCCGCCGAGAGATCGTCGCGCGGATCGACTTGGTAACGCTTCATGAACTCGGCCGCGACGAAGTCGACCAGACGTTGGTCCCAATCCTTGCCGCCCAACTGGAAATCACCGTCGGTGGAGAGCGTCTGAAAATGGCCTCCTTCCAAACGCATCACCGTGACGTCGAAGGTGCCTCCACCCAGGTCGTACACCAGGATGTTGATCGGCCGCTTGGCTTCGCCCCGTTCATCCAGAAATCCCTCGGCCATGCCAAAGGCGACGGCCGCGGCGGTCGGCTCGTTGATGATGTCGAGCACATCGAGGCCCGCCATGTAGCCGGCATCCTGGGTCGCCTTGCGACGAACTTCATCGAAGTACGCGGGAACCGTGATGACGGCGTGTCGAAAGTTGCCGACGGTGCGACTCGCGTCGCGACGCAGCTTGTCGAGAACCCATGCCTCGAGCGCCTCGGGCGGCCACTCCTGGCCATGCAGCGGACGGGGGTACATGCGACGCCCAAGGAATCGCTTGGGACAATCGGCGACTTGATCGGCATCCACCGCCATCGCCTTGACCGCCTCGCGACCCACGATCACCTGGTCGCCCTCGAAGAGCACGACCGACGGAGTCAACAGATCGCCTTCACCATTGACGATCGAACGAGGCCGCTCCTGTTCGTCGAGGCACGCGACGACCGAGTAGGTGGTTCCCAGGTCGATGCCGACAGCGGGGATCGTGGAGGCAGCTTTATTCATGTATTCGGAGGGGCGAGAGGCTTACGGGGAATCGTGGCTGGAGCTGGACCGCCGGGGCGATCGACTCCACCTAGCAACATCCACCTTAAACAGGCCGCCATTTTCCCGCTACATCTGGGAGTCCAGGGGCCATTGACCGGCTCAAAAAAACGGCGACTGGTGGGGCACAACGCCTAC
>JAGQPS010000247.1 GCA_020426595.1 Planctomycetales bacterium
CAGGCACGATGCCAAGCGGAAAGGCGACCTGATGGAACCGTCCTGGTGGAGTCCAGTCCGGTTCTCGGTTAGCTGTTGCGACTCGGAGTCTTTGTCTCGCGGCGTGGGACTCGATCCGAGCTTCGACTTGTCTGAAAGTCGCCTGCACGGCCGCCGTGTTCCGTGGGCCGCCAAGTTCCGTGGGCCGCCGTGTTCACCGGGCCGCCGTGTTCACCGGGCCAAATGTCGGCTAGGACGAGTCGTCTGGACTCGAGCGACACGCGGCCTCGACCGCCGACTCGTTCCGTCCGTTTCGATCCCAGGCTCATGCGGAGACTGGTCGAATCGAGCAACGAATCGGCGAGCTTGTCCTAGACGCGACGCTTCTTGCGAGGACGGCAACCGTTGTGTGGGATTGGCGTGACATCCTCGATGGTCTTCACCGAGATGCCAGCGGCTTGCAAGGCGGTGATGGCGCTCTCGCGACCACTACCCGGACCCTTGACCCGGACTTCCACTTCCCGCATGCCGTACTTGATCGCCTTTTCGGCGGCCTGCTGCGAAGCACATTGGCCGGCGAACGGGGTGCTCTTGCGGCTTCCCTTGAAGCCACAGGTGCCGGCGCTCGCCCAGCACAGGGTGTCACCCTTGGTGTCGGTGATCGTCACCTGGGTGTTGTTGAAGGTCGCGTTGATGAACGCGATCCCAGCGGAAACGTTGCGGCGGATGCGCTTCTTACGATTGGCCTTGGCCACGTTGGAATCACTCCTAAGAATCGGACCGATAAGTTGGAATCAAGCGGCAAGCGGGCTCACGCACCCACGCCGGTGGTTGGGAGAGGTTCCACCGCCGGACTCGGCCCCTGGATCGTTCGCTCCCACCAAACGCTGATGAAGCGAGCACCGAGGCGGTCGACGGCGAACGGAACGCTCGCCACGAACCGATGGATTAACGTAGATCCTTCACGCCCTTCTTTCCCGCGACCGTCTTACGCGGTCCCTTACGGGTACGAGCGTTGGTTCGAGTTCGCTGACCACGAACCGGAAGGCTCATGCGGTGCCGCAAACCACGGTAACACTTGATTTCTCGCAGGCGGTTGATCGCTTGACCGATCTGACGACGCAGCGGACCTTCAACCACGTAGTCACGCTCCAGGAGCGTGTTGAGCATGGCGAGCTCTTGATCGGAAAGATCGCGAGCGGGCTTGTCGTGATCGATGCTCGCCTTCACGCACAATTCGCGAGCGATCTTCGGGCCGACTCCGTACAAGTACTGCAACGAGTAGACCGTCTTCTTGTCGTTCGGGATGTCGACACCCAATAGACGCGGCATTTCGTATTCACTCCCGTGATTCCACGCTCGCAAGCGACTCTAAGTGTCACTTTTCAGGGCGATACGTGGTGATGGTTCAAACCGCCTGAAGCTGCATCCCAGCGACCCGGTCGGCAGTCAACTCAAGTCCCAATCGGTCGACACATTCGCGTACGCCTCCTCGCGGAAGCACGGCATGTGACACCAACCCAGCACTCAAGCCAACCAAAATACCCTTTTCGACGCGCGACCCATAGGGACCAAGCTGGTTTAGCTTGGCATCCAAAGGGGCTTCGCGAGAGATCTCGGGTAAGGGACAGCTAAGGAGCAGTCACTCCGGCTCGCTACCGGAAGGCTCATTGGAGCAACGTGGCCCAACAAAAGCCTGGCACAATCAAGCGAGCTCTTAAATCGCAACCCTAGGTGTTACCGGCTCAACTTTGATGCTGCCTGGCTTAGCCTTGACGTTGCTTGTGTTTCGGATTGCTGCTGCAAATGATGTAAACGCGTCCTTTGCGGCGGACGACTTTGCAGTTCGCGCAAATCCGCTTGACGCTAGTGCGGACCTTCATCGATCAACCTCAAGCACTCAATGGTTCAGCCAGGGGAAAGCGGATGAGTATAGAAACGAGAACCGGAATCTATCAAGGGCACTTGGGAATTAAAACCGCCTTCATCTCCGAATCCCCCCTCACTCCTCGGAAACCAGGGCTGTATCTCTTCCCAGAATCGCCCAAAGTCACGCGCGGGGCGAGCGGTTTCGACGACCGAGGGCAAGGCCCGCTAGGAACCGCGACTCGCATGGGAGCCGTGCGGTAAGGTGGCTCAACGACCGGTGGCGGGCTTGAGCTTCTCCATTTGACCGGCGATCCAAGTCTCGAGTTCCGTTAGGTCAACCGGCGGAAGATTGCAAAGGTCGGGCCGGAGTCGAGTCGCCTCGCGGAGGTAGACGTGCTGGATTTCCTGCTGGGAACGCTCGGTATTCCACTGCACCAAGACTCGGATACAGCAGCCCAACGAGCCTGGCACGCTGATCTCGTACCCGCAGAGGAGTGGCACATCGAGCCAGCCGAGCTGCCTGGCGGCGAGCGCGGGGAACTCGGCGTCGAGGTCCTTGGTGACCGTGAATGTCGCGCTGCCTACGTCTTCCGGGTGAATCGAGTTGAGTCGAATCATGAGCGCGAGCAGTTGGCGAGTCGCCTGGAGGATTTCCTCGCGGTCATTCGCCTCCACGGTCGTGGCTCCGCGCACACCTCGGCACATCATCACGCCCATCGTCCCGGCCTCACCCTGCTTGTTTGTCGACACCGATCTTCGTTGACGGCTGAATCGCACGCGCGACACGCCACCAGTCTCCTAGCCTCTCCCTTCCCTCGGGTTCAATCAAGGCCCGGTCGGCGACTTGGTCGAGAGATGGAGCGCGGATTCAAGCGACAACTGGTGGCGAGGCTTTTGTAAGGGAAGGCGAAGGGGCTGTGAGCCACAGCTCGATCGGCGCCTGAAAACACGGCTTGCGCCTTTGCTTCGGCGAACGCACGAATCGCGGGCCAGTCGGGCAGCGTTCCCCGGGGCAGCGTGCGTCTGTCTCGGTTCGCTCAGGGGGAGGGGTGATCTGGTTTATTGGAGGGGGTGTTTTGACAGCGAAATCGTTGGGATCTCGGGCTTTCCAGCTAGAATTAGAGGAAAGGGAACCGAAGAATTTTCTACACCCTGCTGACTTTCGCGCACCAGAGACTTTCGCGCGAACACTCACCACGGAGATGCCCGGGGCCCCGGTGGGGCTCGGAGGCGATCCAAACGATTGGGTTTGCAGCTACTTGGTCCCAGCCGCCGTGCGGACGACCCGAACTCGGATGAGCCGCACGCAGGCTGGTCGAGCGGAGGGGACAACCATGACGCAAGGTGAAACCGAACATCGACTGACTCGTTTCTTCGCTGGAGTCACCGAATACACGTTTGAGTCTCAGTTAGGGGTGCCTGATCCCGAGCTGATTGACTATGTCTCGACTCTCCTGATCCGCTTTCTGCGAAATGATCAAGCGGTGCCTCGAAGCGTGGTTGGCAAGCCGCTGCTTGAACTGCCCGAGATGGTCGAGGAGGCGGGACATCGCTTGGGGGAAGCCCAGCGGAAGATCCACCGGCAAATTGGGGACTTCACCTTGTTCTGGGCTGGGATGTTCCCAGAGTCCCTGCGAAAAACGAATCGCGCGGGCGAACATGACCAGTTCAGCGAGTATTGCCTCCAGGGAAAGCTGTCGTATCTCGCGGCGGCACGGATCGAACCGTCCGTCGAACCCGACGTACCCAATGATCTCCTCGCCCGGCTCGGCGAGCGGTTTGAGCTGTGTGCCTACGGGTTGCGCGAGATCCGCCGCGAATGGGAAAGCACCGAGGATGCCGAAGGGCTGTGGCAGTAGCGGATCGCGGACCGCCTAGCTTGGCGCATTGAAAGTCGACGCCGCGACGAGCTTGGTGGCATCGCCAGATCGCCTTGGCTCGAGCTGTTAACTGGCCGAGTCACCGCGTTCTGGCTCCGCCGCGCCGGAATCGGCTCGAGCGTCTTCCGGCGAATCACTCGATTCGCGCTGGGCCTCTTGGGTTCGTTTGTCCTTGAGGCGTTGCTCGATGGCGTGCAATTCCTCGATCAATGCTCGCTTGGCCGAGCGGACTCCTTGATCTTGGCCTCGGAAAAAACGACGCGTCGCCAAGACGTCACTCCAGGCTCGCACCAAGATGACCATGACGAGCACGCACGTGATGGCCAGTAGGATCGCATCGCCCCAGAGCGATCGGTTGGCCTCGATCGCCAGGATGCACAGGCCCAGCAGTCCAATGCAGGTCGTGGTCCAGCTTCGTCGTCGGTATTGGACGAGCAGGAACTCGCGTTCGTTGTCACTCGCGGCCGTCTTGAGCAGCTCGTCGCGCACTCCGCTGTGCCACCACAGCGCGACGCACGCTCCGACCACGATCAAGAAACCAACGATTGCGGATGCCAAGGCTTGCTCCCAAGATTCACGGGACTGTTAAGGCAGGCTCACCGTTGCCGTGAGAGCCAGTGCAGCACCACTCGGCCGACCTTCTCGAGGCTCGCGGCGGAACACTTGTCGGGCGTATCCTCCCGCGTGTGCCAATACGCCTCTCGGCCTCCAATTCGAGGATAGTCGAAATCGAGGATGTCGATCGTCGGTACCTCCGCGATTTCGTTGAGCGGCAAGTGATCGTCCCGGATTTCATGGCGTGGTCGAGGCAGGAACTCGCGTATCCGCAGGGCATCGGCACTCCGCCAAACGTCTCGCACCAGTTCGGGAGCGAAACGAAGACTGTTCTTCTCGTAATACAACTCGAGCCTCGCGTCGCCCACCATGTCGAGCAAGATTCCGCAGCGATAGAACCAGCCTCGATCTGGCGCGTCGGCGTAGGTCCGCGCGAAGTACGTCGAGCCCACGAACAACGGGTCTCGACGGCGGTCGATGATCAGTTCCTCGCCGTCGAACAGCACCAAGTCGACTCCGAGGGGGATCTCCGAATCTCGTAACAGGCGAGCGATTTCCGTCAGGACCGCCACGCCACTGGCTCCATCATTGGCGCCAAGAAACTCGCCCCGCGGATCGGTCGGGTCCTGGTCCGGAAAAGGTCGCGTGTCGTAGTGAGCCGCGAACAGGATTCGTTCCTCGAGCTCGGGGCGATAGCGGGCCATCAAGTTGACCATGCGTACCGGCTCGTCGTACGCCGCGTGATCGTGATCGAACTTCTGCTCGAAGACCTCCAAGCCACAAGCCTCGAAATGTTCGACGAGCCAGCGGCGCTGAGCTTCCATGCCAGCGCTGCCCGAGGGGCGAGGCCCCATCTCGCAGAACCGGACGAGATCCTCGAACGCCCGCTCGCCGTTGAATCGATTCCAGAGTTCGGTCTCGTCGGAGTCCTGATCTCCAAGCGATTGGCCCGCGAGCGTTTGGGCGGCGAGTGTTGGGGGACGAAGCGGATGGAGCAGCAAGGACGGAATCACCGTGGCCAGAAACGCAAGGGCGCACCACCGGCCGAGCGGCCGCATGCAAGGTTCGCGGCCGGCGCTTCGGTCTCTGTGTCGTAACATGGTCGCCCCCTGATCACTTTGTCCGACCTGAGCTCGCTCTCGTTGTCCGCCTCAACGTCCGCTCAGCCTTGGCGAATCCGACTCGCCGATCGCCAGGGACCCTGGTTCGGCGCGAGACTCCCGCCGCGGCCCGCTCCAGCAACCACGCTCCGAAGAGGCTCCGACCCAGGCCTAGTTTCCGCCACGCCGAACGCTCGCCGCTAGCATTTGGTCTCCATCTCACTCCACCCTCGGTCATTGGCAGGGCTTTCGACAAATGAGACCCGGATTTCGCGGCGATGGGTTGGGTGGGAGCCGTGCGTGCGGTTCTTGCGAACGCACGATCGCTGTGCGGGCAAGGAGATCGTCACGAGGCTGAGCCCTTGGCTTCGGGTGGCGGCCCATGGCCGACACATTCCAACGTACCTCCATTTGCCGCCATCGAGTATAGTGACCCTCCCTGCACCCCTGCGTTTCGCCGAGGAAGAGCCGCATCCATGAAACAGTCCACCGTCGCCGACGACCTCCGCGATAAACCGGGATCGATCCTCGGATTTTTGCGTGAAGCGGGAACGCGAGAGACGATCGAGTCGATTCTTGTCGCCGTCATGTTGGCCTTGTTATTCAAGGCGTTTGAAACCGAAGCGTTCGTGATCCCAACCGGCTCGATGGCCCCGACCCTGCAAGGGCTCCACAAGGACGTCTTCTGCGACCAGTGCGGATACGAGTACCGGGTTTCGGCGAGCAGCGAAAATCCGGACGTGGGCTTTCAGCGGATGGTCACCGCGACGACCTGTCCGATTTGCCGCTACACGCAGGGGATCGATGCCGAGGAGAATGTGAACGAGTCGTCGTTTGATGGCGACCGCATCGTCGTCAACAAATTCGCCTACGACATCGCCGAGCCTCAGCGGTGGGAAGTGGTCGTCTTTCGTTACCCGCTCAACGCCAAGCAGCCGTATATCAAACGCTTGGTCGGATTGCCCAACGAGATCCTGACCTTGTTGCATGGTGACGTCTTCGTGCAGCCCAATGGCAACGATGACGAAATCTCACCGGACCGATGGACCATCGCCCGCAAGGACCACCGCAAGCTGCTCGCGATGCTGCAGCCGGTCGATGACACCTATTTCGTGGCCGAGGCACTGGTCAGCGCCAAATGGCCGTCCCGCTGGCAGCAATGGGACGCGTCGGCGGGAAGCCCCGCTTGGACGGTTGAATACGCGGACGATTCCCGACCGAGCTTTCACGTCGAGGCGGGAGAAGCGCCTGCTTGGCTCCGCTACCGACATCTCGTGCCGAGGCGCCGAGACTGGGATCTGATCGAGCAAGGTCAAGTGCCTCCGCGCATCCTCGACTCGCCCATCGGTGAAGCGATCACCGATTACTACGAGTACAACGACGGGTTCGAGGCCAATGCTCGAGGCCAGGGCATTCTGTACCATCCCGACTTGCCCGAGAACGATCAGGAAATGGCGAGTCGCGGATTGCACTGGGTCGGTGACTTGGCCGTGGAGGTCGATGTCGAGGTCTCCAGTCAGTCGGGCACGCTGTTGCTTGACTTGGTCGAGGGAGGCGTGCACTACGTTTGTCAATTCGATTTGGCCAGCGGCTCGGCCCGAGCTTGGGCCAACCGTGGGCCGATGACTGGGACTCCGAGTTTCGAGCCACGAGTCACATTCGACGGCATCGAATCGGCCGAAGGTACGGACACCGAACCGGTACTCACCGCGGCGACTTCCGTGCGCGGGGCGGGGACTTACCACCTCCGGTTCGCCAACTGCGATGACCGCCTCTATCTCTGGGTGAATGAATCGCCGGTCGAGTTCGATCATCCGGGGACCTTCACGCGCCAGGGCCCCTTGGTGCCGACCTACAGCGAAGGCGATCCAGGCGATGCCGAGCCGGCGGGAGTCGGGGCTCAAGGAGCCAAGCTCACGGTCGATCGGCTCCGCATCAGCCGCGACATCTATTACATCAGCGTGGAGTCTGGCGGGAGCGAGCCGATGGATTACGGCGGCTTTAGCCCACGAGCCATCCGGCGAGTGCTCGACGCGCCCGAGAGTTGGTCGACGACCGAGGCCGAGCGACTTTTCTACGCCCGCGACAAGGTCCCCGCGTTATTTGAACTGCAAACCGATCAGTTCTTCATGATGGGTGACAACAGTCCGCACAGTTCCGATGCTCGCATGTGGTCACAGAAGTATGTGCACCGCAAGGATCTCATCGGCAAGGCGGTGTTTATCTTCTGGCCCCACAGTTGGTGGCGGCCGGTCCCATTTTGGCCTCGCTTCAGTCGCATGCGATTCATACGCTAGTGATCGAGGAGCGACGGACGGTGTGGGTTGAGGGTGGACCGCAAGGAGGTGCCGCCCACGGCGCTTGGGTTATCCGTTTGTCGAGCGAATGGCGGCGGCGAAGTCGAAACCTCGACTCCGCGTCACGGAGGATGTTCGATGCCGATCTTGGAAGTCGTGGGGCTCGTCAAGAGCTTTGGGCGTCGTCGCGTGGTCGACGGA
>JAGQPS010000248.1 GCA_020426595.1 Planctomycetales bacterium
CTCACCGACGGCCGGTTCTCCGGTGGATCCCATGGATTCATCGTCGGACACATCACGCCCGAGGCCCAGGAAGGTGGTCCGCTCGGCTTGATTCAAGACGGTGATGTGATCACGATCGATGCGGACAACAATCGCCTCGATGTCGACGTGAGCGACGAGGACATGGCGGCCCGACGATCCGCCTGGCAACAGCCTCCGTACAAGGCGACTCGCGGAACGTTGCACCGCTACATTCGCACGGTGAAGAGCGCGTCCGAAGGCTGTGTCACCGACGAATAGCGTTCGCTCGACCGCACGGGGCGATCGAGGTCGTATGCCGGAGTCGCCCTAGCCGGGTTCGCCCGGTGCGGGAGATTGCGTCGCGGCGAGATGCCAAGGCGATCGATGGAATAGGGCCAGTTTGGCGGGGAGCCGGCGTGGCGGAAGCGGGAGCCAACGAGTTCGATCCGTATTACGAGTGGTTTGGTATTCCGACCGACCACCAGCCGCCGCATGATTATCGGTTGGTCGGGGTTTCGCCGTTCGAGCGAGACCCCGACGTGATCGCGACGGCCGCTCAAATTCGACTCTCGTTCTTGGGCCGGCAAATGCAGTCGCCGCGCGGGGAACAGGCCAAGCGACTCAAGTCCGAGGTCAATCTCGCGCTCGAACGACTGCTCGATCCCCAGGAACGCTCGGCCTACGAGCGATTGCTCTCCGAGCAGTGGGGAGTGAATCCCGAGACGACCTTGCCATTCGACCATCGACCCGGCGCCGAACCTGTCCGATCGGTCGACGCGACAGCGCATCCACCGACCGTCGCGGGGAAGCCTCTGCCGCCTCATCTCCGAGGGGCCACGTCCAATGGCGGATCGTCGAGTGCCGGCGTCTCGCCCCCTCCCCCGCAGCCTCCCACGCAGCCTCCCACGCCACGGCCACAACCTCCGCATCTCGCGGCTCAAACTACAGCGGGAACACCCCGGGCCGGAGTTGCTGCGGCAGTCCATGCTCCGGCAATGGCTGCGCCGAATGGCCAGCCGGCCCCTTCCGGTTTGGCGCACGCTGGAAACAACGACTCGATCAGCGCGGGCACCGAGGAGTCTGAACTCAACGGGCCCTCGGGAGTCGCGGTTCGGCAAGCTAACCGAGCAAGCGGATCTCGCAAGGTCTCGACGCGCAATCGGTGGATCGCCGGTATTTTGGTCGCCTTGGCCTTCCTGCCGATCCATGCCGTGTTGGCTGTGATCGGGTATCACTTGGCGAACTCGAGTCCATCGTCGACGGGGGAGAACACGGTGGGACCGACCCTCGATACTTCCTCGCCGGAAGCTCGGGCACCCAAGAGTCCGCCCAGCGGCGGTGGAATCGAATTCTCGCCCTCCGCCAGTCTGGAGTGGCCCGAGGTCGATCGATGGTGGCGCGATCCACGACAAGGGACGGTCGAGCTTTGGGTAACCGCTCCACGTGCTTCTGGCTTCATGCCGATCGTCGGTGTCTATGGTCCGCCGCCGGAATCGCTCGAGCCGAGCCCCGCGAATTCCCAGGATGGCTCGTCGCCTGCGGAGGATGAGGCGGGGGATGTCGCGGCTTCCGCGAACCCGCCAACGATCTCGGCCGGTCGTGGCTGGCGGGGTTGGGTCTTGGGGTTGGAACGAGACGCGCAGGAGTCGCATTACTCGCTGGTTTTGCGTCGGCGTGACGAGCGAGAGGAAGTCTCGGATCGCTGGCCGACCGAGTGGTCCATCGATGATCGAACTCCCCACCACCTGGCAGTTGTTATCGACGGACCGGCCGCAACAATGTGGCTGGATGGGAAATCGGTGGGGCAACTGGGAGCGTCCAAGTTGCGGCAATCGGGTCCGGCCACGGCATCGATGTGGGTCGGAGCTGGACAGCCGTTGCAGGAACCCGGAAGTTGGCGCGGACTGTTGCTCGGCATGCGTGTGAGCTCCGAGGTGAGGCCCTTGGCGACTCTGGGACCGCGAGCGGACTGGCCGATCGACTCCAGCACCGTGCTACAGTGGGCTCGCGGCGTGCACAGCGCGGCGGAGCCACGAGTCGTCCGCGATGCATCTCGACAACAACGGGTTGGTCATCTCGTGGGAGCGGTCTGGGTCGACTACTCCGAGTGAATTGGCGGCCGCCGTCACGGTTGAGACAACGCCCAACCAACGGTTCGCGGTGCGGCCTCGTGAGTGGTCGGTACCGTGCATGGTTGGCACCGGACATGAGTGGCAACCGTGCACGATTGGACCCGTACGCTGTTGACTCCGTGTGCTATTGGCTTCGGGATCGAACGCCTCGCCCCTGCTTTTTCTCTCCAGGTTCGTGTTCATTTTCGAGCCCAGTGACTCGGACGCATCACGGTGGGATGTGGGTCCGTTCGTCGCCGCTCGACTCGGTTTCGAACTAGCCTAGGCATTGTCTCTCGAGCTTGAGGATCGCGATGGAAGCGTCAGTGCAGCGTCCAACCAACTTGGCGGAATTGCGTCGGAGCGGCTGGAAGAGTCGGAGCGTGAAGCAGGAGCTGAGAGAGAATCTGACACGGGCTCTCGCGTCGGGCGAGGAGTTGTTTCCGGGAATCGTGGGATACGACGACACGGTGATTCCGGAGATCGTGATCGCCCTGCTCGCCGGACACGACATGTTGTTTCTCGGCGAGAAGGGGCAGGCGAAAAGTCGTTTGATGCGGTCGCTCGTCCGATTTCTCGATCCGGAACTCCCTTATCTCGACGTGCCCGGTACCCCGTTTCACGAGGATCCGGAGCATCCTCTTTCGTCGGCCGCTCGCAAGTTCGTCGCCCAGCATGAACCGGACGAGATTCCGATCGCGTGGTGGCCGCGCGAGGCTCGCTATGCCGAGCGTTTGGCTCCGGGCACCAAGTTCGCCGACGTGATTGGCGAGATCGATCCCGCCAAGCTGGTCGAGGGCGTCAGCATGTCGACCGAGGAGGCTCTCCACTTCGGGCTCATTCCGCGCATGCATCGTGGCTTGTTCGCCATGAACGAGCTGCCCGAGCTCGATGAATTGGTGCAGGTCGGACTGTTCAACATTCTGGAAGAACGGGACGTGCAGATTCGTGGCTATCCCGTCAAGTTCGATCTCGACATGGTCGTGCTGTTCAGCGCGAACCCCTCGACCTACAACCGAAGCGGCAAGGTGATTCCGCAGCTCAAGGATCGTATCGGCACGTTGGTGCAGACTCACTATCCGCGCGAACGAGACTTGGGGATCGAGATCCTGCGGCAAGAAGCGGGGCTCGATCTCGAGGGAGACTACCCGGTGCGAGTTCCCTATTTCATGCTCGAGATCATCGAGCAGATTTCGATCGAGGCGCGTAGGTCGCGTTACGTCGACCATCAGTCGGGTGTCAGCGCTCGCTTCAGCTTGGCGAACTATCGAACGATGATCGCCTCGGCTCGGCGGCGCGGGATCGCCCTAGACGAGCGACCCTCTGTGCCTCGGATCAGTGACCTTGGGCATCTCGCCGCTTCGGGGCTCGGGAAACTCGAGCTCGACCTGATGGGAACTCATCAGATGACCGAGCGACAGGTGCTCGACGCGATTATCGCCTCGGCGATCGGAACGGTCTTCAACGAGTATGTCGAGCGGCATGGGTTCGAGGAAATCGCTCGGATCTTTGGTCAGGGCATTCGCATCGAAGTAGGAGACCAGTTACCGAGCAGCGACTACGCCGATCGGCTGACTCGTGTGCCGCCGGTGTGGGACAAGGCGTTCGAGGTCAACGCCAGCGAGGATCCGGCGATGCGAGCGAGTTGCGTGGAGTTCGTCTTGGCGGGACTGCATGCGGTCGACAAGATCAGTCGCTCGACCCATCACGGTCGCATCACTTACTCGTTTGAATCGTAGGAGAGGCGCCATGGATGCGGATGACGCGAACCGCTCGCCGCGACGAGATGGGGTGCCGCCGAACCAGCCGAGGCCCTTGGGGGGCATCGTGCATGTCTACCAAAAGTACGATCCCCAGAAGTTCCCGAGCCCGACCCAGGAAGCTCCCGATCTCGTCTCCGCCGCATTCGATCATTTGTTGATGTACGGTTCGATGCGTGAGCTGACGGACGAGGAGTTGGCCCGCGCCATTCGACTCGACCCATCGCAATTCGCGGGTCTCGGGCCGAGTCTCGAGAGCCTCTTGGCGATTCTCAAGGAACGTCGCCGCAAGATCCTCGAACGCTACGATCCCATCCCCGCCAAGCGCGAAGCGGATCGACATTGGTTGGGAGAAGCGACGCAGGCCAAGCCGCCGGCGAAGCTCGAGCAGCGTTACCAACAAGCCGTGGCCCAGCGGCAGATTTATGATCTCGAACGCCTGTGGTACGCGACGGGAGACGAGCGGCATCCGTTCGCGCGGCACTTGCTCCGGCTCATGCAGCGACTCTCGGATGTCTATGAGATCGACGAGCTATTGGGCAAGTATCAGTTCACGGGCAAGGTGCCGGTTGGCTTGACCGAGGCGCTCGAGATCAAGGAAGAGCTGGAACGTATCGACGAGTTGATTCGCCAATTGGAAGAGGCCGCTCGCACCGCGCGAATCGGCGTGATCGACCTTGAGGCTCTCGCGGAATTCGCCGAGCCGGGCGATCTCGAGGCCTTGCAGCGCATGCAGGAGGAAGTCGAGCGGTACGTGCGCGAACAGGCTCAGCTTCAAGGACTCGCGCACGAGCGAGGCGCTTTTCAGCTCTCGCCACAAGCTTATCGAGTATTCCAGGGACGTTTACTCGAGCGGTTGTTCTCGCAGCTCGAATCGTCTCGGACCGGACGCCATCAAGGTCCGATCGAGGGCGCGGGTGATGTCGAACTCAGCGCGACGCGTCCGTACGAGTTCGGTGACTCTCCCGCACAGATGGATTTGACTCAGTCGCTGACCAACGCGATGTTGCGATCGTCGCGACGCGGCGGCAAGTTG
Source organism: Planctomycetales bacterium (assembly GCA_020426595.1). Taxonomy (GTDB): domain Bacteria; phylum Planctomycetota; class Planctomycetia; order Pirellulales; family Pirellulaceae; genus UBA11682. The sequence goes on from JAGQPS010000248.1 coordinate 4,908, forward strand.
CGGCTGGAGGCGGAGGACATCGAGGTGCACCGCACGCGCAATTCGCCCAAGTGTGCCACCGTCGTGATCATGGATATGAGTGGTTCCATGCGCTACGACGGACAGTACATCAACGTCAAACGCATGGCCTTGGCACTCGATGGATTGGTGCGGCGCGAGTATCCCGGTGACTTCGTCGCGTTTATCGAGATGGCCAGTTTCGCGCACGTTCGCACGGCGAGCGAGATCGTGGAATTGATGCCCAAGCCGGTCACGATTCATGATCCGTTCGTGCAACTGGCGTACGACATGAGTCGTCCCGAGATGAGCGAGTCGTTGGTGCATCCGCACTTCACCAACATTCAACACGCGTTGTTGTTGGCTCGGCGTCTGCTATCGGCGCAGGACACGCCCAATCGCCAGATCGTCCTCATCACCGATGGCCTGCCAACCGCTCATTTCGAGGACCAGCACTTGCTGTTGCTGTATCCGCCTCATCAGCGCACCGAGGAGATCACGATGCGCGAGGGGCATGCGTGCGCGCGGGAAGGAATCACGCTCAACATGTTCCTCGTGCCGAGTTGGTCCCAGTCCGAGGAGGATATTCGTTTCGCCCATCGCCTGGCGGAAACGACCGCGGGACGCGTCTTCTTCACGGCGGGCAAGGATCTCGACCGCTTTGTCGTTTGGGACTACCTGAATCACCGCCGCGAGATCATCTCATGAGGTGGCACCGTCATTCGTAGTGGCCACCTCGGGTCTAGCACGACCACGCGGCGCTACTGCGCGACTCCCGCATCCACCAGACGCTGTAGTCCGGCCCGGGCGATTTCATTGGCCGGATCAATGCCCAACACGGCGCGGTACCAGTTCGCGCTCATCTTAGCCAAGCCGAGTTTGGGAGCCATCTCGGCCAACTGCAGCCGAACCTCGACATTGTTGGGCTCGCGATTGGCGACTTCGTGCATTTGCGAGAACTGTTCCCGCATTTGCTTGAGCGCTTGGGCCTGGGCGTTGACGCGCGTGGCGGCGTCGTTGTTGCCCACCGCCTTGTAGGCGAGCGCCAATTGGTAGTGAGCTTCGTAGCTGTAGGGATTGATGTTCGTCGCATCCTCGAGCAGGAACACGGCCTCCTGGGCCTTGTTCTGTTCCATCAGGATGCTGGCTTTGACAATCGCCACGTCGACGTTGTTGGGAGTGGCCGCCAGGACTCGATTGGCCAATGCCAAGGCGCCCTCATAATCACCAGACTGCAACAGCGCCTCGGCCCGCGTTCCGGAAATGGCCTCGAGCAAACTCGGTGGAGTTTGAGGATCGTTCGCGAATGCCTCGACGACTGGCGTGTCGAGATTCTCGAGAGCCTTGTCCGACTGGTTGGTTTTGACGTAGGCCTGGGCCAACTCCTGCCGAATTTCCACTTCGACATGCAATGGCGGGTTGCGTCGCAGTGCTTCGGTGTAGTGGGTGATGGCGGTGTCGTAGTCCTGGAACTCGAGGCACATCAGACCCATTTGCCGATCCGGCTTGGGATCGCCCGGCGCGAGTTGGGAAACGAACGTGAGATGCTGGACGGTGAGGTCATCCAGACCTTGATCGTAGTAGATCGCGGCGAGCAATCGGTGCGCGTCGAGGTAATTGGCGTCGATGGCGAGTGCTTGTTGCAAAAGGTTGGCGGCCGATCGTCGATCGCCCAGTTGCACAAGCGCCTCGGCCGAAACGACATAGCTTTGCGTCGCGAGTTCGGGAACGTCCTTTGATTTTCCGAAGAGCTCGAGTGCCTCGAGGAACTTGCCGCTCCGCATGTTGACCATGCCCGCGACAAAGCTGTAATAGGGTTCGGCCTTGGGCGAGCTCGCCTTCAGATCGGCCATTTCCTGTTGCAGCCCCGCGAGGTCCCCTTGATCGATCAACGCGAGGCACCGACCGACTCGCGCCAAAGGCTGATCGGCCGCCAAGATCGCCTTCTCCAATTCCAAGGCCTCGAACAATTCGCCGTCCAGCTCCAAGGCCTCGTTGACCAATTGTTTCGCCTTCTCGATGTCGTTGCGTTGATAGGCGACGACACCTTGCAGCGCGAGAGCACGCGGACGCACCTCGGCTGATTCCGCGGCTTTCTCGAACAAGCGTTCGGCCTTGGTCGTTTGTTGCCGATGGAGCTCGAGCGCGCCTTCGAGATAGGCTTGATGAGAGGCGTACTTGGGATAGATCTTCAGCGAAGCGGCATGCAACTCGACCTTCGCCCATTCTTGCCCTTGAATCGCTAGGACGCCGTCCTCGAAATGGCCGCGGGGAACGGCGTTTTGGTAGTAGCCCACCGCCAAATAAGCGACCACGGCGGTGAGCGCGAGCGCGATTCCGACCGCCCACCAGCGAGTCTGCTCGGTCTCATCAAACCTACTGCTTCGAGACGTGGTCAACGGTGACCCCTTTGTCTGGACGAATGAGCGATGTGGTCGTCGTTTTCCGAATCATACGGGATGCCATGCGTGTGGCATCCCTACGACCGGGCCCGCACGCGGCACGGAGCGAGTCGCGGGGCGCTCGCACCTCCCAACCAGGGCACGTTCCGTCCCGGTCGGCGTTCGCGAAGGTCTACCGCGTTTCGAGCTGATCGCGAGAAGGAAACCGGATCAAGGGCGGACGCGTAAGCCTACAACAATGATACGAGCCGATGGTCCCAGCAATCATTATGGTCGCTCGCGAGGCTGAGTGAAGTTGCCTTCGTGGAACCCGTTTCGCCTCGGTCAGGCCGCGTCCGCTTGGACGGGTCAAACGGGCTTTGGACTAGGCCACCATTGCTCTATGACCTAAGCTGCCCTTTTCCAAGACTTTCGGGCTTCTCCCACCCTTGAGGTCCCCCGGTCAGTGCTCTTGGGGCCAAGCCCGATCGGGCTCCGTCCAGGAACGCCGGCTCGGACTGGCGATG
>JAGQPS010000249.1 GCA_020426595.1 Planctomycetales bacterium
CGGTGGTGGTGCGAGGGTTGATGGGTTGGGCAAGGGCCATGAGTGACGGTCCTTATCAACAAGTGTTCTGGTCTTGGAATGATCGCGCGTTCGAGTGAACCGAAAACCAATGACTTCAGCACGCCCCGGCCATCGAGCTTCGCGAGCCTTCGCGAGCCAGTTGAAAAATCAACTCGTCGTAGGTCGTGCCCATTTCCTGCAAACGCCCGACGAGCGCGGCTAGTCCGGCCTCACTCGCGGCGCGAGCCGAGCCCGCCTTGCTCTCAACACTTCTCAAGTCGGTGTACAGCTTGCGAACGGTCTCGACCGCCTTGCGATCGGGGACTCGTCGATTGGAGTGATAACCAATGATCCGACCTTGCGTATCAAAAGTGGGTGTGACGTGCGCGAACACCCAGTAATGGTCGCCCAGCTTGGTTCGATTGATCACGTAGGCGAACACCTCGCGTCCCTCCGAGATCGTGTCCCAGAGGTACTGAAACACGCACCGCGGCATCTCCGGGTGTCGAATCAGGTTGTGAGGCTGTCCGAGCACCTCTTCCTCGGTGTATTGGGCGACCCGCAGGAAGACTTCGTTCGCGTAGGTGATGCGCCCCTTCGTATCGGTTTTGCTGACGATGATCTCGTCCTCATCGAACGACCGTTCGACACCAGTCAGTTTCGTGAAATCTCGCATCGCCTTCTGCTCTCCCCAATTCATCTGGTCGTTCGACCGACACGGTGGCACCACCGTCCTTCGAAAGGCTTGCAACTCTAAAACGGAGGCAGCAACGAGCCTCGAACGGAGAGAGGTTTTATGAGAAAAACCATCGAAAGTCGCGCACGAAACTGAGTCGCTCCGGCGATCTAGGTCCGCACGCCCGGCGACTTGGAAAGAATTGCAGCGGTTCCACGCGACTCCGTGCTCATCTGGACCGCCGAGGAGAGGTGGCTCCAGCCAATGTCGCTAAAGGAGACAATCCCCAGCACGTGACGAGCGGCCTCCGAACCGACAGCGACTCGTCCCCAGACACCATCGGGTCAGCTCGTGCGAAGAAGTCCGTCGATGGGATGCGCCATTCCAGCGACTCCGGTGAGTCTTTCATCTCGCCCCGCGACCGGGAAACTGAGCGCCTCGAAGTCGATACCCAACGCGGTCAGGATGCTGGCGTGCAGGTCACGGAAGGCGATTGGCCGTTCGATGGCCATGAGACCGATTTCATCGGTGGCACCAATGCGCTGGCCTGGAACGACGCCTCCCCCAGCCAGCCAACAGGTGAATCCGGCCGCGTTATGTTGGCGTCCCCGATCGCCTTGCATCATCGGTGTCCTGCCGAACTCACTAATCCAAACCACGAGCGTCGAATCGAGGAGACCGCGCTGAGCCAAATCGTCGAGCAACGCCGCGGCGGGTTGATCGGTCCACCGAGCTCGAGGCGTGTGATTCGCGACGAGGTCGCCATGAGCGTCCCAACCGTCCTTGTCCGGCATGTCGTAAAGCTGCACGAATCGCACGCCTCGTTCGACGAGTCGCCGAGCCATCAAACACTTCCGACCAAAGCTCGCGAGTCGCCCTTCCGGCGCGTCAATCGCATAGGACGAACGAACGTACGCTGGCTCGCCAGTTAAATCGCCGACTTCCAACGCGGCATGTTGCATGCGATAGGCGAGCTCGTACGCGGCGATCCTCGCATCGAGATCGGTGGCCGCCGCGCGTTGGGCGCGATGAATCCGATCGAGCCGTCCGATCAGTTCAAATGTCCGCTGTTGACCGGCGGCGAGCTCGTCGGGTGGAACGAGGTCGAACAGGGGTGGGCCATGATCCTTGAATCGAGTCGGCTGAAACGCCGCCGGTAGGAATCCGTTGGTGTAGTTCGCGCTCCCTCCCAAGGGCCCGGCATCGAACAACAAGACATAACCGGGAAGATTATCGTTCTCGCTCCCGAGGCCGTAGGTCACCCACGAGCCGAAGCTGGCTTTTCCCGATCGCACCTCGCCGGTGTGCCATTGGTAGCTCGCGGGCGCATGATTGTTGCTCTCGGCTTGCAGCGAGTGGATGAACGACATCCGATCCACATGGCGAGCCAAGTGGGGATGTAGCTCGCTGACCCACATCCCCATCTCGCCGTACTGGCGAAAGCCATAAGGGCTCGCCATCAACTTGTCGTCGGCACCATGAAACACGTTCGCGAACCGAGTTGCTTCCACCGCCGAGCGAATGGAATCGGGGACGGCTTGTCCATCGAGTTCGGTGAGCGCCGGCTTGTGGTCGAACGTGTCGATGTGACTGGGACCGCCCACCAAGTAAATCACGATGACGTTCGTGGCCGTGGGCTGGAAATCGGGCACGCGAGCCCGCATCGGCGCGGTGGGATCGATGTTCGGCTCACCACCGCGCGCGGTGACCGATCGCGAGCCATTCTCGAGCGATGTGAGTCCCGCTAGGCCAAGCAATCCCATCGAGGCCCCGGTGGCGCGCAGGAAGTTGCGGCGTGGGGTGGAGATAGACGACAATGCGCTAGGGGAGTGACTGCTCATTCCCCAATGATAGAAGGCGTATCGTCGGAGTTGCAAACGACTGGCCCAGCTACGACGGTCGAAACAACGGCGGGCCCAAGCAACGACCGAATGGTCGCCTGCCCTCCTGTACGGTTCGCCCTCGATCCTGGAATTCGAGACGCCGCCCACCTGCCGCTTGTCCACCGCTTGCTAGCCGGAGCCCTCATTCCATGCGTTCCTTGGCACGACGCCCGTACTTGCGTTTTCGCATGAGTGCCATTTCACCATGGAATGGGGCATACGAAATCGTCCCCAGCCAAGCGGGCGTGCCCTCCTTGCCTTGGTTTGTCGAGTCAATCGCCGTCGGGATCGTCGTGGGATTGCTGGCGTGCGTGCCAGCGGCCTCGGCTCAGGAGCCCAGCTCATCGGAGCCAACGGTCATCGCCGAGAATGCCGCGCGACCGCTCGAGGAGATCCAACGGCGCGGTCGTCAACTCATCATGCAGCATTGCGTGGCGTGTCACGGTCCCGAAGAACAAGAGTCACGTTTGCGGCTCGATTCGCGCGACGCGGCTCTCACTGGTGGCGAAGCCGGGCCCGCGGTCTATCCGAGCGACGCGGCGACGAGTCCGATCGTTCTGAGCTTGACCGGTGCCTCTGATTTTGAATTGATGCCGCCACAAAAACCACTTTCGGACGAGGACCAGCGAACGATTCGCGACTGGATCGAGAGTGGGTTTGTCTGGCCAGCCGAGGCGGGCCATGGAGAGAGCGGCGAACCGGTCGTTACGGGTCTGATCGGAGACGCTTGGCTCGACCCCAACAATCCCGTGGTACGGCAGTGGAATGGTCGGCGACTCGATGCTTGGGCGCTGCGGCCGATTGACGAGCCTGCCTTACCATCGAGCGAAGCGACCGGTTGGTCAGGAACTCCGGTCGACACCTTCATCGAAGCGCGACTCCGCCAAGCCGGTTTGACTCCCGGTACCGCGGCCGGTCGACGTGAACTGCTTCGTCGGGCAGCACTTGATTTGACCGGCTTGCCACCGACCTTCGAGGAGGTGAGGGAGTTCGAAACCGACGATCGCCCCGACGCGTACGAGCGGCGTGTCGATCGTTTGTTGGCTTCGCCACGTCACGGAGAACATGTCGGGCGGGCATGGCTCGACGTCGTGCGATACGCGGACAGTAACGGATTCGATTGGGACGAGTTTCGGCCGCTTGCTTACCGGTATCGCGACTACGTCGTGCGAGCGATGAACGCCGACGTTCCCTACGACCGTTTCGTGCAAGAGCAGTTGGCGGGAGACGAGCTGGTCGAGCTCCCCTTGCGATTCGAGCGCGACGTGGATGCGCTGCTGGCGACCGGCTATCTGCGCATGGGGCCGCACGACAATGCGGCGCCGCTCTTCAATGAGCAAGACCGTTCGCGAGCCGAACTCATGCAAGACTTGGTCGACACCACCGCGGCGGCCTTCCTTGGGCAGACCTTTTCATGTTGCCGCTGCCACGACCACAAGACCGATCCACTCCTGCAAGTCGATTACTACCGGTTGCGAGCGTTCTTTGAAGGCGTGCGATTTCTCGACGATTCGATCGTGGAAACCGAACTCGAAGCAACGGCGGCCGCCGAGGCCAATCTCGCGATCGACCAGCAAGTCACCATTTACACCGACCGAAACCAACGACTTCTTTCTCGCGTGAGAGAGCGACTGCGTGCCGCCGAAGTCGCCGACGACGAGCTGACCGACGAACGTCTACGCTTGGAAGCCGACGAAACCGAGCGAGAACGGCTCGCGAAGAACGAGCAACGAATCGCCGAACTGGAGTCGCGACGCCCGAGTCGTCGTCGAGCGATGTTGATCCAGGAATCGGCCGCGGATATCGCGAGCACGTTCGTGCTGTACCAAGGCGATCATCGCCAGCCTCGCGCGGAAGTCGGCCCCGGCCTCCCCACGATGTTCGCGCCAGGGGTTCTTGAACCGAGGGCGACCACGCGAGGCACGACGGGGCGCCGGACGGCGTTGGCACAGTGGATCACGAGCGTCGAGAATCCGTGGACCGATCGAGTCCTGGTCAATCGAGTTTGGCAATCGTGTTTTGGAACGGGCCTTGTTAGCTCGGCGAATGACTTCGGCTTGACCGGTTCCGCGCCGACCCACCCGGAGCTCCTGGACTGGCTCGTCATCCGATTTCGCGGGGATGGTTATTCCATCAAGAGCCTGCGGCGCCGGATTGTTACTAGCGCCGTCTATCGGCAATCGGGAGCGAGGGTCGAGAGTGAAGCCGAGCGCGAGCGACAACGCGTGGCCGCCGCGACCGATCCCGATAATCGCTTGCTGTGGCGAGCTCCACTCCGTCGATTTTCGGCCGAGCAACTGCGTGATTCACTTTGGTCGGTGAGTGGGAGCTTGGATGGTCGCATCGGAGGCCCGCCCGTCTGGCCGCGATTGCCCGAGGAGGTGATGGCGGTGAATCCCGCTCTGCTCGACGACAACGCCGAGCGGACCAAGGGGTGGTATCCCTCGCCGGAGTCCGAGCAGCGTGTGCGCGCGATCTACCTCGTGCAGAAACGAACGGTACGCGTTCCGTTCATGGAGACATTTGATTTGCCGGAGAACAGCGTGAGCTGCGCGCGGCGAGATGTGTCGCTCGTGGCGCCGCAAGCATTGACCTTGCTCAACAATCGCTTGGCGATTCGCGCGGCCGAGGCGCTGGCCGATCAAGTCGCTCGAGAAACAGAAGTCGGATTCGAGGAACTTGCGGAACTCGAGCAGCGATCGGTCTTGGTGCGGGAGACGTTTCGTCGCTCGCTGCAACGAGATCCGACCGCCGAGGAACTCGACGCTTGTCGCGAGTTCCTCGAGCAACGAACGCTTACCGAATTATGCCGGGCCCTGATGAACACGAACGAGTTCGGCTTCACCGAATAGCCCGCGTGCCGAGCGGCGTTGGGAGCGAGCGTGTCGGCGCAACGACCGCCGGTCGGCTATTCCTTGATGTCACCCACGACGGTGACTTCGACCGGGCCCAACGAGGTTTCGATCGTGATCTTGTCTTGTAGGCGGCGAGCCGGACCGGAAGCGGTCAGCGTGATGGGAACGAATTGCACTTCGTTCTCGACTTCGGGCGTCTCGCCCGTGAGCGATGCCTCATGAGCCGAAACTCCGAGCACCGTAAACGGTTGGTGCCCACGGAGAATCGCTTTCTTGGTGACTGGTTCTCCCGGCGTCACTTCACCAAACGAGAGCACGGCCGGACTCGCGGTGATCGCGCCTCGGACTCGGCCTTCGACAAGAATCGGAATGGGGCCAGAGTTTCGATCGTTGGTGACGACATGCACGACCGTGCGGAACGCTCCGGCCGGCGCCGAGTCTCGTAGGCGGAGGACCATGCGATAACCGACTCGTCCGTTGCCGCGAGACGTCTCGACGAGCTCCGCCTCGAGATCTTCCGAGGCGCTTCGCACGTCGACGACTTGCCAGTCGTTGCGACCGGCGTAGCTGATCGTCATCGGGATCTCGTGAGCTTCGCCTTGTTCGATATCGCCAAAGGTGGCTTCGCTCGGTTCGAGCACGACATCCGATCGGATGTAGGCCGACACACGGAGCTGAACCTCGGCTCGATACGGTTGGTCGATGACTACCGTGATCGTGGCGTTCTTGGAACCTTGAAACGACACGGTATTGAGCTCGGCGATAATCGCGCCGGTTTCGTACGTTTCCAAGGTGTCTTTCACGATGCGTGGGCTCGTGCATCCGCAGCTCGAACGGACCGAGGCGATATGAACGGTCTCGCGAAACCCGTTGGTGAGCTCGAAGGCATATTCCACCTTGGAACCGCGAGCGACGGACCCGAAGTCATGAGAGGTGACCTCGAACATCTTCGCGGCCCAGTCCTGGGCACTGCACGGCACGGCCAAGATGGACATGAGCAGTGCGAGCAACAACCCACTCAACTTGCCGTTGAGCCGTTGATTGACTTGGGGTTGGAACTGGGTCGAGTGAGTCATCGGCGATAGTCGTGTCATGGCAATCGTCGGGCCGCAATCAAGGAAGGAACGGTGCAACACGGTATCGGGCAGTGCTCCCCGTGGCTCCCCAAGCCCGAGAAGTCACAGGTTCCTCGTCGAGAATCGGTCGGTTGGCGAAGCGATTTGACGCTTTCCTCGGTCGAGCGGCAGGAAAAGACCGATCCGCTGGCACCACTTCACCAAACGCCGACAAACAAGAGAACCAAGGAAGACGAGGAAAGATCGCTCGTCTTCTTGGCTCGCATCGGGGGGGGCGGGGGGGAGGTTGAGCGGACGGGAGGTTCGGATGACACCGGATGGCGAGACGACCCTCGAGCTGAAATTCGTCGGAGGCGGGAAAAGGGGTGTTTGACAGTTGAGGCCCCGTTTTTAGAATGGTGGAGTCGTGGGGCTAGGTGGCCCGGCGATATTGCACGTCTCGGTTCTGGCTAGACCCATCCGGGTGCTATCCCGCTTTCGCCGACGTATGTGCTCCCTCTAGTTTTGTTTCGACTTAGTTCGCGGGAGTGTGACATGTTCGGCATCGGCCAAACGGAGATCTTCATTCTTCTCTTCATCGTGTTGTTGCTGTTCGGCGGAGCCAAGCTGCCGGGCCTCATGCGGAACATGGGCCGAAGCATCACCGAGTTCAAGAATGGAATGAATAGCGACGACGAGAAGGACTCGGACAAGGCGGAAGCCTAGGGCCGGAGTGCTTTTCGCGTCGGGTTCCAAGTCACGGTGGGGCTCGCTGAGGTTTCGGCGAGCTCCGCATTCTGACTCCGCTTGGAACGGACTAGATTCGCATCGACTTCTTCGCTCGATCGATATTTCGACGCGGCGAACGAGTGGATCGGGCTTTCTAGACGAGCAACGTTTCCATGTTCAACATTGGCATGCAGGAGATGTTCCTGCTGGGTATCGTCGCCATCGTCCTGTTCGGCAAGCGATTGCCGGAAGTCGCGAAGTCGTTGGGGGGTAGCTACCGCGAGTTCCGCAAGGGACTCAATGACTTCCAAAAGTCGTTTCACGACGCGGCCAATGAGGCGACGAGTCCAGTCAAACGGACTCCGGCAAAACGCCAGGCCGACGATTTCGACGATTACGATCAGCCCACCGCTCCGCGTTTCTCCTTGCCTCCGCGCATCGAGGACAACCGCGGCGACGATCAGTAAGGGCTGAAACGGTTCGGCTCTTGGGTATCGCCGACCCGAATCGCAGTCACGGGGCGACCGGTTGTGGGCTGTTGGTTTAAACCCGACGGATGCGATTCGCGCCCTAGCAAAAGGCGATTTGGGTGCAAAAGAGTCGAACCACCGTT
>JAGQPS010000024.1:0-21727 GCA_020426595.1 Planctomycetales bacterium
TTCCTTGGTGCATGAGCCGCGCATCGCCTTGCTTGACGAGCCGACGGTTGGGGTGGACCCCCAGTCTCGCAATCATCTCATGACGACGATCGCCAGTCTCAAGGAGAAGGGACTCACGGTGGTGCTGACGACGCACTACATGGAAGAAGCGGCGCGGCTCTGCGATCGAATTGGAATCATCGATCATGGTCGAATCCTGGAACTCGATCGCCTTCAACCCTTGGTTGCTCGTCTCGGCGGTGGCATGCGAATCTTGGCCGAGTTCGCATCCGCTCCAGAGCAATGGACGGGTCCCGGCGAGGTTCGGGGGAGTGAATTGAGTCTCGTGACCGATTCGCCATTGGAGTCGATTCGCGAACTCCTCGAGAGCGAGCATGCGTTTGAGTCCTTGCAGGTGAAGCATCCCGACCTGGAGACGGTGTTTCTCAACCTCACCGGCCGAACCTTGCGGGATTAGCTTGGGTAGCCGCGGCTCGGCGACAATCGATCCGATTCTCGTACGGCCGATGGCGGTTCTCGCGACTCGTTTCAACGGAATCTCGGAGCATCGACGACATGCGGGCAGTATTGGCGATGGCCATCAAGGATCTGACTCTGGCCCTGCGGGATTGGGCCGGCTTGTTCTTCATGCTCGGATTTCCCGTGGCGCTGGGCGTCTTCTTTGGCGCCATCAATGGAGGGCTGGGGAGTCGAGAAGCTCGACTTGTGTTAGCCCTGGTCGATGAGGATCAATCACCGCGCTCGGAGCGGTTCGTTCAAGCGATGCGCGACGGCAACGTCTCGCTCACGATGAAGGAGACCGATCGAGAATCGGCGGTGGCGGCGGTTCGTCGTGGAGCGATCTCGGGGGCGATCATCATTAGCGAGGGGTTCGGCGAGTCGATCGGCCTGTTCACAACGGGGCAATCACCCTCGGTCGAGATCGCGGTGGATCCGTCCCGAACCGCCGAAGCGGGGCTGATGCAAGGCATGTTGCTCCAAGCCGCTGGCGAGACCATCTTTGGCGGAATGCAAGATCCCACGCAAATGCGCGACCTCATGGAACGTTCGCGCGAACAGCTCAGTCAGAGCGAGAACGTGCCCTTGCCACTGAGGCTCGCGCTCAACGCGGTTTACGGCAGTCTCGATTCCCTGGCGGATGAAATCGAGCAGCAGCAAGAAGAAAACGCAACGGATGATGCCACGGCGTCGACCGAGGCTCGGCCACGTACTCAATTGCTAGAAATCAAGCGAATCTCGCTCCAGCGGAGCCGAGGTCTTGTCGACCGACTGAGGAGTGGCTGGGATCTCAGCATTCCGGCCGCCAGTCTGTGGGCGGTGTTGGGATGCGTCGCGACGTTCGCCCAGTCACTCGTACGCGAACGAACGCGCGGGACGTTGCTTCGTCTCAGGATCGCGCCTCTCGCACGATGGCAATTGTTGGGCGGCAAGGCGGTCGCTTGTTGGGTCATGGCCATGGGAGTGATGAGCGCCATGATGCTCGTCGGTGTTCTCCTGGGCATGAGACCGAAGGACCCCATGCAGTTGGTCGTCAGCATGGCGTTCGTGGCTTGGGCCTTCGTCGGCGTGATGATGGCGATGAGTGTCGTCGGGCGGACCGAGGAGGCGGTGGCCGGAGCTGGTTGGGGAGCCAACGTGATCATGGCAATGGTCGGAGGCGGCATGGTTCCGCTCGCGTTCCTTCCCTCCTGGATGCAATCGATCAGCCACTTCAGTCCCGTGAAATGGGGCGTCCTTTCCCTCGAGGGAGCCGTCTGGCGTGAGCTCACTTGGAGCGAGGCGCTACAGCCGTGGGGGATTCTTTGCTTGATTGGGCTGCTTGGCTTCGCGGTGGGCGTTTGGCGACTCGCTCGTCTTGATCGAGCCGACTAGGTTCACGCCCAACCGCTGGAAAGCCAAGATCCCGCCAACGTCATGATGGGACGTGCATCGTTACCGAGTCGCCGCGGTTTCGTAGTCGGCCCACATCCAGACGAGCGTGTCGGCGAGTGTCGTTTGGAAGACTCGTCCGTCGCAGTGTCGCGATTCTCGGCTAAAGACGTAGCGATAATCGTACCCCTTCGCGGCCAAGGCGGCGGCGGTCCGTTCGTTCGCCATGACCCAGTTGTGATACGTCTCCTCGGGATCATCGGGACGAAGATCGAACTCCGCGACGTGCGTGAAGATGCGGAGCGGTTTCTTCTCGCTCGTCTCGATCAACTTCATGCTCGAGTGATACTCCCAAGCACCGAGCGGGAAATCGGCTTCCTCCGCCGCATCGTCGTCTTGCTGGTCCACGAACGTCCCGGAGTAGGTGATCAGTCGACGAAACAAATCGGGGCGGAACCAACCCATCGAAAGCGCGGCGGCTCCACCGGAACTGCAGCCCATGGCCGCACGCCCCCAAGGATCGGAAGTGAGCTTCAGGTTGGGATAGGCCTCGCGGATCGACTCTTGCTCCAACACCGCCGGCAAGACCTCGTCGTTGACGAAGCGAGCCAAGCGGTCGGACATCGTGTCGTATTCCAAACCTCGCTGGCTCCCCTTGCTGTCATCCCCTCCGTTTTGCACCGAGATGGCGATGAAGGCCGGCAAACGCCGCTCGGGATCCTCGGAGATCGTGAGGTTGTCGAGCGCGTTGCGCACGAGTTCGAGATTGCTTGGCCCGTCGTGCATGACCAACAAGGGAGCCTCGGTACCGTCGACGTAGGCGGCGGGAATGTAGACCCAAATCTTGCGTTCGGTCCGCACCGGCTTGCTCGGATCGAGCGTTTCATCCGTGCCATCAAAGATCTCGCTCTCCGCCAAGGGCATGGAGAACTCGAACAACTTCCCCTTCGGGTTCCCTTGGTCCGTCAGATCGGGATCGATTTGATATTCGGGACCGATGACGAAATCGCCATTGCCCGTGCGAGCATACGGTTGCTTCTCCTGCGCGGTCGCGCCGGCAGCGGAAAGTAGAAGCAGAGCGAGTCCTAGCAGGCCACGCATGGAGCGAGGTGGAGTGGAGTTCGGCATGGGGAGTTCCTCGAGGGTGTGACGTGAACGCGATCGACATCGTGGACGTACGGCGAGCGTTTCGCGGTGAACTTGGTCTTGGCCAGCGACGACGTCAGTCGCGGACGCGGTGGATGCGGTCGACTCGAGCGTCGCCTTCTCCGCCACGAGCCCGCAGGTAAACACTGTCGCCGACGATCGTGGGAGTCGCGAAAGCGGACTCTCCCAGACGATTCACGCTGATGATCTCGGCTCCTTCCGCCGAGACCCGCACGACATATGTTTCGGCCTCTTCGTTGGTGACGAACATCAGGTCGCCGACGAGGACGGGGGATCCGCTAAAGGTACCGCCCAATCGCTTCTTCCAGAGTTCCTTGCCCGTCGCCGCTTCCCAGCAATAGGCGACTCCCGCGTCGGCGGCGGCCAACAGCAAGCCATCGGACACAATCATGCTCGGCACGTAGACTCGCGTGTCGGTCTCCCACGTGACGTCGTTCGATCCATCGGCCACGATGGCTGAAACGTGATTGCGCGGGTAACCTCCGCTCGTGAAGATGTGACGACCGTCGGTCACGGGAGTCGTCACGCATTCGGTCGTCGCTCCCTCGGTTCGCCACAGCACGTCGCCTCGAGCCGGATCCAGCGACACGACTTCATCGCAACCAATCAGGATCAGCTGATCTTGTCCCGCGAGATGCCAGACGATTGGCGACGAGTAGTTGGGTTTGCTCGGTCGTTCGAAACGCCACACGACTTCACCCGTTGCACGGCGCAGCGCCGCGAAGGCTCCGCCACCCTTGTTGTCCGCGCCAACGATCACGAGATCGTGGTAGATCGTTGGCGATGAGCCGTAGCCCTGATGGACGACGTAATCGGAGATCTTCTGTTGCCACTCGATCTCGCCCGTGGGGCTGACCGCCGTCGTATGGATCGCGCCGTTGTTAAGAAAGTTGATGAAGTAGCGTTCGCCGTCCCAGGCCGGAGTCGACGAGGCCAGCGAGGCCTTTGAATTTCCTTCTTGCTTGAGACCACCTTCATGCACCGGACAGTTCCAGCGAATGGAGCCCGTTTCCCGGTCGAGGCAGATCAGCGATTGAACCTGGGCCTCAAGGTCGGCCGTCGCCACCACGACGTCCTCGCCGACCACGATGATGGAACCGTGTCCCGTGCCTGGGATCTCGGTGCTCCAAGCGACGTGCTCGGTTTCGCTCCATGTCGTTGGCGGATCGGCGGAGGTGGGCGCGATGCCTCGGCCACCAGGGCCGCGCCAGTTGGGCCAATCACCCTCGGTGGCGGCCGGTTCATCGGCTCGTGCGCTCGGAATCGAGAGAAACGCCGCGCCGAGCATCAGAGTGGTGGAACAGGTCAAGGCGAGGCAGGCGGACGCTGCGACATTCAAACGCGGCATGGCGGACATTCCATCGAAAGTGGTGAGGCGATTCGGGGGGCGGGATCAACACAGCGGAAGGATCGGATTCAACGTGCCCGATTATGGCTCGTCGGGCTCCGGTGCCGCTACCGTCGGCGCTTGAATTGACAGGGTGATGCCGAGCCCCGAGAACCGATCCTCCAGCGACGTGCGACGATTGACGTGGCACTTCAGACATTGGGATCGCAGCACGATCCGACCCACGTATTGCAGCTGTCCATCGCGGACCTCGGAAACATACTCGGCGCCATCCTCGATGCGCTCGACCGCGTCCCGTTCGAATTCGGTCGCGGGACGGTGAGCTACGTTCATTTCATCCGCGTTGACGGTGAGCCACCGAACGCGGACATCAAACTGTTCGGCCAACTCGGCGAACACATCATCCAACGATTGACTGGGCAACACCCGCGGCGATTCGTCATCAAAGAAATCACGGTGCACGACTTGCAACGCCCCATGAATCGTCTCGTGGAGCAGGCGAGCTCGTCCGAGCGCCTCGCGTTCGCTTTGGGCGGCGAGCGAGACTCGCGGCTCGGAATCTTCGGTGGCCGGGGGCGTCGCCTCCTGCCAAGCCTCGGTCGTCACCGCGACTCGGCCCGCGATCGCGAGCATGAGGAAGACGATACCGAGACGCCACCCTGGCGTGAAACGGGAATGCCGGCGCTTCGGTTGCTCACGTCGGTTCATGACCCATGACCTCCAACCCAAATACCCATTAACCTCGTGATCTCGAGTCTCGATTGTAGACGGGCGCCCCGGTGCTCCGGCGGAATGAGACGGTTTTTCGTGTCGATCGCGAGTCGGTCCGATCGACCACGACTCGCCGACTCGCGGGGATCATGCGATTTCGCACGAGGCTTGATCCTTGACCGTTTGTCGGCTCGAATGAGCACCGGTTTGGGCCGGGCCGAGCCCGCTCTCGCGGCTATCGATCGAGATCCTCCCACTTAAGGCAATCCCGTCATGAGCAAGAGTTACCTGAAGCTCCGGCATAGTGAAGGCATCGTGGTTCAAGCCGCGGCCCAGATCTACGGCGCGTACATCGTGGCCGGCAAGGTCGCGGCTGGTTCGGAAGCGGAGTTCATTCAGAAGTCGATGGACGAGGCCATTTCTTTGGCCGAGCTCGCGGACGATCGAATCGTGAGTGATGGCGAAGTCGAAGGGGGCGAGGGTTTTTGATCGATGCTCGATCGTGAGTCGCCAAGAGCTCGGCCGCCGGGACCCGCGAAGGGGTATCAGCGCTGGGAGTCGTTGTTGTTTCTTCACTGGCAAGTGCCGGTGGAGGTCATGCGCGGTTTGGTGCCGAGCGAATTGGAACTCGACTTGTACGAGGGGCAAGCGTACATCGGGCTCGTTCCGTTCGCCATGAAGAACGTCCGACCGCGCTGGAGTCCGCGTTCCCTCGCGTTTCAGTTTCTAGAAACGAACGTCAGGACGTACGTCCATCATCAGGGCCAGCCAGGAGTCTATTTTCTTTCCCTCGAGGCCGCTTCAAGAATCGCGGTTTGGATCGCTCGCGCGTTCTGGGGCTTGCCCTACTTTCATGCCCGTATGTCGATGAAGCGGCAAGGGACGTCGACACTCTACTCGACGGTCCGTGATCGGACGCAAGCACGGCTCGAGGTCGAATATCGCATTGGAGAACCGCTCGGTCCGTCCCTGCCCGACTCGACGGAGTTCTTCTTCCTGGAACGATACTTGTTGTTCCTCGAGCGAGGCTCGCGAATCTATTCGGGCCAGGTTTATCACACGCCCTATCCGGCCCACCGCGCGGAAGTGATTCGGATGGAGGAGAACTTACTTGCCACGGCGGGAGTTCCCGTGGCGGGTCCACCTGTTCTGGCTCACTACTCCCCTGGCGTGGACGTCGAAGTGTTCGCGCTCAGGCCCTGTCGCTAGGCCACGGCTGGACAGCGACCAAGGCTATTGAGTCAGATCGCGGCCCGAGCGAGTACCCTGGGCCGACCAAGCCGCGGGATCGATATTCTCATAGACAAACGTGACGTGCCCGTCGGCGTACAGGATTTGAACACCCTGGGGATGGCCGCTGCCAAAACTCAGCTCACGTTCATCGACAAAGGCGGTGGGCTTGTCGAAAAGGTTGATCGGGACCGCCGTCGAACCAAAGGCCTCTGAAACATCGCCCGACTGGTCGGGAGGTTGAGGCGACATTTCGGGACTCACGATGTACCAGTGATCGATGATCTCCGTCTGCCCGGCTCGATCAACGCCCGTGAGTGTCGTGTTCACGACACACTCGCCAAACATGACGGTCATCGATGAGCCATCCTTGATGCTCCGCATTCCCAGTTCGACATTGGTGCCGAAGAGACCATCGGTGAACCTGGGATCCCCCGGCAAGACATCGGTCGCCGATTCCACTCCGATCAATCCACTGGCACATGCGAGGTAGCTCGAGGGTTCTCGGACGGAGAAGGTCTTGATATCCGAGATCGCATTCGAGAAGCCCTGGGTGGGGCACTGAAAAAGACTAAATCGTCGCGCCGCGATCTGCTTATTGACGTCACCTGCCAACGCGAACGGACTCTCCAGGTCGAGTCGATCAAAGGCCGGTTGCTGTTCTATGAACGGCAGCAGGTAAGCCGACCATAGCAACCCCTGGGGAAACCGTTGGCCGGGAGGGAGTTGTTGAAACGTCGATTCGTATTCGAACGCCGCGAGCCCCAGTTCGCGCAGGTTGTTGGCACAGTGAATTCGACGAGCCGACTCCCGCGCCATTTGCACGGCGGGCAGCAACAACGCGATCAAGATCGCGATCACGGCGATCACGACGAGCAATTCAATCAGCGTCAATCCGGAGCGTCGCACGAGCATCGTGGCGTGCCTCAAGAATGAGTCCCAATTCGACCCTTGTCATTCTCCGCGCGGCGGAGGCAAATGCGAGTCTTTTCGAGAAAATCCATGCTGGCAAGCAGCGTCGGCGCGCGATCGGCCTCGGTTGCTTTGCTCCAAGTCAACGTCAATTGCCCAGCTGACGCCGATGAGCCGTTGCCGGATCATTCATGGTTACCGGGCTTCGCGTCGCTTCAAGATTGGCTCGAACATTTCCACCTCGGTATAGAACATGGCACTCGGATCGATGCGATGATCGTCAAGCCAGGATTCGTAGTGGCGTTGGGGCGGGAGTCGCGAAATGGCCGGGAGTCCCCATCCCCACACGACCACGATCGCCAGTGAGGCACAGAGTAGTTTGAGCCAACCTGCCCAATCGCCGCGGCCTACGACTCGCGTGGAATCTTGTGTGGTAGCCACGACTAGCTCCTCGCGGGAGGAAAGAGCCAGCCGAACATGATCCAGGCCATCAGGAGCGTCAGGATCAGATTGAGCGTCTGGCCGCACAGATAGAGGATGAGCGGTTTGCCTCCGCGCAAGTACTTCGCGAAATCGGCGAAACGCGTTTCCAGTCCAATACTGACGAACGCGAGACAGAAGAGCCAGCCGCGCACTTCCTTCGAAAGCCCCTTCGAGACCGCGTCGACGACATCCGGTCCCTGTTCTAGACCGGCGTGAATCACCGAGAAAAGGACCGACACCAATAGAAAGCCAACGACGAACTTCGGAAATCGCTTCCAGATCTCCGAGGCATGAGGACGCTGGCCTTGCGGGTCTCGTTCGACATACGTCACCCAATACACGGCGACCAAGAACGAGGTGACGCCAATCAAGATGTTCTGAATCATCTTCACGGTCGTGGCCACGTCGACCGCCTCGTCGCCAAGGCTCGCACCAGCAGCGGCCACCGCGCCCGTGGAGTCGACGGTGCCGCCAATCCAGGCACCTCCGATGATCGGGTCCATGCCAACGAAACTGATCACGGCGGGCAGTACCACCATCATGATGACGGTGAACGAGAGCGAGATGCCAATCGCCAGCGAAAGCTCCTCCTTCTTGGCCCGGCAAGACGCGGCCGTCGCGATCGCGGCGGACACGCCACAGACCGACATGTCGGCCGAGATCACCATGTTGAGCGAACGCGATTCAATCTTCAAAACGCGTTGCCCAAAAATGTAGGTGCTGATCAAGACGATCGGAGTCACCACCCAAGCCACGAAAACGCCGGGGACTCCCAGCTCCAATAATCGCGGCAGCAGCACCTCGGCTCCCAACAGCACGAGCCCGGCCTTGATGTAGAACTCGGTGCGTGCCGCGTCGCGCAGGAACTTGGGAGTGCCGACCGTGTTGGAAACGATGAGCCCAATCAGTAGGGCCCAGAGGGCGAATTCCAAGTTGTAGCTCTTGATCGCGCTTTGGGCGGCGAGCGTGTAGGCGACCAAGGCCAGCAAGAACACCACCGCGAAACCGCCGACAAACGGAAGCAATCGACGCGAGCCATCACGCAGCGTCGCGGCTCCCGCGAGCAACAACGTCAGCAGCACGAACGTCGACGCGATCTTGATCAACGTCTCGGGGCTTCGAGTCCCCGTCTCCTTGTCGAGTGGAGCGAGGGAATCGAGGACCGAGAGAGTCCACTTCCCTGGTTTCCCAATCCAAGAAGAGAGTGGGTTCGAGTAAACCGTTGTCGAGATCGGTGAACCGGTCGCCTCGGCCTCCACCGAAACCGTCGATTGACCAAAACCCATTACGGCAACGAGCGAGATGATGAGGATGACCGCCGCGACGAGAATCGCCAAAAGGTCGTCGGAAATCCAGGGCTTAGGTTGAGGCCGGTCATCCGACGCGGAGGTCGGGGTAGTTTCGTTGGTCGACACGAGAGATCTCTAGGCAGGAGGGAATCGGAAGGTCGGTCGGCGGCGCGAGAACCGTAGTCGCGTGGGCGTTTTGTCGGGAAACAGAAAGGAGGGAGTGCGTTGTTTGGCTAACAGTCAACGGCCAAGCGACGTCGACGAAGCGTTTTATTCGAGTGGCTCGAGCGGATCTCCGCCATGAATCATCAACTCCAATTCGACAAAACGCCGCGCGCTATCGACGGATGGTGATGTCATGAGCCAAACCTCGAAATCGTCGCCTCGATCGAACGCGATCAGCAGTTGCCGAGTGGGAACGGTCCCTTGTCCGCCGGACGCCATGGCGGTGCCCGTACCCATGCCTTCGAAGATCGCGAAGGCGGCCGGTTCGCCGAAGCGGTTGGTGACTCCACTGGCGGTTCGCTGGGCATTCAACTGCTCGAACATATCGCTCTCGGCCTGTTCGATGAAGTCCCGATGGAAATCCTGCGTGGGAGACCGCTTGGGCCAACGCATGACCAGGGTGGCCGCGTTGGGAGGCAAGAACCAAGCCGCGAGCGTTTCCCCAGGGACCGCGACATTGCGTTTGTCTAGCGGCTGGAAACGTGTAGGCAACAACACCGAACGTTCTCCGATGTGGGTCGTCGCCGCTCCCGCGTCACGCGCCTCGTTCCAGGATCGCGACCAAGCAAAGGCATAGATGAACGGCGGTCCACTCACGCCACGATCCAACTCGACGGCTCGCTCGGCCAATCTCACGAAGTCGTCGGGTCGGCGCGTGAAGAAGGCCCGTTCGGCCGCGGCCACGTGGGCGGGCGCCGCCTCGGGGTGTTCGGCCAGTCCGCGCTGAATCGCCTCCCATGCCGCTTCGAGTTGGAAGGCCTTCACGAAAGCCTGCACTCGATCGGGCACGCGCGCGTCGACGGTCGCTTCCGCGGCTCGATCCAAGTCCGCCCAGCCATCTCGCTCGGGATTGATCGAGGTATTGCCCATCTCGATTTGGAGCGGCCATGTGCGCATCTCCATCACCTTCCAACGACCGTCGACTCGTTGGCAGACGCACCGTTCGTGCCAGCGGTACCAACCATCCGAGATGCTCCACCACCATTGCGAGTCGATCGTGGCCTGGGCGCCTTGTCGGTCGATCGTCAGTCCGGTCCGTTCGAGCCGAGCATCGAACGGCTTGCCACCCACGAGCCAGAGTCGTTCCGTTCGCAAGAACAACTCGCGATCGACTTCCTGATCGTAGGGGCCCGCGTCTTCACTTCGAGCCCGCACGATTCGCGCGTCGCTTGCCAAGCTCTCGTCAAATAGCGTTAGATCGGCGTCGAGTTGCCATGCGGTCTGCCAGTCAAAACTCCACTGGGCCAGTTGCTTGTCCATCGCATCGGACTCATCGACCAGTCCGGCTGATTCCAATCGTTCGATCCACGGCGCCAGTCGAGAGTCGAGCCGCACATGCCGACTCCGGAGGCGTTCGATTAAATCCGGTTCGATGGAGTTGGACGGCATGCCGAGTTGTTTTTCGGCGAGCCGCTTGATCGCGAGCGCCAATGGCGATGCGCGCCCCGTTTCCTCTCGCTCCAGCGCGATCGCTTGGTCGATATCCGCGATCGACGCTTCCCATGACTCGGCGTGATAATGAAGCATGCCGAGTACCATTCGGCGTTCGATGGAATCGGGACTCGATCGAGCCGCGAGACGCTCGGCCAGATAGGCCGCGTCACCGATGACCGGCGTTGTCTCGTCGAGCCACTCGAGATAGTCGGACCAGTTCGGAGTCTGACGAGGCCGTTCGCGCCGCAGCATCTCAATGGCGGCGATCCGTTCCGACTCGGCCAAGTCGCTTGCTTGTTCTAGCTCGCGTACGACCAGCTCGGTGAGTTGATGTTGCTTGACCGCGTCCTCGAGCGCGGCGCGCGCTCGACGCTCTCCCTCGCTTTCGCTGGGTGTTCGAATCGTGAGGTTGTCGATGCGCAATTGACTGCCCACCGGGGCGAATGAAGCTTGGATAAACAGATAGGGACTCACGACCGCATCGGTCGTCACGGATTCGATGAGCCGTTCTCCATCGAGATAGAGCGACCATCGCTCACCATCTCGCACGCTGCGAATCCGGTGCGTTCGTCCTGGCTCCAGGCCGATCTCGGCCAGTCGGGAATCGAGTTCCGAGAACTGCATCTGGCCGTTGATTTGAAATACCACGACTCCTTGCCGACCACGATTGAGAGGCGTCGCGTCGGTGGCCACCACGACTTGCGAAATTCCCTGGTCGTAGTCTCGGTTGGCCAAGGTCGTCTCGATCACCATGGACTCATCACATGTCACATCGAACTCGATGTCCACTCGACTTGGCACGATGATGGGCAAGGCAAGGCTGCAGCTCGCCCAGCCGCCGGGCGCCGAGAAGGGGCGCAACGTACCCACGGCATGTCCCTCCTCGACCTTCCATTCACCGAGGTGAGGCCGCCAACCCTCGGGGAGATCGGGTGAAGAGAAATCCTCGGTGAGCAGAATCGGCCATTGCGATCCATCCTCCCCTCGTTCACTCACCGGCCCCGCCTCATACACCACCGCGTAAGGCGAGTTGCCAGAGACCGCCAAGGCACGATGCGTCGCGTCGTAGGCGAGGTCGAGAACTTCCCCCACGGGAGTCGCGATCGTCAGCGATTGATCTCCAAACCGAGTTCGCCAAACTCGCACGCTGCCATCGAGTGATCCGCTGAATAGGAAGTCTCCCGTTTCGTCGAACGTGAGAGCCAACACGGCGCCGACATGCCCCAGCCGCGACCAAAGCTCTTGTCCCGTTTGGGCATCGAGAAGTCGAACGTTGAAGTCGAGTCCCCCCACGGCGATACGGTCGCCTTGGGGAGAAAACGCGACGCTGAAATAGAGCGAGCCGGGGGAACCCCAACGCTGAAGTTCCCGCCCCGTTTCGACGTCGCGAATCGAAACCTGTCCGTCATGCCCGACCACCGCGAAACGAGGACTCACCGGGTCCAAGGCCAAGTCACGAATCGAGCCCGCCACGTCCGACAAGTGCCAGAGTGACTCGCCGGTATCCACGTTCCACATGGCGATGCCGCCCGAAGGTGTTCGCTGCGATCCGGTGGTGGCGATGAGTCGTTGATCATCGACGAATGCGAGCCGCGAGACCGGACCGGCGAGATCACTCCAACGGTGTTTTTCCTCGTGGGTCTGGGCGTCGATCACGATCACTTCACCCGGATCGAAGTCATTGAGACCACCCTGCCCCACCGCAAGCCACTTTCCATTGGGACTGTACGCGACCGCGGCGAGATCGTGACCGAATGAGGGTGATAGCCAAGCCTCGTGTGGGTTGAATCGCGCCGGGGAAACCAGCGCATTCGCATCGCCAGCAAGCGTGGACGACGGGGACCCGGTGGGGGAATCGACCGGTGTGAGGCGTAGAAACCCATCGGTCGAGACGGTCGCGATACTCGTGTGGTCCGGGGACCAAGCCAACGCGGGAACTCGTTGGCGGTGCCCGACGATCCAGCAGAGTTCACGAGTCGGATGGGGCCCCTGGGAGCTGAGACTCGAGTCGTCATTTCGCGTGGCTTCACGATCCCCGCACCACGCATCCCAAAGGCGCACGGTCCGATCGGCGCCGCCACTGACGAGCCAGTCGCCAGTCGCATCGAAACGGACTCCCATCACGCCAAACCCAGCGCCGTGCGTGTGCCCTCGTAGCACGGCCCATTCGCGCGAGGATCGCATGTCCCAGAGTCGAATCGTGCCATCGGTCGACGCGCTGGCGATGCGAGTTCCATCACTCGAAACGTCGACCGCGATCACGTCGCCGTCATGGCCATGGATGACTTTCGTCAGTTCGGCCGTTTCCACATCGAACACCAAAACGCGTCGGTCGGCTCCCACGACCAGCCAACGATCATCAGCGCTGAATACCGGCGAGGCCGCCATGGGATCTTGATCGCGCAGGGGAACCTCGCGAGGAGCCAGCGAATCGTCATCGACGTTGCGCCATTCCAGCACCTTGTCATCGGTGCGAACCCAGGCGCACCATCGACCGCTGGGGCTCAAGCCGACCGTATGCAGTCGCTGGCGATCGGGTTGCTCCCACTCCGCGACCGGCTCACCGCGACCTATCTCCCAAACCAAGGTCCGGCGGTCTCGTCCAACCGTCGCCACGCGCGGAGCGTCATCCGCGATCGAAGCGAATACGGTGCCCCCGCGATGTCCCGGAAACTGCTGTACGACTTTTTCGGTGTCGGCATCGGTGATTTGAAACTGCCCCGCGTCGAGCGCGACCGCGATTCGCGATCCATCCTGTCCCTCGGGCAACGTGGTCGCCAGCCACGAGCCATCGCGACGAATGGCGAGGGCTCGCTTCTGGGAAGTCGCCGTCCCTTGGCTATTGACGAGCTGCCAAACGAACCAGCCGCGTGACCCTTCGCCGAGTGGTGAGCCCGCCGCCAGGACGCGCCCCTGTTCGCGCGACAGCGCGAGCAGGAACGGCTCCACGCTCATGCCGCGAAGCGTGAACTGTGAACCAGCCGCCAAGCGAGAGACGAAATCCCAATCCCAGCCTCGATCGTCGGGAGCCACGGCGCCGAGGGAACCAACGCCAATCCCCGCCGGTGTTCGCGACTGGTAGGCCTGTGAGACCGTTCGCGCGACAAGCTCCTCGTGAGCCCGTTCGCTGGCGGCCAGGAGGTCGGCTCGCGCTTGCTCGGATTCACGCAGCGCCGCGCGTTCCCGCGCCGCGGCCTGTTGGGCCAATTCGGCTTGAGTCGTGGCGGCGTGGGCACTGGTTTCCGCCTCCTCGCGCAGCGCCGATTGTCGCCAGGCGATGGTCGGTCCGCCGACGGCCAGCAGGGCCAGCAGCACCGCTCCCAACAGGATGGCGAGCGAGGCGGCGGGATGCCTGGTCGACCAGCGAAAAGCGCGTTCCCAACGTCCCACCGGCCGCGCTTCGATCGGTTCGCCCGCCAAATAGCGTCGTAGTTCCGCGGCCAGCATCCCGGCCGACGAGTAACGACGTTCCGGCGCCTTCGCCAAACACTTCAAGCAAATCGTCTCGAGGTCGCGAGGCACCTGTGCGTTGATCGATCGAACCGAGGCGGGCTCGTCCGCCATGACCTGACGCAACGTCTCGATCGGATTGGCGCCGGTGTGGGGCGGTTTGCCGGTCAGCATCGCATAGAGCATGGCTCCCAGCGAATAGACGTCGCTATGGGTGCCCACGTTGGCAACGTCACCCGACGCCTGTTCCGGGGGCATGTAGGCGGGGGTACCCAGAATCTGACCGGTGGTGGTCAGTTCGGCCTGACCTTGGGCTCCCATCTGCTTGGCCAAGCCAAAGTCGGTGATGTGGGGCTGGCCTTGCGAGTCGAGCAAGACATTGGCCGGTTTCAAGTCACGATGGATCACGCCGCGCGCATGGGCGTACGCGACGGCGTCGGCGATTCGAGCGCCAAGCTCGGCGGCTCGACGTGGTTCGAGGGGCCCTTGCTTGAGTTGGTCCGCCAGACTTCCACCTTCGATCAAGCCCATCGCGAAGTAGTGGCGACCATCGTTCTCACCGACTTCGTAGATCGGGACGATCCCCACGTGATCGAGCTTGGCGGCCGACTCGGCTTCCTGCCGAAATCGGCGAATGTCGGCGGAGCCCGCGAGGTTGCCCGCCAAGATCATCTTGAGCGCCACCGGACGATCCAAGCTGACTTGCCTGGCTCGATACACCACTCCCATGCCACCGCGCGCGATCTCGCTGAGCAGTTCGTAATCGCCGACGCGATCGTGAGACGCGCTCGTGACCGACGAGGTCGAGCCCACATCACGGCGAGTCCCGTCGAGCAGCATCGTGTGATCGCCGCCGGCCATGGTTGGATGCGGATCACTGCTCCCACTTCCGCGATCGGTCGAATCACTCCCTGGCAAGGCGATCGTGGCATCGTTGATCGTCGGATCGCTTGTCACGTTCGGCTGAATCGCGCTCGGCCGCGAATTGCCCGAAAGAGACGCACCGCGCGGTGGTCCGTCCACGGGGAGGGTTCGCTCACTGGCCAGCGTGATGTCGCTGGTCGGTGATGCGTTCTGCTCGGAGCCGGAAGTTAGAAGCGAAGCGAGTTGTGGGAACTCGGAAATCACCGAGGCGGAATCGGGCCGCTGATCTAGTCGGCCACGATGTTCGCATTCCATTCGCCACAGACGCACGAAAGCGCTCGGCAGTTGGTTCGCTGGAACGGAGCGACAAGCATCAAGCAAGGAGGGCGTCGCGCCCGCACGCCACGCGGCTTCAAAACGCCGACAGACCTCGTCCGCGGTTCGCTCGTCGTCGGTGATGCGGTCGGTCCGACCGTCCCCTTCGTTCATGACTTCTCCGCGAGATGTGTCCCTGGACCAATCGCTGGTGGTGCCGCTGAATTCGACCAAGGCCGTTCATGTTGGTCGCCACCGTTCGGCTCGGAGGCGAACCGAATGACGCCAACCACGGCTCAATCGATTCCGTGGTTACCCAAGATAGTAACCCACGCCAACACTTCGCCGGGATTGTCCCGCGTGTTCACCCTGAATCCGATTATTTATTGGGCCGCTCCATTCGCCAAGCATGCCCATGATCCCAGCCCTAGGCCACGGTGATTCCCAACGCGCTTGGCGATGGCTCCCGGTCTCAATCTGGCAAGGTCGTCTCCGCTGGGACCCACGCTCTCTCGGGCTCGCCCCGTTGCGAATCGCTCCGAAATAGTGTCCGTTGCGTGACGAGCGTTGGGGCACGGACGGCGCAAAAGATCGATTCGCTCGGCCGTTGGCGAGGGCGTTAATCGCCAAACGGGCAGGGACGCGATTCGGTCGTGGCACCGACGAACAGTTTGACGATTGGGACCAGTTTTCAAGGGCAACGGCATGAGTTCATTCACGACGGCGGTGGACCAGCTTTTGGAATTGGCTGTCGCGAAACAAACGACGATGAATGACGTCCATGCGGCCATGCAAGCCGCGGGGATCGCCGTGGCTGATGCGTCACTGGAGGAAAAGGACGAAGCGCTCGAGAAACTCGCGGCTTGCATCATCGACCCGCAAGTTCATCGTTTGATCGTGGGCAAGATCACGTTGCTTTGCGGAGGTATCGTCGAGCAGGGAGGAACGCCCGAGGTCGCCGCGGGCAACGTGTTGGGGTTGTTGGCCGAAAATCTCGATCAAGTGAATCATGTCACGCAGCAGATCTTCGAGTTGGCCGACTCCCAGGACATACCGATCCGCGACGAGCAGGGGCAGCTCGTTGACCCGAATGGACTGATTCGCCAATTCATGCCGACGATCATGGAGCAAGCGCCCGCGGAAGGAGCCGCGTTGATGGCGCTCAACGACATCTGCATCGGAGCGATCGCCCTGTTGGCTCGTTCGAAGGCGGCTCGACGCGCGGCGGCCGAGAATCCCGACGTACTGGTCAACCGGTCGGTGTTATTCGATCAGCTGTTTCAGAGCGGTAATCGGAGTCATCTGACTCAGCTTCTGCAGGTGCTCGACGATCAGGAACTGCTCGTCCTGCACCCAGCCCAGGCCAAGGGATTCCGAGTCCGCATCGCCGGTCTCCTGACCAACTTCCAGCTTCACTTTCAATTGATGCATCATCTCGCGGCCGCGCTGGACTCGTCGGTCACGGTGAGCGACGAGTTGGCGGACTTCGAGGCGACTCAGCTCGTTGGCCCCGAGAGTCCGATCGTGACGGGGGCCTTCCAGCTGTGGAACGCCTCGGCGCTCGACGCCGCGGGAGGACTTCCAGAGCCGATGCAATCGGAACATTGGATCTGGAATGAGGGCATTCCATCCGATATCGAAGTCCGAGATAGCGAACGGATCATTCTGTTGAGCGACCCGGCTTATCAAAGAACTTGGAACGCCGGAGTCTCGATTCGAGGGCTCGTGCCCGAGTTGGAAGTCATCGCGACGTTGTCGCCCCAAGAGGTGACCGAGAAGCTCGCCGCACTGTCGGCCTCTTGAACGCGGCCCGCCGGTGAGGCCGCCGAGTGAGGACGCCGAGCGCCGCCCTCGTCACGATCGAGCGACGATCCACCGCCAAGCATCCAGGCTCGAGGTTCAACGTCACGCGGGCGATGACACGGCGTTGCCAATACACGTCGTTTCAAATGCTTGGCGCTTCGCCGCGATCCATCAGATCAATTCGCGAATCGGTTCAACGCCCGGATCGATCGGGTAGCGAGGCGTGCCGGAGCGATCGAAGTAGCGCACGTTTCCGGCGTCCAGGCCCATGTTGTGATAGAGCGTCGCGAAGACTTCCTGGAACGTGACGGGGCGATCGGCCGGTTCTTCCCCGTAGCGATTCGTCGCCCCAACGACTTGTCCCGTTCGCATGCCGCCACCGGCCAGCAGAGCCGCGTTGGCTCGAGGCCAGTGGTCGCGGCTATTCATGTTGTTGATCTTGGGTGTCCGACCAAACTCGCCCCACACGACCACCGAGACATCCTGGTCGAGTCCACGCTCGTGCAAGTCGGTGATTAGGGCGGACAAGCCTTGATCGAGGAGCGGCATTTCCTCGCGCGAACGCGGGAAATTGAGACCGTCGCCGCCATGCCAATCCCAGCGACTGTAGTTCAACGCGACATACCGCGCGCCGGCCTCGACCAACCGCCGCGCGACGCAGAAGTTCTCGATCATCTTCGGCGCGCCGTCACGCTGGAACTTCTCGTCACTCGTGCCGTACCTCGCCACGATCTCGGGATCCTCCAAACTCAGATCGAGCGCGTCGCATAGTTTGCTGTCGGTCAGGATGCCGAGCGCTTGCTGGGTGTAGGCGTCGAGCATCTCCATTTGTGGCGCGCTGTCGATGTCACGGCGGAAACCGTCGAAGGAAGCCCGCAGGCTGTCGCGGTCCTGGAGACGCTCGAGCGTGATGCCTTGAAGGACCAACGAGTCCGATCGCTCGCGCGCCTTGCGCCCCACCGCGTTGAACGGATCGTGCGCGGGGCCGAGGAAGCTCGCCACTCCAGGCTCGCCCCACGTGCGATTGCCCGTGCGATACATCAACGCCATGTTGGCCGGAACGGCATCGTTGACCTGGCCCTCCATGTGAGACACCCAAGCGCCGGATGAAGGCCATCCGCCCGCCGGATCGCGACTCGTCTTTTTTCGCCCTGTCATGCACTGATGGCAGTCGTGCGCACCGTCCGAGTCGGACAGCGACCGAATGATGGCGAACTTGTCCATCATCGCCGCGACCTTCGGGAACATCTCGCTGATGCGGATGCCCGGCACGTTGGTTGGGATCGCCTCGAACTCGCCACGGATCTCGCTCGGCGCGTCGGGCTTGGGATCCCACATGTCGATGTGCGAGGGGCCACCTGGCAGATAGATGTTGATGATCGCCTTGTGGGAATGGCCGGTTTGAGCCGCGGCCTCCATTTGCAGAATCTGGTTGAGAGCCAATCCGCCCATGGCGGCGCCACCGACCTGCAGGAACGATCGTCGAGTCAAACCATCGCAGAAGGGCAAGCCTCGTTGCGCGCGACCGAGAATGGACAACATCTGTTTACTCTCCACCAGCCTGTCACGTCCGTGACCTGAATTTCCTAGCAAGCCCACATTCTATTGGGGCGATTCCGATCTTCGCCACATCAATTTGTCGTGCGGCGGGCCACCGCGGCTTCATTCTCGCTGTTCGATCTGGGCTCGAATCACAGCCTCAGCCCCTCGGCGGTAGGCGATGAACCCCTCCCGCACGCTTGGCGAGGCAGTGGACAAAGCCGCTTCTTGCTCCGCGTTGGTCAAGACTCCCGTATGCTCGTGAACCAGCTCGGCCACGAATGCCGCCGTGGCTCGATCGTAATCGCCGGCGGCGAGGATGGCCGCCCTCCAGTCCCCGTCCGCCTTTTCCCAGATCAGGTCCGCGTACGCCTTGGCGGATTGAGCGGTTCCATCTCCGTCGATATCGAGCCAGATCGCGCCGCTCACCCCAAACACCCCGGGCTCCCAATGCGTTGAAACCGCCTGATACGGTTTGGCGGTTCGCCAATAAGGAGCCGTAATGCCGGGACCGGTCGCGATGGCGACGATGTGAGCATCGTGCTCGAGACGAGGCATCGGTAGCTCGACCGAGAAGGCGACTCCCGGTTCCGGCCGCGCGTCGCTCGTAACGGAAATGGTTCGCACGAGCTGTCCGTTGGCGTAGATCGAAACTTCGTTCGCCTCGATCCAGTCTGGAGCAAGCACGCGAACTTCTAGCGTCGATTCCGCTCCAGGTGTCACGATCTCACCCGATGTGTGACCGTCGATCTCCAGTGCGACGAGCAGCCCATAACTGACTCGCACGCGTCCCGCCAAGAATGCCTCCACCGCCGAGCGAACGGGAATCTTGCCGACATCCGAGTCATCGCAGGCGATATAAGTTCGACCTTGACCCACGAAATGTCGCAGTACGTCATGGGAATCACTCGAACCCACGGGCGTGATCCTGAGTCCCCGATTCAGCAAGGTCATCCAGTCATGAGTCAGTTGCAGCGGCTGTGATTGTGTCGCGCTGGAATTGATGATCTCCATGCCATCGAAGGTCATGGGCCAGCCATCCACGTTGGCCCCCACGGCTTCGTTGAAATGACGCGGTCCAAACGGACGAACTCCCGAGTGAAGGTCACGCGCATGATTCAAGATGACGATCGGAGCGCCCGTCGTGCGGCGAATCGATTCAAGGATCGGTTCCCAATGCTCGAGCCGGTGGTTGGGGAGAGGCCCGTCGGGGGTCACTGGAAAAATGTTGAAATGCCCCACGGGAGTCGTGACCTCGTTGCCGACCACCGGCGTGAAAAACCGGTCCAGGTCGAGTTCCATCGCGTAGGGTCGTTGGTCGACTTGAACGTTGTGATCGGTCGCGATCGGTAGCTCGATCCCCTCGCCCGCGAGAGTCACCATCCGTTCGTTGATGGTCGCGTCGCCGTGTCCCGAGTCGGTCAACGTGTGGACATGGGGATCGCAAGCGACCCAGCCCGTGGTGTCGACCTGCCGGGTGATCCGAAGATGGACCGCCTGATCGCTTGCTCGAGCACTCGATGATCCCGACGGGGCCTGGACGTCGATCCGCGTCGACGCGAGCGAGTACTCGAATCCTCGGCCGGCATGAATCTGGTACTCGCCCACGGGCAAGCGAAGAGTCACGCGGCCAGTCCCGGTGTAGACCGTGCCCGCGCGCAGCGCCGTTAGATTCCGAGGCTCCGCGGAGTGAAGCGGTACGAGCGCCCCGGTCGAATCGACGATCGTCAATCGCGATGGGATCGGCTCTCCCTCGGAGTCGCTCACCGTGATCTCGATTTCGCCCGAGGCAAGATAATCGGCGACGGATCGCGGGATGAGCCGCGCCTCGCCGACGCGTATGTCATCGCTGTCTCGATGCTCACCCGCCGGGGCGATCGCTATCTCGTGTTCCTCGCCGTCGAGGCGATCGTTTGGTATTTCGAAAACGCTCCACAAGTCATTTTCATCTTGGTTGAGCGTGCCGATCTCGCCGCCATCCCAACGAACGCTCCAACGTTGCCTCACGTCTTGTTGACGCACGACCAGAGTCCACGCGTGGGAGGTGTCGAGCTTGGGTACCGCGTATCGCCATTGGTTCGCCTCGGCATCAACGGGGAACGAGTCCCACTCCCGCGCCGCTCCTGACCGGAGGTGGTGCATCTCACGATCCAGGCGCACGGTCCCGGTTGGCTCAGGGTCGTCACTGGCCGGTGCAACTTGGCTTAGGATCGTCCACGCGCAAGCCGCGAGCACGATGCGAGAAAGCGAACACCATCGTGTTCCCACGGCGACTCGAGTCGGGTTGAATTCGTGCACCGGCGAAACTCCTAGAAACACTCGGTCCGGTCGAAGCGATGCCACGACGAGCGATCCGCCAAGGGGGGACCGCGTCGTGGCCTACGATGATAGGCGATTCGTGGACCGCTTCGCATTAATCGCACGGGCTTCCTCGTACCCCCTGCTCTCGGACGAAACTCCATGACGCATGAACCACTCGACGATTGGGCCAGAGTGTTGAACGACTCCCGACAACCAATACGCCAACTTGCTCACGGCCAGAAGGGACGCGGCCCACGGCGTTTGTTTCCTTCCTTGATCGGCGGCGTGCTGGTCGTGCTCATGGCTGGAATCGCGTCGGCGAAGCGCGGACCGTTGCGGGACGGAGACGCGTTCGCGTGCGGCTCCGAGCCTCGGTCGGTGAGCGTCCGCGCGAACGAAACCGAGGTCGAGGCCACGCCGACTCGGTCATGCGAGGCTGACGAACGTTCAACGGAGTTCGCCTGTCATTTTCGTCCCGCCGATCATGCCTTGGGTGACGTGCACCCGTTTTTTCACGAAGGCGTTTGTTATCTCTTTTATTTGAAGCCAGGCGATTACGAGTCCGCGCTGGTCACGTCGCGCGACTTGCTCCATTGGACCGCAGTCGAGTTGAGTTGGGACGAGCAACGACCGGCGAATGTTCGGGCGCCGTATTGCGTGCTGGGAGTCCTCCAGGATTCCACGGTCGACCCACCGCTGTTTCGCAGCTTTTATGGACACGCGCGCGGCGAGATCTTCGCTTCGGAGAGTCGTGATTTGTCGCGTTGGAGCGAGAGTTCCGCGCGAT
>JAGQPS010000024.1:21825-31690 GCA_020426595.1 Planctomycetales bacterium
GGTGACGCGGGTGAGCCGGAGTGTCCCCAGCTTTTCCTCGCGGACGGACGCGCTTACCTAGTCGCGAGTCTCTACGATCGCGCCGTGGGGGGGCCGACCTATTGGTTCGCCGATGGTCCGCGCGGACCTTGGCACGCGGACGTACGTCACGTACTCGACGGCAAGGATCTCTGCGCCGCACAAGTCGCGTGGGATGGTCGGCGTTGGTTGCTGATGGGTTGGGTGCCCGAGGAGCCGGCGCGACCCGGAGCTCAACATTGGGGAGGCCACCTGGCCTTGCCACGTGAACTCTTCGTGTTGCCGGATGGGCGACTGGGAACTCGCTTACCGAGCGACCTAAGTGTGGCATTGCGAGGCGAGCGAATCGATTGCGCGGGTGAGGAACCGGAATTGCCCGGGCCGGTCGACCTGAGCTGTGATTGGAAGCCGAATGACGAGAACGATCGCCTCGAGTTGGTGTTCGCCGTGCTCCCTGGGAACCCTCCACGCTCGCCGCTCGACACGGTTGATCGATCCGAGGGTTCCGAGACGAGCGACCGGTTCGTCTCGGAGCCGGCGGTCAGCGTCGTGCTGGCCGATGGAAAGCTCTCGATCGTCGATCAGCGCGAGGAAGTCTGGAGCGAGATCGCTTGCCCGGAACTTTGGGACGCGAGAGAGTCGAAGCCGGTCGAAGTGCGCTGCATCTTGGATCGAGACATTGTCGAGGTATTCGTCGCGAGTCGCTGGTCTCTGGTAGCACGCGTACCCCATCCCTTGGAGCGGTTTCAATGGACGGTTCGTGAGTGTGCTCCCGCAAGCCGAGAGCGGCTCGATCGGCGCGCCCATCAAGTGCGCCAGGTGGGCGACTAGGACCGCTATTCGCGACCGTGACCCCGCGAACGGAGGCGGTCATGCGAGCAGTTTCGAGATTATCGCCAGGATTTCGTTCTCTGACCGAACTCTAGCGATTACCGTTACGTAAACGTACGAACTTCTTTTCAGGTGTGCCCACATGCACGTCCAGCTCACTTTCAACGCGATGAGGAATCGGCTTCGCCGATGGTTTGTCGTGTTGTTGATTGGGCTTGTGATGGCTTCGTCTAGCACCATGGCTTCGATGGGCACCAAGGCTTGGGGACAGTGCGGCAACTACGTGATCATGTTGGATGAGCACGGTCAGCCGATTCTCGATTCCTCGAGCATGACCCATGGCCGAATTGAACAGTCATGGCAATCCACGGGGGCTGCTCGAGTCCATGCGATGTTAGGCGTGACTGGCCGACACGAGTTTCTCCCGAGCGGAGCGAACGGAGACCAAGGTCAGCCTCACACCGGCACGCGCTCGAACTCCGAGCCCTGTCATGGTCCGCAATGTCGACAACGAGCCTCGCTACCAAGCGTGCCACCCGCGACCTATTCAACTCGCCTGATCACCGATCAGGCACTTCTGAATAGCGGTTCGGCCGACGCCCAGGGTGAATGGGATGCCTGGTGCCATCCGGCCGACGAATCTCCCATCGCGGGACTTCCCGCATTCTTGGATCGACCGCCGCGCGGTGTCTAGGTCGGCTGGGCGTTGAGACTCCGCGATGTGGAACTCCGATACTCGGTACGTCCACACGAGGCGACTCATCGCCGCGTGACGAATGTGTCAACGCGCTCATGTGCGCCGTCATGGTGACAGAACAGGTCGCCCCGCGGTGCCACCACGAGTCCGGGATGTGGTTTCTAGGATCGGCCGTCGTTAGGACATCGCAATCAAGATCGTTCGTTGATCAACGCGCGATCGATTCCTGTCGGTCCGGTACGAACTTCATCCCAACAAGCCGCGCGAGTTTTTCGAGCCGCATGGTCGCCATGCCCATCGAGAATCGTTGCAAGCTTGGTCCAGCGTTGCGCGTCGAGCCGTGATCGCGGCATTCGTCGAGCCGACCATCCCAGCGACTCATCGAGTGAGTCGCGACCGACAGGGCATGACGCGAACATCCTTCGAGACTGTTCGCGGCGAACCAACACGCGGGTTCCGTCATTGGGATCGCGTGTGGGATTCCCACTGCCCGAGGTGTCGCTTCTCCACGTCCGCTCGCCACCCCATCAATTCGCCTAGCGATTGATGCGGGACCTTCGCACGAGTCTCGACCGCGCGTCGCGCCAAGCGACGCGCGGTGACCAGCCGCGGTCGCATCCGCCGGGACCTTGCGTTTCACGCGTTGTTCGTGAGCCTCGTCCGCATTGTCTCCACGAAGCGGCGAGGCTCGCGCGGCCGTTCCATGGATCGTTACCTCGACTCATCGCGCCCTTATCGAAAGGCTCGAAATATGAACGCTTCCCAAAGCTCCCGTCGCACTGGCTTTACGTTGATCGAGCTGCTGGTCGTCATCGCGATCATCGGCGTGCTCGTCGCCTTGTTGCTCCCCGCCGTTCAAATGGCCCGTGAGGCGGCTCGACGAATCACCTGTCAGAACAATCTCAAGCAGCTCGCATTAGCCGCTCACAACTATCACGACACGATGGGCCAGTTGCCCTTTGGTCAAGGCGGGACCGGAAACAAGTACTCGGCCCTCAGTCAGTTGTTGCCGTACTTCGAGCAAGCCAACCTCCAGAACCGCATCAACTTCTCGGTCCCCTATCAAGATCCGGTCAACGACGCGGCTCGGATGTTGGAGCTGTCGTTGTTTCGCTGTCCTTCGGATGGGACGAACCCGTTGCCGCAAACCGGTGGCGCCACCAACTACATGACGAACAAGGGAACGAGTGTCGTGTGGGGACTCAATGCGGGCCCCAACGCGAATATGCCACGACTCAACGGAGTCTTCTATCGGGATAGCGAGGTTCGCTTCGGAGACATCCCGGATGGCCTGAGCAACACCGCGATGTTCTCGGAACGACTGATGGCGGATGGGAGCAACGGCATGATCAGCCCGGTCTCCGATGTGTTTTTTCATCCTGGGTCGCCCACCACGCCCGACGAGGCGATGACGCTCTGCGAGTCGCACGACATCAACAACCTGGCGAACCAGTTTCCGTTGTTCATGGGCGCGCCTTGGATTGACGGTCAGCATGCCTATCAGCACATCAGCCCTCCGAACCATCGTTCGTGCGGCTTCTTCGGCATTGGTCGAGCCACGATGCCACCCAGCAGTCGTCACCCGAGCGGCGTCAACGTCGCCGCGTGCGATGGCAGCGTGCGGTTCGTCACGAACTCGGTCGACCTCGGCAGTTGGCGGGCTTTTGGTTC
The DNA here is from genome assembly GCA_020426595.1 of Planctomycetales bacterium. Taxonomy (GTDB): domain Bacteria; phylum Planctomycetota; class Planctomycetia; order Pirellulales; family Pirellulaceae; genus UBA11682. Next base: position 25,043 of record JAGQPS010000024.1, read on the forward strand.
GCGCAACTTGAGCGATCTCATCACCCGTCTGTAGTCATCCACAAGGCAACTGGCCCTCGGTAGTCACGCGGCAACGCGACGCCTGGGCCGAGATCCGTATCGAGGAGAGTTAAACCGTGAAGGCATTGAGTCATTCCCATCGAGTTCGTTCGTCGCGGGCCGAACGAACCAACGCTTGGCGACTTCCCACTTGGTTGGTCGCTTGCGTCGTCCTCGCATTGTTCATCGGAGCAATGTCGGGATGTTCGGGACCCGCTCGCGCGGCGGCCGTCGATTCGGAGCAAGCCCGCGAGACCCTGGATCAAGTCCTCGGCCTTTGGCGTGAAGGAGAGAAGATCGACTCCTGTGGTCAGCTCGGTCAAGAGGTGGTCGTGCAGGAGATGTATTGGACGCAGGGAGTCCGGCTCGAGTCGTATCAAGTCCTCAAGCAGGAAGCGCGCGACGCCAATCTCTTCGTCACCGTGGAGATGACGCTGCGTGATGATCAACAAGGCGAATGGGAAGAGGAAGTGACGTACTGCGTCGGGACCGATCCGGTTTTGACCGTCTTTCGCATGATGTTTTGAACTCGAAACCATGACCGCGCCTCGTCTCTCGCGAGCGACGCGGCCTGACCAACCAACTCATGACGCGTCGAGCTCGCACGAACCGTTTCGAGCTCCCGTCGACGAAAGGAAAAAACATGAAGACCCGTCAACAATGGCTCACCGCCATGATTGGCTCACTCGCGACATTGATGCCCAGCGCGTTGGTGGCTCAAGAATCGCGATCGCCACAAGTCCCCAATCAGGCTCGTGAACGAACTTTGGCCGCCGTGACATCGGAAGGCGATTCGCTCACCGAGGAACAAGAGTCGATCGCGGCCGATCTCCAGCGACGGCTGCCCGTGGGCTCCGAGGGACGGCTGATGTTGGACGCGATTCTCTCGGGCGAACGCATGGGGCCGAACGACGGCTGGTTCGCCGTGGCTCAACCGCGAACTCGGTTTGAACTCGCCGAACTGTTGGAGCGGTACGACTCCAATGATGATCGCGTGATCGATGCCGACGAGTTTCCCGGCGACGCCGGCGATTTCTCGATCGTCGATCGCAACGGCGACCGCGTCGTGAACGAGGCGGATCTTGCTTGGGAAGCGACTCGCGGAAGCAACGAGTTCGGGCAGCTCCTTTCCAGGCTGGATACGGAACGCGATGGCACGATCACGCATGAGGAGTTCGAGCAATTGTGGACGGAGCTATCGGGGAAGAACGAGCAGGTCTCCGCCGAGGAACTGAGACGCGTGCTGTTTCCCGCGGAACGCGTTCAGCGAGAAAGGCGACGCGAGCCGAGTCGTGGAACGCTACTCCTCGGTCTCGCCCGACAAGAAATCGGTTCATGGAATCCCGGTCCCGAGTTGAACGACGAGGCCATCGACTTCGAGTTGGCGACGATCGATGGGGAACGCATTCGGCTGAGTGATCACCTTGGCGACAAGCCGGTGGTGCTGATCTTCGGAAACTACACCTGTGGTCCCTTTCGCGGACAAGCCGGGAATCTTCACCAGATCCATGAACGGTTCAAGGATCGCGCGACGTTCCTGATGGTCTACGTGCGCGAGGCTCATCCCGAGGATGGCTGGAAGTTGCCGAGCAACGCGTTGAACGAAGTCGCCGTGCTGCAACCGACCAACTTCGGGGAACGGCGCGAGGTGGCGGAGGTTTGCCATCGCCATTTCCATGCCGAGATTCCGATGATGGTCGATTCCATCGACGACGAGGTTGGCCATGCGTATAGCGGTGGTCCAGCCCGTTTGTACCTGTTGGATCGCGACGGAACGATCGCCTTCAAGAGCGGTCGTGGCCCGCACTATTTCTTTCCGTCGCAGCTTGAGTCGGCTTTGGTTTGGTTGTTGAACAGTCAGGAACCCGCCCGTGGCGCGGTAGGGGTGGAAGGTCTGGAGTGACGGGGCTCCAGTCTTCTGTCGCGCGACGGTGGACGGTGGGAGTGCTGACGGGCAACCGTCACACTCCCACCCCGCGGGCGCCGCGGTCCCAGCGTTGGCGGGCTGGAAATCACGCTTTGGGAGACTTGACGGCCAGGAAGTCCTGGCCGGGTACCGCGTTGTTGGTTTCGTGCGTGTACGCGGCGAATCCTTGCTTACGCGTCGGTCGTCCTTTGTCCTTCAGCGCGATCCGAGTTGGTTGCCTGGGGCGAGGCGTGAAAATGGCGACATCGAGACATGCGCGTCTTCTCGGTTCCGCACGCTCTTGAGTCGTTGGCCGCTTGGGTCGATGCAAGACGAGCGGCGTGCAATCTTCAGAAGCCAGGCAGTCCGATGGGTTGCCGGGGATCCTCGGGTTCCCAGGGCTTGACGGTGCCAGTACCGACATTGAGCCACTCGTAACTTAGCGGCGCATCGATTTGGAACCGATTCCCCGCTCGAAAGGCCGCCGCCTGTTGTTGGGACTCGCTTGCCGACTCTCCCCAGCCTCGTTCGGCATACCCGAGATTGACGTCATCCACCTGTTGCCCGCCCTTCGCGGCGGCGATCGCCAACTTGAGACGTGACGATAGGTATTCATGCCGAATGAACTGAAACATCCGCGACTCGAGTTGCTCGTAGTCCTTCGCGCTGGCTTGGGGAGCGTTCACCAGTCGAATCCAAGTGTGCCGAATCAATGCGTGTTCCCATGATCCAAAGTCGATCCTAGCGCGGTAAGCGGCGGGAACGAAGGAGGCCGGAGGATCGCTTGAGGATCGCGCATCGATCAGACTCTCGTAGATCGCCAACGCCCCTTGCCAATCGCCGGCACATTCTCGGCAATAGCCGCGAGCGACAGCGAGCCAATCGGAAGCGAATGAATCGTTCGCCGGCGGCGACAGCATCGCGAGCAGTTCCTCGGCTTCGTCGACATCTCCGTCGTGAGCCAGATCGATCGCATGAAACGCAGTGATCGCGACATCGCCGGGATAGTCTTGGAGGTAAGCCTGAAAGAATTCCTGGCCGTCGTCGCTGGGTAGAAAGAACGGAATCGCTCCGCCTTCCCATTCGCGAATGCCGATCGACTCGATCGTGACATTGCCGAGTCCCTTTTGACGCAAGCCTGCCACGAGCATCCACGCGACATCCAGGGTGCTTTGATACTTGTTCCAGCCACCCGCGAAGCGACCATCAACCCAAATCCAATAACAATTCCCAGTCCGCAGGACTCTCAATTCATGCGGAGCCGCGAGGTCGAAATCGGTCGCGCTTCGCGGGTAATATCGGGGCCCAAAGTCCCCGGATAGCGATCCGCCCGACGACGTGATTCCGGCCGAGGCATACATCGGATTCAGCATGGGATTCGAGAAGGCCAACCCCGCGCAGACGACGTCACCCAAAGTCTGGTCGAAACGAAGCGTTAGCTTGAGTTCGTACGATTCCAATGGCGGGAGTTGCAGCGAGACGTTGCCATTTCGCCCTGGGCCCGCGACGAGGGTCAACGATCCATCGTCGTTGAATCTCGTCAGGCTCGCATCATTGGAGGTCATGATCCATCGCATGTCCGACGGCCTCGCGTCCTTGATCTCACCGGCTCGCAGGAACTGACCCAGCGTCTGGGATGTCGCAACGAGATCGAGCAGGACTCGCTGTTCGGCCTCGGGACGCGAAGCCGCGAACTCCTCGACCGACTCGTGCTGCGCATCCGTGGCCGCGCGATCCCGGGTCAACGCGGCCAAACAACCAAGCACTCCCGGGTTGGGCGACTCCTGCATTAGCTTGCCCAGCATCGCGTGGTCCCAGCCAAACGACGTGCGTTCGCTCCTGGCAGCGGCCGCGGGGTCACCCGCAGCGATGCCGACTCGACAAATCAGCAGTTTGAGTTCTTCGTCCTGGTAGAACTGTCCCAACGCTTTCATCACTTCGCCAAGCTCGGCCGCGCTCGCGCCGAAAACGCCGCCGCCGTTTTCGAGTAGCCGTAAGGTCTCTTCGAGCGTTTGACGTACGAACGGCTGGACCGTCGCTTGTTGCAGCAGGTCTTCGCCCGTTTGAATCTGAACCGTCATCAACGCCGAGAGATAAGCGACCTGGACTCCCGACGAATAGTCGGACAACTCCGCGACCTGTTCGAGCTGGGCCACGATGGCTCGTGGGTCGTCGTGCCACTGCGGCGAGAGGTAATTGAAGAAGACTTGGTAGGCCTTGAGATAGTCTGGCTGCGCGTGAGTCGACTCCCCGAACCAATGGTGAAACTCGCCCATGGCACCGAGGAATCCACAGCTGCTGGTCAGTCCCTCGGCGGACTCGGGGAGACTGTCATCCGCGTTGCGAGCGATCAAGAAGAAGTCATACGCGGTTCGGGCTTCGGTTTCGGCCTGGGCCATGAGATTGGGGTTCACTTGCGAGGCCAAGTCATGTCCCCGTAATACCCAAGCGTTCTGTAAGTGAAAGTGGCCGCAAACCATGTTGACGAACCATGCGGGATGAGCGGTCGACGGAGCCAGTTTGATTCTCAATTGGGTCGCGAGCTTGTAGGGACTCATCGCGTCCGAGAGTGGCCCCATGCGCGAGAACGGCTCGGCCTTCCAGGCCATCATCGAATGCTCAAACGCATCGAGGTACTCGCGAACCTCCTCGTAGGCAAAACGAATGTCGTTTTTAGGAACGACGAAATCGTTGAATACCCAATGCTGCACGGCCGCGTTGTAGTTGGCCAAACCACGATGCTGGACCGAGCGATCGTTAAACGACGCCGACAAGAGTTGCTCGATCCGCCGATGGACCAGTACGCCCGCCAATGCCGGGTAGTCGGAGTTTTGAAAGCCCTCCGCGCTCTCCTTGAATCGATCGAACGCGTCACGAAACCGATCGCAGCTCAAGGCGGCTAGGCCGAGCGAATAAAGGACCAAGGGATCGCTGGATGGGGCGAGCGCTTGCCCATCCGAGTCGATGTCCGACCACGATCGTCCAAAGCCACCCATGATCTCCTTGGTCAAGACCTCGCGCACCCAAACATCTTCGTCCTGAGTCCGGGCGGTCCGACCTTGTCCGTTCGACGACCAGTCGCAAAGACGGGTCCGGAACGCGGCGCGGGCCTCGGCGACTTTCCGAGCCGATTCATGGACGGCCGGCTCCGCCGAGTCCTCGATCGCGACTCCACGACTCGATCGCGTGGCCGTGGCGATGTACGCGATCGGCGGTTCCAGCTGACCTTGGAACATCGCGGCAAACGGGTCGGCTCCCGATCGTGTGTTGTTGGCCGTGGTCGCGGGAGTTCCTCCTTGTGAAGAAGGAACGACTTGACGAGGAGTCGGGAAGTTCATGCTGCCGCCGATAGGAGGAGCCGAACTGACACTTTGCGGGCTGGCGTCGGGAGGCTCCGCCAGTTCGCCACCGCACCCGCTTGAGAACAGCGCGAGCCCACCCAACATCGCGACTCCCAAACAAGGTAGATACGCAGTCCAACGATTCCAATGAGTGGCAACGAACATCGCTTATCTCCTAGGTGATCACCCGTTCGGTAGTGGCTAGCTGGAGGGGGCTATTAAGTTACTCTGGCCCGTTCGGGGCGGCAAGATTCAACGGCCAGTTCCATCACCGGACTCCTAACGGGTCGTGAGCCGAAGGGTGATGGCTCGGAGCTGTCGTGAGAGCACTGAACAGCACGATTCAGCGATGGAACCCAGGAATGAGGCTGGCGCGATTACCGCGGGACTTGTCGTTGACCATCGAAGGAGTCGAGAATCACGCGTGCGGCGGGCAAAGTTCGCTCGCCCGACCTAGCTCACGTCCTGGCCGGGCATGGCGAGTAAGGCCATAAGCATCCCTCGCCGCCCCACAACCCATCAAACCTCGGGAGCCGATCGTGCTGAGATTCTGGACATTGTTGGGTCTGTTGTTGCTGGGATTGACGTGGAGTGCCGAGGCGGAAGGGCAAGACTCGTCGGAACTCGTTGAGCGAGTGAAGCCGTACGTCGATCGCGAGGAACTGGCGGGGGCGGTCATGCTCGTGGCGAATCGCGAGTCGATCCTGGTGAATGACGCGGTAGGATGGGCCGACCGCGAAACGAAACGACCGATGTCGGTCGACTCCCTGTTCTGGATCGCATCCCAGTCCAAACCGATGACCGCCGCCGCGCTCATGTTGCTCGTGGACGAAGGTCGTTTGTCGCTGGATGACCCCGTGGAGAAATACCTGCCCGAGTTTCGTGGGCAGTTCGTGGTCCGGCGACGCGATGAGAATCAGGTCGTGCTCGAGCGTCCCGCGCATCCGATTACCATCCGCGAGGTGCTTTCGCACACCAGTGGCCTCCCCTTTCGATCTGCCTTGGAGGTCCCCACGCTCGATCGCTTCTCTCTTGAAGCGCGCGTACGAAGCTATGCGATGACTCCGCTCGATTTCGAGCCGTCGACCGCCTACCAGTACAGTAATGCCGGCATCAATACGGCGGCTCGCATCATCGAGGTCGTGGCGGGTGAGTCGTACGAGTCGTTCATGCGGAGTCGCTTGTTTGATCCACTCGGCATGCAAGACACGACGTTCTGGCCCGAGGGCGAACGGCTCGCGCGAGTCGCGACGGCGTACCGCGCCGCGGAAGCTGGCGCGGACTCGCCGCTTGAGCCTCTCGAGATCGAGCAATTGCATTATCCGCTGGATGATCGGAGCGTTCGTACACCGATGCCGGCCG
>JAGQPS010000250.1:0-2993 GCA_020426595.1 Planctomycetales bacterium
GCAAAGAAAAAGCGACACTAGCCTGGCGCTCGCATGCCGCGGCCAGGCTCGTGTTTTGTTGGCAACGTTGACTTCGTCCGACGTTGACTTCGTCCGACGGGGCAAAGCGCGACGCGCGACTAGGCGGCGAACACCGGCACGTAGTTCAGCGGCATCTGCAGGATGATGCAGGCCATCGCGGTCCCGAACTCGGCGCCGACTTGCGGGTCGCTCCACGAGCCGTCGCCACCGACCGAGCCGAGCAGCTCATCGCGGATGGCTGGGTACCAGCGGTTCCAGTAATCCCCGCCGGCATGCCACATCGCTTGCACCGCGTAGTAGTGACCATAGAAGTAGTAGCCGTAGTTGTTGCCGCCACCGGAGCCCGGCATTTGTCGCTCGAGCCACTTGAGACCCTTCTCGACCGCGTCCCCTTCGTAGATGCCCGCGCTGTAGAGAGAAACGACACCCGCCGCCGTGAGCGGGAAGGAACCATGCCCGCCGCTCAGTGTGTAGCGGAAGCTGCCATCCTGGTTTTGGCTTTGCTTCACGTACTCGATGCACTTTTCACGAGTCTCATCCGGCACGTCGATGCCGGCGTCACGAGCCGCTCGCAGAGCCATGATCTGACAGATGGTGATCGAGAGATCCGCGTCGGACTTTTGAGGCTGATAGCGCCACCCGCCTTGGTCGTTCTGACACCGGACAATCAAGTCGACCGCCTTGTCGAGCTTTTCGCGGATCTGCTGATTCTGAGTCATCCCATAGGCTTCGCTCAGAAACAACGTCGCGAAGCCGTGGCCGTACATGTTGTCGTAGCCACCTTGGACCGCGACGTACCCCTGGTCGTTGACGTTGCGAAGCAAGTACTCGACACAGGCGTCGATGTTCCGTCCGTAAGGGCCGTCTCCGGGCACGCTGCCGCTGCACATGAACGCGAGGCCGGCGAGTCCTGTAACCGCGGTGCCAGCGCCGTAACCCTGCGTGTTGAAGGTCCCTTGAAACTGGCCGGAGGTGATTTGTTTGCGAGCCAAATAGCGCAAGCCGGCATCCACCGCGCGGCGCGTGGCGGGAGTGATCAGTTCGGACGGAGGCAATTCCGAATCGGAATCGGGCCGCTGAGCCAACAGACGGGCTCCCCACGGGGCATGCGGCGCCAAGCCGGCACCACAAACAGCTCCCGCGCCCGATGCAGCCAACCAATTGAGAAACGATCGGCGGTGGCAGCCAGGTCGCATACTCATCTCTCCCTCTCGCAAGTCGCTATGAAGACCACCAGCTCGAGGCATCACGAACGCCGCTCACGACGACTCCCTTTCACTTCGGTAAAAGAGAACGTGAACAACGCCCGATTCAAGCACAGGTGGCACGTCGATCAGTCTAACCGCGCGGGCCCGGCAAACTCCAGCCAGAACCGACTCGGCCCGCCAATTCTGACTCGAAACCAGCTTCCTTCCTCACGAGCGAGTATGGCGAGCGGGCCTGAGCGACGGACGCATGGCCTCTCCGAGAGTTCCCGCAACCGCATGAAACCTTCACGACTTCGGTCATTGACGGCGTCGAACGCCCCCCGATACACTCCTGGGTTAAGTTTGGCGGATGGGGCTCGACGTAGTCACCGATCGAGCCCAAACGCTCCGACTCGAAGGGGTGGGAATTCACGTCAACCGGCGGTTGACCGGCCCATCCTCGGGGCATGGCGTCGTCCGTAATGGTCACGGCCTCTCGCCCAACTTGTTTCTCCGTTTTCCGCAATCGTCCGGTCCTGGGAGTCTCGCATGCCGACATCGTCGACCAGCATTGAGCAATTGGCGATCAACACCATCCGCACGCTATCGATGGATGGCGTCCAAAAGGCCAATAGCGGTCACCCTGGGACTCCGATGGCCCTGGCTCCGGTCACGTATTACCTGTGGAACGAGGCGATGAACTACGATCCCCGGCGTCCCAACTGGGGTGCTCGCGATCGGTTCGTGCTCTCGTGCGGCCATGCTTCGATGTTGCTCTATTCGATCCTGCACCTGACTGGGGTCCGTGCGGTCGATGACCAAGGGCAACCGACCGATGCTCCTTCGCTCACGCTCGACGACCTGAAGAACTTTCGGCAGATGGGGAGCCCTTGTGCTGGGCATCCGGAGTTTGGATTCGCCGCCGGCATTGAAACGACGACCGGTCCGCTCGGCCAAGGCATCGCGACGAGCGTGGGTATGGCCATGGCGGCCAAGTGGTTCGCCGCTCGCTACGACCGTCCAGGGTTTGAGCTCTTTGACTTCGACACTTATGTGCTTTGCAGCGATGGCGACGTGATGGAAGGCGTGGGCTGCGAAGCCGCCTCGCTCGCGGGTCACCTCGGCTTGTCGAACCTCTGCTGGATCTACGACGACAACAAGATCACGATCGAAGGCGAAACCGATCTCGCGTTCAGCGAGGATGTGGCTCAGCGATTCGAGGGGCTCGGCTGGCATACGGTCACCGTCGAGGACGCCAATGACTTGACCGCGATTTCGCGAGCCATCGCGTCGTTCAAGCAGTGCGACGATCGCCCCACGTTGATCGTCCTCAAGAGCATCATCGGGTACGGTTCACCCAACAAGGCCAACTCGCACGCGGCTCACGGAGCTCCGCTTGGAGCCGAGGAGATTCGGCTCACGAAGAAAGCGTACGGCTGGCCCGAGGACGCTCAGTTCCTGGTTCCCGATGAGGTCCGGGCTCACTTCGACGCCGGTATTGGCGCTCGCGGAGCCAAGGCGAGTGCCGAGTGGCAAACGGCGTTCGAGGCTTACTCGCAAAAGCATGCCGCCGAGGCCGCCGAACTGCAAGCGATTTGGGCGGGCCAGTTGCCCGAGGGCTGGGAAGCTGGACTGCCGAAGTTCGACGCCGACGCGAAGGGGCTCGCCACGCGAGTTTCCAGCGGCAAGGTGCTCAACTCGCTGGCTGCGCACTATCCCTGGATGATTGGCGGTTCGGCCGACTTGGCTCCGTCGACCATGACGATGCTCAACGACGAGCAAGCT
>JAGQPS010000250.1:3090-7014 GCA_020426595.1 Planctomycetales bacterium
ACTTCGGCGGTCGCAACCTGCATTTCGGTATTCGCGAACATGCGATGGCGGCGGCGTGCAATGGTCTGTCGCTTTCTGGCATCCGACCGTACTGCGCGACGTTCTTCGTCTTCTCGGACTACCTGCGGCCGTCGTTGCGTTTGTCGAGCATCATGCACCAAGGCGTGCTGTACGTGCTGACTCACGACTCGATCGGACTCGGCGAGGACGGCCCGACGCATCAACCGGTCGAGCACCTAGCCGCTTGCCGAGGCATTCCGGGGGTACGCGTTTATCGACCGAGCGATGCGAATGAAGTCTCGGAGGCCTATCGCGCGGCGATCTCCGATCAGCATCATCCTTCGGTCCTCGTTCTGACTCGCCAAAATCTGCCGACCTTGGATCGTTCCAAGTACGGCGCGGTGGAAGGAACGAGCAAAGGCGGTTACGTGTTGGCTGGCGATCCGAAAGCGGCGCCGCAAGTCATCTTGGTCGCCACGGGTAGCGAGGTGCCGATCGCCTTGGAGGCTCATGATCAGCTGACCGCCGAGGGAATCGCCTCGCGAGTGGTGAGCATGGTGAGCTGCGAGCTGTTCGACGCCCAGGACAAGGCTTACCGCGACTCGGTCTTGCCGCCAAGCTGCAAGGCTCGCGTGGGAGTCGAAGCCGGTATTCGCCAGGGCTGGGACAAGTACATCGGCAGCGAGGGCGAATTCGTCGGCATGTCGAGCTTCGGTGCCTCGGCTCCATTCCAAGAGCTTTACGAGCACTTTGGTATCACGCCCAATGGTGTGGCCGCCGCGGCGAAGCGAAGCATCGCGGCTCAGTAAGCCGAGAGGTCGCGCCGACGCGTGACGTTGGCCCCATTCGCCAATGCACGACAGTCCAAGCCCAGGCCCGTCATTCGAGAGAGTGATGAGCCTGGGCTTTCTTTTTGAGGCCGCGATCGCTTAGGCCACGAAAGAGAATCCACTCGCGAGCCCCATGGGCAGGCCGCGCGAATTCATGCCGTGGCGGTACCTTTGGCGGGAGCGGCCGGAACGGTGCCGGATTGGCGAACGCGGAGGTTGGGCTTTTCCATCACGACCGTCGTGTTCGGCTCGATGCTCGACGTCAACCAGACGTTGGAGCCGATCACGCTGTCGTGCCCCACCACCGTCGCCCCGCCGAGGACGGTCGCGTTGGCGTAGATCACGACTCGGTCCTCGATCGTCGGATGACGCTTGGTTTCGCGTACAAGATTCCCCTCTTCGTCCTTGGGGAAGCTCAGCGCGCCGAGCGTCACACCCTGGTAGATCTTGACTTCGTTGCCGATCTCACAAGTCTCGCCGATCACGACGCCCGTGCCGTGATCGATGAAGAAGTGGTTGCCGATGCGGGCTCCAGGATGAATGTCGATGCCGGTACGGCGATGGGAATGTTCGCTCATCATCCGCGGCACGAAGGGGACGCCCAGCTTGTAGAGCTCATGGGCCAAGCGATGGATGGCGATCGCCTCGAGGCCGGGATAGCAGAAGATCACCTCGTCACGGCTCTTGCAGGCTGGATCGCCTTCGTAAGCCGCTTCGACATCGGTCGCGAGAACCTCGCGCACGGCGGGGAGTTTTTGTAGGAACGCGATGGCGAGCTTCTGTCCTTGGGCTTCGTAGTCGACCGGCTCCACGCATTCGTTGCGATTGCGTTGCAGCCGTTCCTCGTGACGCAAGGCTCGGGCGATCTGCGTCGTGAGCTTGTCGTGCAGCCCATCGATGAGATCACCGACGTGATAGGTGACATTGCCGATATGCAAACCTTCCCGGCGGCGATAGCCCGGAAAGATGATGTCCATCAGGTCATCGATCGCCGACACGATCACTTCGTGCTTGGGGAGCGGGCAATGTCCGAGGTGATTGATCGAGCCAACCTGGGTGTAGGTGTCGACGATCCGTTCGGTCAGTTCCGGGAGCTGCTCTTTGAGTCGAAAGTCTGACGCCATGGCGCGGGGATCCACTTGTGCGAACCGTAAGATGCAAGACCAGTCTCGATGGAGGGATTGAGCGGAGTCAGGACTCACGACTCACAAGATTCAGACCCTCTCAAGACAACACGCGAGGAACTGCCGCTTCGGCAGCTATCGCGGACAGACGCAGCTGTGAAAGTAGATGGCCGAGGCCCACTGGAAATGCACGTCGCACCTTGCCATTAAAAGTGAGGCGGATCCGGTGCCAAGCGCCGGGGAGCCTTCACGTTGTCACGGAACGCGGAACTGGGCATGCTCGTCCCAACCCACCAACGATCCGACCGTCGCGATTCATCTCTCCATCAACCAACCGCGAACTCAATCACGCTTGTCGAAGTCCACAAGCAAGCCGTGGGGGCGAGAGGAGCCATCGGCGACGGAAAACCGCCCAACACGGCAACTCAACCCAAGGCTCCGATTCAAGCAATCCGCCCCAAGCCTCCAGGACTAACTCGTTCCGTGAGAATGGTACGCGGGCGAGGATCGTTCGGCAATTGACGGTCGTATCGTGATGGGGAGAGGGTTCGGACGGTTCTTCGGAAGTGCCGTCCCCGCGAATTGACTGATTCTCTCGATTTTGGTGATTCCTTTCGATCTTCCGCGATGCCTCCCCGCTGCTCGCCGGGTTATCTGTCATTGCGCCTCGGTAACGATAGAGGTTGCGAGGGGTGAGCATGTTTCGCCCTTGATTTGCCAGGCTTGTTTCCGGCGTCCCCAGTGACGAGGGGCGTGCTTGGTGAGTCGCTCGGTACGAGCCAAGGACGACGTCGCTTCGGCGAGGCGAGGCGAACCGAGAAACTCAAAGAGCGCAAGAGCTGGCGTTCCGGCGGTTCATTCGATTCGGACGGTTGCGAGGACGAATCGAACACTGGTGTGAACGTGAGGGTCGATGGGGAAGGCGGTTCCTCGACCGCTCGTTGATGACTCGTCTCTCAACAGCTCATTAGCAGGTTGGCCGGAGAGTCCGCGGCCCGGACTCTCCGGTCCGACTTGTTGCCTGTAGCTGGTTCCCAGTCCGAATTGGCGTGAGCGGCGTCTTTTCGTGGCAATCCGTCGTGGGCTGGCTACAATCAAAGATTGGTGAATAGTGTCCCGCCGGATAGGCTAGGGGTGGGACATAACGGCGTGCCGCCACGCCCCGGTCGCTCGTTACCCATTACCTCCCGCCGATCCGACCTACCCCCGTGCGGGCGAGTCCGTGAAGACTCCCGCGCGATCAAGTAGTCGCCTCCAACGTGTCGCCTTTCCGACATCGGTGAGGTCACCTGCCGTCCAACGTTTCCGTCTCAACCGGGTTTCCCCTCAACCGCCGAACGTTGCCCACCGTCCATGCCAGGCGGGGCCCGAAAGCCCAGGAGAATTGTTTCATGGCTGAACTGCTTATCCCCCGCCGTATGAACTCCGCGATTCAACCGACGCGGCGTCGATCGGATCGAGGGGGACTCGCCGTTGGCGCCATCGTCGTCGTGTTGGTGTTGCTCGTGGCTGTCGGCGGAGGCATCTGGTACTACGTCGGTGGGTCCGGCAGCAAGACTTCGTTCAACCCGCTCTTCGCCATGGCCGAGATCAAGCCGTTTGAGGCGAAGGTGCTCGAACAAGGGCAGGTCGAAAGCTCGGAGAACGTTGAGTTCCGTTGCGAGATCAAGAGTCGCTACGGTGAGACTCGCGTGATCGAAGTGATCCCGGAAGGTTCGTTCGTGAATCCGGGCGACATTTTGATCACCCTCGACAAGTCGCGTTTGGAAGAAGCGCGTGAGGCTCAAGAGATCGCCGTCGCCAATGCCGAGAAACTGGTGCAGCAGGCCAACGGCAAGTTGCAGGCGGCTGAAATCGCCAAGGTCGAGTACCTGGAAGGCAAGTACGAGGAAACCAAGGCGACGATTCTGAATGAGATCTTCGTGGCGGAGGAAGAGCTGCGTAAGGCCGAGGAGTACGCGCGGTTCAGC
>JAGQPS010000250.1:7049-7775 GCA_020426595.1 Planctomycetales bacterium
TCAGCTTGAAGCCGATTTGTTCGCGGTCGATCGCTACCGCAACCAACTCGATCTCGCCCGCCAAAAGCTGCGCGTGCTGGAGAATCAAACCAAGCCGAAGGAAATCATTGGCTTCGATTCCGAGATCCTCGCGGCTCAAGCCGAACTCTCGAGCGCCGAGAAGGCCCGCGATCTTGAGGTCGCCGCGTTGGAGGACATTCTCGACCAGCTCGACAAGTGCACGATCCGCGTGCCCGAGGGACTCAGCGGACAGGTCGTTTACGCCAACATCTTTTCGTCGCGAGGCGGTTCGGAGTGGGTCTTGGAGGAAGGTGCGACGGTGCGCGAACGTCAAGTGCTCGTTCGTCTCCCGAATCTCCAGAAGATGCAGGTCTACGCCAAGGTCAACGAGGCTCAGATCGCCGCCGTCCGGGAAAACATGCCGGTCGAGGTGCAGGTCGACGCCATGCGGCAAGCAGGGTCGTTCGGTGGGCATGTGACCAAGGTGAATCCCTACGCGGAACCGGAAAGCTGGACCAGTGGTGGCGTGCGGCGCTACGGCGTTTACGTGGAACTGCAAGACCCACCCTCGAGCATTCGCCCTGGCATGAATGCGTCGGTGAGCATCGAAACGAGATACGAGCCGGCGGCTCTGCAAATCCCGGTGCAAGCGTTGGCCGAACAACAAGGTGTTTACTACGTCGCCGTTAAGAGCGGCGAGTCGTTCGAGACTCGCGTGGTCGAGGT
>JAGQPS010000251.1 GCA_020426595.1 Planctomycetales bacterium
CCAGATCGCCTTTTGCTTGGGCACGCATCGCATCCGTCGGGCTTAAATCAATAGCCCGGTCAGCGTGAAATTCTTCGCTTTCGCGCGCCCAACACGCCATCAACGCCGCGGACCGAAGGCGACACGATCATCACGGCTTGTCGGTCGGTTCCGCCGCGTCGGCGAGATTCAGTTGGCGGAAGCGAAACAGAATCACGACCAGCGACGCCAATACGAAAATCATCAGGATGGCCGCCGGGAACCCGCCCAAGTTCGAGAGGTAGCGGATGCCGTCGACATTGGCGAAGGCGATCATCGCCCACGACGCGATCCCGACGAGCAAGCCCCAAGCGATCTTCGTCGCCAATGCCCCTTCCGGATTCTCCAGCGAGACGCCATCGGAACTGATGCCAGCCATCGCCGATGTGTTCGAATCGGCGGACGTCACGAAACAGACAAACGCGCTGGCGAGGTAGAACAGCATCATCACGGTGCCCCAGGGAAGCGACTTGAGCACCGCGTACGAAACACTCTCGTATTCGTTCGACGCGACCAACGCGTATAGGTCGAGGCCGCCGCGTTGCAGATCCAACGCCGTCGTTCCAAAAACAGACATCCAGAAAATGCAAAAGAGGGACGGGAGAATAAGGTTGACCGTCAAGAATTGTCGGACCGTGCGACCATAGGCGATCCTTCCCAGGAAACAGGCGGTTACCGGTGTCCAAGCGAGCCACACCGCCCAGTAGAAGATCGACCAATCTCGGCACCACGGATCCTGTTCCACCAAACTCAAATGAAGGCCGAGTGGAAAGAAGCGACGAGCGAATTCGCCGACTCCCGAAAACCCAGTCGTCAGAATGGACCAAGTCGGCCCGAGGAACAAAACAACGACGCCCAACAGCAAGAGAATCTTGGCGTTGATATCCGAAAGCAAACGGATTCCGTTCATCAATCCGGTCGCGCTCGACACGATGAACGTCGCGACGATCGCCGCCGCGATGATGCCCCAGACGACCACGTTGCTAGGTATGGACCAGAGTTCATTGAAGCCTCCAGCGATCGTCAGGATGCCGGTCCCGAGTGATGCCGCCATGCCCGCCACGAGCGCGAAGAGGCACAGCCCATCGACGAACCTGCCTAGCCGAGACGCGAGGCGCTGGCCCAGGATCGGTACAAGCGTCGAACCGATCGAGAAGGGGAGCCGCATGTTGTGATGCGCGAAGGCGAACACCAAGCTCGCGGCGGCGTAGATCGAATAAGGAATGAACGTCCAGTGGAGAAACAGGGCCGACATGGCGAAGCCGGCCGATTCGTTACTCCCCGGCTCGAGCCCGAGCGATTGGGGCGGAGCCATGAAATGGCTCACCGGTTCCGCGGTCGACCAAAACAAGATGCCAACGGCGACCGTCGTGCAAAGGGTAATGGCGAACCAATCCCAAAACCGAAGCATGGGCCGCGCATCGCGTCCGCCAATTCGCACCGCCCCCAGCGGCGAACAGAAGACCCACACGCACATGCCTAGCGACGCGAAGGCACAGGTGACGAACAACCAACCGAGATGATCGATCAACCAATCGTTGGCGGTCTTGAACGCCACGCCAAACCGATCGGGGAACAGCAGATTCGCGATCGCCGTTCCCAACATCAATACGAACGGCGGCCAGAAGACGAAGTGATTGAGCTTCGGTCTCGCCGAAACCGTCGCCTCGCCGTTACTCTCGGCCATCGGAATTCCCCAAACCCGCGAAGAGGAGCAGCATCACCGTCCACTCCGACGGCACCAGCTTGCTCGGAGCCTTGAAGGCGGCACCGTCGAGGGCGACATGCGACCACACCGGGCCTGGGGAGTCAATCAACCGACCGGTTTACTTGCGGAGGACCGGACCGCCGTTACGAGCTCGAAGCAAGATCGATCGATCGCGCGAAGTGGCATTGCCATCCCCGGTCGCGGGCATTGGCGTCGGAGTCGGTAGCGGATTCTCGGCCACGCTCGTGCCGCCATCGTTGGTTGTCGTCGCGACGGCGGAATCCTCATTCCCGTCGGACTCGCTGGCCGTCACGCTCCCTGGCTCGTCGACACTCAGCGTCGGATCCTCACCCTCTTCCAACAGTCGCTCGCTAAATCGGCCATGGAATTCCATGTAGCTCGTGGGCGAACTGAAGCCAACGACCTCTTCGTCCCACTTCATTTCCTTGTTGACGATGCGGCCTCGTTCGAGATCGAACTGAATCGTGCCTTGCGTCAATTCCTGAATCAGTTGGGATTGGATTCTCGGCTCGACACCAGGAGTCAGCACCTCGGTCTTCATCCCAATCGTGGCGATGCCATTCTCCACGCGCAGCAACGTGTAGACCTTGCGCAGATCAACGTAGACTCGCAATCCCTTGTCGTCGGCGGTGAAGGTCGTGGGCGAGAACCACTGCTCGCCAACGGCGAT
This sequence comes from Planctomycetales bacterium, assembly GCA_020426595.1. Lineage (GTDB taxonomy): Bacteria > Planctomycetota > Planctomycetia > Pirellulales > Pirellulaceae > UBA11682. The sequence continues at coordinate 2,418 of JAGQPS010000251.1, forward strand.
CGGTTGCCCGGGGAGAGGCATCGCGACATCGTCGAGCCCCATTTGAAACTCGTCGTAGATCGCTTCCTTCTCGAGCACTTCACCCGTGGCCGAGATCGTGACCAGCACCAAGGGGACACCGATCGTCTTGGAAATCGACTCGTAGCGAAGCGGAGGAGCGTCGCTCGATCGACTGTCGTAACGAATCTCATTGCCCTCGCCGACCAGTTGCGACAGGACCAGCCGCTCGATGCTTTGCTCGAAAACAATCGAGCCATCCTCGCGGACTTCCTGGATGCGCCACACCTTGATCGTTTCGGTCCGGCTTCTCCCCGGAGACTCGATGGTAGAGATGCGAGTCAGGGTGGTCGCCAAGTGCTCGGTCAGGAACCGGACTTGTTCACCCTCGGTGAATCGATATTCGAGCCGGACCCGCTCACTCGGATCGCTCTCCGATTCTTGAGCGATGGACGGTGCTGGGCTCCAAGCGACCGACAAGCAATTCATCGCGAGTAGGAAGCATGCCGACTTGACGGTCCGCTGGACCATCCCGAGCGTGCCATCAAACCACTGGGCATTGAATTTCATAGAATCGGCCTCCTTGCCGCTCACGATCGTGACTCGTTCAATCCATCGAGTAACTCACGTAACTCGACCCGCGTTCCCTTCGCCCAGCCTTGGTCGAAGCGTCGCGGCCGCCACCATCCTCGAGCGGCAACCACCGTCCTCGAGTGCCTAGCGCGGGTCGTACTACTGGTTCTGCGAACGGAATCCACCGCTCCAACCCAGTTTTTCACGCAGGGTTCGGTAATAGCTGTGCCCCAGCCCTTCGATCAACTGGAACACGCACTGAGCTCGCTCGACACGAACTCGATGCCGACTCGTGAGCCGACAAAGTACCTGACCATCGACCACCGCGGACGTTGATTCGTTCGGCTCCTTGACCACGACTTCGTAAACGCGATCAGCGGTATCGACCATCGGCCGCACCGTCAACGTATGGGGACTTATCGGAGCGATCACGAACGCCTGCAGGTTCTTTCGCACGATCGGGCCTCCCGCCGACAAGTTGTGGGCGGTCGATCCGACGGGGGTGCTAATGATCAGGCCGTCGCAACTATAGGAAGTCGCCAAATCTCCGTCAACGTAAAGATCGATGTGCTGCATCGAGAACGGTGGGCCCCCCAACACCGCGAGTTCGTTGAGCCCAATCACGCGTTTGACGAGCCGCTGGTCGTCGAAGACTTGGCACTCGAGCATCATGTGATCGACCAGGCGGAATTCACCCCGCAACACCGCCTCCACCATCGGCACCAACTCATCGGTCCGCACATCAGCCAGAAAGCCAAGCCTCCCTAGATTGACGCCAATTACTGGCACTTTCTCTGAACCGAGTCGTTGAGCGGCTCGCAGCATGGAGCCGTCACCACCGAGCACCACGCCAAAGTCGGCTTCGCCGACCGATGATTGCGAGCGGTAATCCAGGTCGACGCCAATCACATCGACATACTTTTCAAGGAGCGGCTGGAGCTTTCCCGCCTCGATCGCAAGTTGCGGGCGCTGGTCGGCGGAACCCAAGATGACGGCCTTCAGGCGCCGCCCGCTGGCGACCGCCGTTCGCAAGGGCTCGCGGCCCGCGCCGGCTTGTACTTGCCCTTGCGTCATGTGCTGACCTACGACGTCGATGATATGAGCGTTGACACGCGACCCGCACCAGCGCGAATCGGCCCCTTGGTCGCCGCGGCGGCTCGCCCGCACAATGCGACCTCTCGACGAATCAACCTGACTCTACCGCGCCCGAATCAAGAGACCGAACGGGGAGCGACCTCGGCGCCTCGTCGCGCGGCGGCCAAGCAGCTATTGAAGATACCCGCCGGATCGAGCCCAAGCGACTCCAGAATTTCACCCCGTTCGCCATGCTCGACATAGGCATCGGGGAGTCCCAAGCGAGTCACGCGGGACGCATCGAGCCCCGCCTCGTTGGCCGACTCGAGGACCGCGGAACCAAAGCCGCCCATGAGGTTGCCTTCCTCGACCGTCACGACGAATGGCATGGTCCGGATCAATCGGTTGATCAACTCGGTATCAAGCGGCTTGGCGAAACGAGCATTCACGACGGTCAATCGACCGGCGCCCGCGTCCTCGAATCGACGGGCCGCCTCGAGACAGCTCGCGAGCATCGCTCCAAAGCAAACGATCGCTCCGGCGTCTCCCTCGGTGATCACCTCGGCCTTGCCCAGCTCGATCTCGGCGAATTGCCGCTCGAGATCGACCGCGTTCTCCTTCGGGTAGCGGATCGCACAAGGCGCGGAATGCTTCACCGCGAATTCCAGCATCGCGCCAAGATCGTTGGCATCTCCAGGAGCCATCACGACCAAGTGCGGGAACACTCGCATGTAGGCGATATCGAATGTTCCATGATGAGTCGGTCCATCGGGCCCTGTCAGTCCGGCTCGATCCATCATGAACGTCACCGGGAGATTCTGCAGCGAAACCTCTTGGAAGATCTGATCGAAACTCCGCTGCAGAAACGTGCTGTAAATATCGACGATCGGTCGGAGGCCCGTCTTGGCTTGTCCCGCGGCGAAGGCCACCGCGTGCGACTCGCAGATACCCACGTCGAAAAATCGCTCGGGGAACGTCTCACGCACGGTCTCGAGCTGATTGCCTTGGCACATCGCGGCGGTATGCACCGTCACTCGCGAATCGTGCCGCATCTGATCCAGAATCGCATCGGCCGCGTGGGCCGTGTAGCTCTTGACCGAGGCCTTCCGCCGAATGATCGCCTCGTCTCCATCTCGATCAAACACCGGCGGCGTGTGAAAGAAAACCGGATCGCAAGCGGCGGGCTCGAAGCCGTGTCCCTTTTCGGTCAACACGTGCAACAAGATCGGTCCCTTCATCTCGCGGACCATCTTGAGGTACTTGCGCAGCACGGCGACATTGTGGCCGTCGATCGGTCCGAGGTATTGGAAGCCGAGTTCCTCGAACATCATGCCGCCATGCAAGCCAGCCTTGAAACCCTCCTTGAGCTGAGCCAAGAATCGCTCGGCGGGGTCGCCAAAGACCGGCACCTTGTTCAGCACATTGACCACTTCATTCTTCAGCCCGCTATAGAACGGGTTGCCTCGAAGACGATCGAGGTACGTCGCCAATCCGCCCACGCGTGGGCAAATCGACATTTTGTTGTCGTTGAGAATGACCAGCATGTTGGCCTTCATGCCGCCCGCGTTGTTCAACGCCTCGAAGACGATGCCCGAGGGGAGCGCCCCATCGCCAATCACGGCGACCGCCTGACGTTCGGTTTCCCCATTCAGATCATCGCCACTGCGAAGTCCCAAAACGGTCGACACGCTGCAACCAGCGTGTCCGGTCATGAACAGGTCGTACTCGCTCTCGGTCGGATTGGGATAACCCATCAGGCCACCACGAGTACGAATCGTCTCGAACTCGGCCAATCGTCCGGTGATGAGTTTATGCGGGTAGACCTGATGACCGGTGTCCCAGATCAACCGGTCACGCCGAAAGTCATAGATCGAATGCAATGCGAGACAGAGTTCGACCACTCCCAAGTTCGACGCGAAGTGGGCGGGGCGCTTCGCCAACAGTTGGCAAAGCCGTTCACGAATCTCGCCCGCCAACTCGGTGAGTTCGGCGTTCGATAGTTCATGCAACTGCATCGGGCTCTGCAAATCGGCCAACTGAAGAGTCATCGCTATCGATCCCGCTCTAAGACGAATTGAGCCAACTCCACGAGAGCACCCGCTCGTTCCCCGAACGACTCGAGCGCCGCACAAGCCTGACCGGCCCATTGCCGAGCCGCGTCGCGACTCGCTTCGATGCCAATCAGATTGGCGAACGTCAACTTGTGTTTGTCGGTATCCTTACCCGTTCGCTTGCCGACGTCTTCACTGGAGCCGGTCGCGTCAAGCAAGTCGTCGGTGATCTGAAAACAGAGTCCGATCGCCGCTCCATACCGACGCAATGAATCCAACTGCTCCGCGGTACCACCCGCCACGAGCCCGCCCAGTTCGAGGCTCACCGTCAACAGCGCTCCGGTCTTGCGCCGATGAATCGCCTGCAAGGTCTCCATCGTCGCCGGCAACGATTCGGCCGACAGGTCATCGAACTGCCCTCCCACGAGAGCCGAGGGCCCCGCCGCTCGTGCGAGAGCAGCGACGCATCGAGCCGCGACGGAACCGTCGGGTATGTCCTCCGACAAGGCCTGGAATGCCATGGCCTGCAAGGCGTCACCCACGAGTATGCCGTTGGCTTCGCCATACACGACGTGGCACGTCGGACGACCTCGTCGCAAATCATCGTCATCCATCGCCGGCAGATCGTCGTGCACGAGCGAATAGGTGTGAATCATCTCGACCGCGCAAGCCGCCGGAAGAGCCTCGGTTGGGTCGGCTCCACAGAGCTCGGCGGCCATCAAGACCAACATCGGCCGAATGCGTTTGCCGGGAGCCAACAGCGCGTAGGTCAGCGCCTCGCTCAACCGCGCGGGGCAATCGGCGCCGGGAGCCGCATAGGCTCGAAGACGGTCCTCCAACGGATCGCGCCAACGAGCCAAAAAAGCTGCCAAACGGCCCTCGGCTTGGCCTGCCACCACCATTCACAATCCCGATCGTATCTGCTGTGGAAAGTCGTTTCGCGTCAAACCGATCTAGTTTAGAAGAGCATCTCCCCGTCGTCCATGGTCGCTCCTTCATCCCCCGGTTCCTCGGGAGACGCCCCGCTCGAGCCCGTGCCGCCCGCTCCCTTGCCTCGGGTCGACCGCTTGGCCCCCGTTTTTGGCTTGCCGCTGGTCGCGCTCGATCGTCGCCCCACCTTCTCGTGGAGTTCGCCAGTGGACTCCTCGAACGGTTCGGTTTCCGCCTCGCCAGCCTCGGTCACCGCCGTTAACTGACTGATCCGCTTTTCGGCGACCGCCAACAGCCGTTGACATTTCTGGAGGCTCGCCATCCCCTCTTCATACAGCTTGACCGCTTCGTCCAACCCCAGCGGGGCGCCCTCCAACTGCCGCACGACCTGCTCGAGACGGGCATAGGCTTGCTCAAAGGTCGGCTCATCTTGACTCATGGTCGCTCCTCAACCGTCGATCGTCGGAATCTATCGAGACCGGCATCGTATCGCGCCGATCCCTCGCCGCCAGCCCGACACGGAGCTCGATCCCGCGATGCAACCCAAGGGACCCCGACAAGAGAGATTGGTGTCCCGGCTTTCACGCATCGCCTCAGTCGACCAACTCAAAAGCGTGCAAAACCCAAGGAAACCCGAAGCGTGAGTTTTGATGTTGCGCTTTTCACGCTTCGCCAATAAAAAAAAAAAAAAAGCGTGGCAA
>JAGQPS010000252.1 GCA_020426595.1 Planctomycetales bacterium
CACCCCTAGAACGGTTGAGAATAGAAAGCCACACCACGCGATTGCCTCTCTCCATTTGGCCATCTAGTTGTCTCCTATGTGGATATTCGGAAGCCTAATAAAGGTCTGCGCGCATTACAGACCAGCGGTTTGCGGGCTTCTTCCCGGTCCCGGCCTCCCTCGGCTCCGAGGGCACTATAAATCGCCGCTCAAAACGACGGTCGAGAAGTCGGATGGGCCAGCGGTCCCCCATCGATGTTCACACGGCTCGTTTGCCGCGCTTCGACGACATTCCTCAGGACTCAATGTCCCAGGGCTTCGATGCCCAGGTCAAGCAGAAAGCGATGTAGCCTGGGATTGACGACCGGCTTCCATGTGAACAAGCAGGCATGCCGGTTACGGTCACGAACTGGCTCGAGTACGTTGCATGTCCTGGAGAGCTGAGCGGCGCGAACAAGTCGACGCATCGCAAGGTGGCGTGAGACTGATTCCGGGTCGCTGCTTACTCGACTGCGATTCTGTGCTCGCGGGACGCGCCGACTGTGAATATTAGCTTGGCGCCGTCCACTTCAGCCCTCTGTTAGGGCCTCCCGTCGCAGGTGAACGATGGTTCACCGTCAGTTTTCAATTGGCGTTCTGCTGTTTTGACCTTGAATTCTGCCGGTCGAATCCATGTTCAGTCGTTTTGTACCGCGCGCGCGGTTGGAGACAGTACAGGTTTAATACGACGCAAGGCGTATTCTTGGCACCGTCCACTACAACTCCAATCGACCGCCCGGCCGCCCGACTCCGTTCGATCGAGCTGGTTTCAGACGTTGCCCCGAACAACTTGGCGGCTTGATCAAATCGATGCATCGCAGAGCGGCTTGAGGCTGGTCCTGGGTCGCTCCTTAGTCGACTGCGATTCTGCGTTCGCGGTACGCGCCGACAGTGAAAATCAGGTCGACGCTGTTCTCCCCAACCCTCTATCGCGACCTTCCGACACACCTGATGGATGGTCCGAGGTCAGGTTTTGATTGGCGTCTTGCTGCTTCGACCCCGGATTCTGCCGGTCGAAACCATGATCAGTTATCTTGTACCGCGCGGTTTGCGGCATCTTCGAGTCGCTTTCTCAGGCGAGGGTCGTTGAGGATGCGGTCAATCATTTTCTCCTCGTCAATCACGGCATCCTTTCCGTTTTCACCAATTCGACCTTGGGGACCTTGCCTTCCTTGGTCGCCCTTATTCCCATCCTCACCTTGCTCTCCCTTCGGGCCACGGAGTAGATCGATAAGTTTCGGATCACTTCGCAATTGTCGAATGATCTCGCTGGTTTCACTGCGTGGTGAACTCGACAGAAACGAAATCGAAAACAGGATGACGACAAGAGTAAATGAGGCAAGAAAGAAGAATCGAGACACCTTGTACAGATCGACCAAATAGTCCGTGCGATTGTCCAGGGCCACTTGGCACTGCAAGTACAGATTGATGCGGTTCTTTTCATAATCCTTTGGCTCAAGATCAATCTCTGACTGGTCAAGTGTCACTTGGGTATCTCGACCAACAGCAAAAAACGTCAGCAGAAGAACTACAACATTCAGCAATCCAAGAATTGCAACGAAACAAACGGCACGCATCCAGAAGGCATCGAAAGCGAACGCCTTCGGTAAAAGTAAACCGACTAAGCCCATCAGGATTGAACTCATCGTGAGCAATGTTTTGCACTTATCAGTGATTGCTGTACGCCTCGCTTCAGCATCTCGATGACACTCCTTCGCCGACGAAAGCAATAGTGCGGTTTCCTGTGCGTTTTCTAAACTTCGATCCTTGTGCGTCGACCCGTCGTAGGCTCCTCGCTCGATGTCCGCTAGTGAAATATCTTCGTGTCCGAACACTCGCATTGAGCAATAAGCGAGTCGATTGACGAACCCACTTCTCGCATCATGAAACCTATCAAGGCACCTCTGGATAAAGCCTGTCTTCTGGTTCGGTGTCTGCTGATCGTCGTTCTCGTTTTCAGACATGCCTGAATGCCCTTACGAACGAATCTGCGATTCGCATTCCTGCGGAAATATCCAGCCACGCCCACTGGCCATTTGGGTTTACCTCGAAAAAAAACCAATTGCCATCGAGGTCGACCGCCATGTCAATTGCCGCAAATCGAAGTCCATATCGCTTTACGAGTTTTCGAATGGTTTGGGCGACACCGGAAGGCAAATCTACGCGTTTATATGCAACGTCACTCATGTTGTTTCGTCGAATGTCGCAACGCTGGTGTCCATCGCTTCCCGATGCCAAAAGTGCGACCGCATGAAGTGCGTCGTCGATGACTGTGATCCGAACATCCCATTGTTTGCGCACATACTGCTGAAAGAGCGTAGGGCAAGACCCAAACTCGGAGTCATCTGTTGCGAGATCATTCGCCTGTACCAGATTCGTCAGGGCTAACGCAAACTCTGGCTGAATTGGGCTGGTCGGGCAAGATCGTTTCGTGACAATCCTACGCCGTGTCGTTTGCCGCTCACGGAGGTAGGAGCAAGCCATGGCGAAGGAACCGTTAGAGGTCTTTAGCGTCGAATCGATCCTCGAGGACTTCGAGAGTCTTTCCGATCCTCGATCGACCGTCAATCGACACCACTTGCTCGGAGATATTGTTGTCATTTCGATTCTAGCCGTGATCGCGGGAGCCGATGGTCCGAGGGGAATCGGCCTTTGGGCTGAAAGCAATAAGCAGTGGCTCCAGGACAAACTTCCACTTCCGTATGGAATCCCGTCTCACGACACCATTGGTCGCGTCCTAATGGCGATTCGTCCCGAGGCGTTCCAAGAGTGTTTCCAGACCTGGATTCAGCGTCTCATCGTATCGGCCGACGACAAGTCATTTCCTGTGATTTCGATCGATGGAAAGGCCCTCCGCCGCAGTCATGATGAGTCGGCGGGGCTTGGTCCGCTTTTTCTCGTGAGTGCCTGGTCGTCGAAACAGGGACTGAGTCTAGGCCAATTGGCGACGGAGGCGAAATCAAACGAAATCACTGCGATTCCCAAGCTGATCGAACAAATCGACATCAAGGGCGCGGTGGTAACCATCGATGCGGCGGGATGCCAAAAGAGCATCGCGGAGAAGATCGTGGCGGGCGGTGGCGACTACGTCCTCGCGTTAAAAGGCAATCAAGGAAAGCTGCATCAAGCGGTCAACGACTATCTTACAAAACACCTAGAGGATGAATTTCGCGGGCTGAATGCTCGAAAGCACATCGAGAACCGGAAGGGTCACGGTCGAAGGGAGGAGATTACCTACTACCAAGTCGAGCTACCGGAGGGCCTCCCGGGGCAGTCCGACTGGCAAGGCCTGGAGACGGTCGGGATTGTCGTTAGCTATCGAGAGCAGAAGGATAAGTGGAGTACCGAGGTCCGCTATTACCTTAGTTCACTCAAGCTCGACGCAAAGACGTTTGCGACATGTGTTCGCGGTCACTGGGGAATCGAAAACAGTCTCCACTGGTGCCTAGATGTCACGTTCCGAGAAGATGAGACTCGAACTCGAAACCGAATCTTGGCCGACAACCTCGCTTGGCTACGACGGTTTGCGATCAGCCTGCTGAAGCAGGTCGATGACAAGGAAAGTATCGCGATGAGGCGACGAAAGGCTGGATGGAATCCCGACTATCTGTCAAAAGTACTTGGCCTAGCAACGAGTTAGTGTGCGCCGGCCCTGCCAGATTCGTGTAGATTAGCGAATCTTTGCCGGATGGCCGCTCGATGTATCCGTTCGACAGTGGCTTTGCTATGACCAAACCATCAAACTGGTCTGCGAATCGGCGGGCGGTTACAGCATCCTGAGTTAACAGTGTGCCCGGAGTTAAAAGCCCCAGCGATCTCGCAGTCGAAAGCTGCTCAAGCTTGTTTGAAGATGCCACGTTAGTCGCAGGGTGATTCATCCACCGATGTCTCGGTATTTGGGCAAGAAAACCTTCTATTGCCTCGGACCACTCGTTGATGGCGAAACGTGATTCCGGCGACTCGTCGATTCCGTTGAAGCGGAGTCGCTCCGGGCGGCGATACCAGAGATGCGCCACGTCTTCAGGAACTAACTGGTGTCCCTGAACAGTTAGGGAAATGCAGCCATCAGAAAGTGAAACAGAGGCGTTGGAAATCAGCGTGTCAGTATCGAGGCGCAACACAGCAATGCCAGCATCCTCTAGTACAGGGATAAGGTAATTGGCGGTAGCATCTTCTGAGTTGGTTAGAGTCAAAATCATCGGCGAAGAACTCGATTGCTGACGTTTCCGGGGTCGGTGTCCGACGTTTCTCTTACAGCCGTCGCAGTTTGAGTTCCCATGCTGAGGCCTCTTGGTAAGGCCTTCGATTCAACAGTGGCGTCAGAATCTCGTTGCTCGGTTGCGGTTCTAGTTACTGTTTCAGTTCCAGAGGCCAAGGCAGAATAGAGTCGGACAGAAGGATCGGTGTCCGGCTGCTCCCGTGCCACGGATGTCTTCGTGGCTGTCCCCAGCACCGTTGCGTTGTCGCCTTCGGCGCAGGATTCTTGAAAACGAAGAAGGAATGCGTTTGCCACAATCAGGTCTCCCGGTGAATTGCGAAATAACTGTGGGAGCGAGGGTCCGCATCAGCCGCTTCTTGACGTACCTCCGTGAAGGTGCTGGTGCCCATTTCAATCGCATGGCTGGCACCTTGACGAGTCGTCACCGACTCCTGAAGTCGCAACAGGAAGGCATGAGGCTTTCGCTCGGCGAATTGTTCAAGTAGATTGTCGCGAGTCATCGATTTCTTTGCTGCCGTCATGCGCATCGCAAACTCCGAGCCTGAAATCATCTCCCTTCAGGGAGATGTACAAAACAAAATCTAGTGAGATTTCGGGTCCCGACAAGCTCTTTGTACCAATGGCCTTAAGGTGCCGCTCAAAACGGCAGTCGAAAAGTCGGATGAGCCTGCGGTCCCCCGTCGATGATCACGCGGCTCGTTTGCCCCGCTTAGACGACATCCCTCAGGATTAATGTCCCAGGGACTCGATGCCCAGGTCAAGCAGAAAGCGGGGCAGCCTGGGATCCGCAGCAGGCCTCCGTGTGAACAAGAAGGCATGCCGGTGATAACCACCAGCAGACGCGACGACGTTGAATGTCCTGGGGAGCTGGGCGGCGTGACCAAGTCGATGCATCGCAAGGCGGCGTGAGGCTGGTCGTTGATCAGTCCTTCGTTGCTCGAATCTCTCCGTTCGCGGTACGCGCCCACTGTGAAGATTAGATCGGTGCCGTCCACATCAAGCCGCTGTCACGGCCTCCCATCGCACGCGATCGATGGTCCGACGTCAGTTTTCGTTTGCTGCCTTGCCACTCTGACCGTGAAATCTACCGGTCGAAACCATGTTCAGTCGTTTTGTACCGCGCGTCATTCTGTACTGCGCCGACGCGCACCTGTTGGCCATTGTGATATAAGTTCGTCCCTGGCCTTGCGGCAGCTAGATAGAGTAGGTCTTCGTATGTCGTTGTCGTAGCACCTTGGTCGGAATCGCTGTCGGTCAAGCGCAGTGTTCTCAAACGGGGGTGGTGCTCTAGCACGCGAGTGTTCGAGAAAGTCCCGTCGGCATAGAACGTGTCGAGTAGTTCAAGGCGAACGAGGCCTTTCAGGTCGACATGGTTCGCATTTACGAGGGTCAGCCAGCGAAGTCGACGTAGGTCTTCAAATGGCGCAAGATCGTTGACTGGGCATGACAGCAGAACCGAATTGACATTTTCTAAACCCTTCAGGTCCGAAACGTCAGTAAGACTGGGTATATCCAAAAGTACCATCTCAAGAGTGGTCAGTTTTGATAGGAATCCCAGCCCAATTGGCGACGACGACTTGTTTTCAATTGCCAGTATCCGTATTGAAGTCAGGGTACTGGCGTGACTTTCTAAAACGCTCAAGTCACTGTCTCCCCAAATCCGGAGCTCTGCAATGTTCTCATTTCGGTTGGGTGTCCACAGGGAATCACCTTGACCGTGTGCTTCCGTCCATTCGACAGTAAACCCCTCATTAATAAGTGACCGCACTGCCAGGGGGGGGCGGGTGTATGTTTCGACGAACTGTGCGACGCCGCCGACAAGCAGGCTGATGAAAAAAACGATCCAGAGAATCTGTCGCAAACTGAATTGAAACAGGTTAGGCTTCATCGTTCTGCCCTCCCAAGCACGCACGTTTTAGTAAGTTGGATATAGGCCGGGCATGGGCGACTACTGTTGGTGGTCATGGTAGAGCAAGGCTATTGCAGCATAGGTCGATTGCATCGAGGAAATATCAGCATCAAGCGGGTAAACTAGTTGGCTTGAGGAAGGCCATTAAGGCGCCGTCTGATCCTTACGTTTACAGTCGACACTCAAAGTTGAAGTTCAAAGACACTGGTAATGGAGAAGGTGTCGCTGTCATGCATGTATGGCGGTTCTTTATTCCACACTACTCATGAAGTATCCTAGAGATGCCTTTTGCCTTGTCGTGGATCTAAGTCTCAATTACATCACAATTTCGGGAGATTTGCGCGCGGTACAAAACGACTGCTAACAACTTTTCGGCTCTCGACTTACGTCGCATCTGATTTCGTGTCGCGGTATACAGTTGGCGAAGGTTCGAAGCCGGCTGAACCAGTACCCCCTGTCGCTTAGCCGAGGGGTTAGTGTCACTCGTCTTCTGTGTCCAAGTCAAACGAAAGCCAGCCAGACCGAGCAACGCCATCAATCCCTGAGCAGCCGCTCTCACGCTCTCTCCCCGCAACGAAAAATCGCACGTTTGCACTTTCCGAGTCTCTCAGAGGGTGCGAGCCAAAACGGCCTGTTAACGCGCGGCACAATGTTGTGGTGCGGAGCAGAGCTTTCAACGCCGGATCGTCTCACCGATCGCCTCTCTATTCTTTCCACGCCGCCCAATTCTAACGCGGCCGACTCCGCCCCGCCGGAACGCCGACCGAACCCGCCTTCTCAAGTTCAGGCGGACTTCGTTTTGTTCCTTAAATCCCATCGCGATACTTAGAAAGTACCGACTCCCGACTATTCAATAAGGCGTCCTGAACTGTGACGAGTTTCCTGAAGATCAAGATGGGAGTGTCGTTCTTTAAGGCCCAGACGACACCATCAGCAAAGCAGACATGGGTAATGCCATAGTCGCCAACAGTTGCATCGATAGCAGCGCCATCGAATTGTATGTCAATGTTGAAATCTCTGGGCTCGAAGACCTCGACGTCAGGCGTTGAAACGCCGATCAGCATGACCAAATCGATGGGAATGTCTCCAAGCTTTGGCTGCGGCGAATCCGAATTGCCGAAGAACGTGTCGCGTCCGGCGATTCCTAGGATCTGAGTGCGACTCGTCCGGTCGTTCAGCACATTAATGTCCCAAACAAACGTTTCGCGAACAGGCATCAATTCTGCATAGCAGCGCATCTGTTGAGACTTCCAGTTGTCGCTCCTCTCGCCACAACCTTCACCTCCAGAAACTGTATTGACGGCAACTTTAAACCTCCAGCTGCACAAGACGTTAGACTCTTGATCAAGCAAAGTCGGTGGCAATAACGTACCGTCATTACTTGTAAGTTCTAGGACTAGGACGCCAACGGCTCGAATCGTGAGCAAGGCGTCCCGATCGTGATCGTGTTCGAGTTCGGAGTCGGTTTGTCTAGAGCACCCTCCAAGTATCGATAGTAGCGCCGCGGAAAAAAGTGGCACAAGGAACTGCCAGTTGGGCTTAAACTCCGCAGTTGGACGCGTAGCAATTGTGGCCATGTCGGGCCCTCATCGAAA
>JAGQPS010000253.1 GCA_020426595.1 Planctomycetales bacterium
CGACCGGTGATTCGACCACTGGCGACACGACCACTGGCGACACGACCACTGGCGATGCGACCACTGGCGATGCGACGACTGGCGACACGACCACTGGCGATGCTACGACCGGCGACGCGACCTCTGGTGACGGTGAAAACACATCGACTCCAGAGACGTCGACTCCAGAGACGTCGACTCCCGAAGGTACGACTCCCGAGCTGACCGCACCGGAAACCACGGGTGGTGAGTCAGGAGAGCCAGGTGATGGGACGACTCCTTCCGTGGAAGGAACTCCCGAAACGCCAAGTACGGACGGCACGGAACCGGCAGGACCGGCTCCTCCCGCTAATGGCTCCGGGCAGTAACGAATCGCTTGATCGAATGGGGTCGCCCCACCGATCGTGAAATACCTGGACTCGAAGCCCCAAGCAAACTTCGAGCCCAACCTAGCAGCGCCGCGATGTCGGCGCTGCTCGCCGTTCTTGTGGACACCACAAGCGGTCGCGATTGGATCGACGATCGCATCCCGAGCCCATTCGGGACCGCGCGACCCTCACCTAAAACCGTTTCCGTCTCGACTCGAGGAGTCTCACTTGCTGCTGAGCATGACCGGACATGGCGAAGGGGTGGCATCGACCGCCGAACTGCATGTGGCGACCGAGATTCGCTCGATCAACAACCGCTTTCTCAAAGTCCAGGTCCGATGTTCCGAAGGCTACGGACTGCTCGATCCACGAATCGAGGAGCTGGTCCGTCAGCAGCTCAAACGGGGCACGGTCAATCTCAATGTTCGCCTCGTGCGACTCGTTTCGCCGAGTGACATGTTGCTGAACGAGCCACTGCTGCGGCGATATGTGGAGGTCGCTCGCAAGTTCGCCGGCGGAGACGACAACCGTGCCGTCAATGTCGAGACCTTGATGGGGTTGCCCGGCGTGCTGGAAGATCCCCAGCATCGGCAGAGCGACATCGATACGGTCTGGCCGATCGTGGAATCGAGTGTCACCCAGGCGCTCGCCGCGCTGGCCCAGATGCGGAGTCGCGAGGGAGCGACGATGGCCGACGACATGTTGGCCAACCTGTCGCAGATCGAGGAACAGCTCGACCTGATCCTGGCTCGAGCCCCGCAGGTCGTCGAGCAATACCGGACTCGCCTCTTGGATCGTCTGCAAAAGCTCCTCGCGGAGCATGGAGCCGACGTCGCGCCGTCCGAGCTCGTCCGCGAGGTGGGTCTGTTCGCCGATCGGACCGACATCTCGGAGGAGGCCGTCCGTCTCCGCAGTCATCTTGGCCAGTTTCGCGAGTATCTCGAAGCGCCGGAAAGCAACGGACGGAAGCTGGAATTCGTGACTCAAGAGATGCACCGCGAAACCAACACGATCGGATCCAAGGCGAACGACGTGGAAATCGCTCGCTGCGTCGTGGAAATCAAAACGACGATTGAGCGAATTCGGGAGATGGTCCAAAACGTCGAGTGATCGTCAGGGCGCTCAGGCTCCCGGGGAGATCGGGCAACCCAGGGCGTTCGGCCACGACCAAGCGAGGTCCGGTAGGTATGTTGGCAGCGAGTCTTAAGCCTCGATTGATCATCGTTTCCGGCCCCAGCGGCGCTGGTAAGTCGACGGTCGTCAAACGATTGTTGGCCGATTGCCCACTACCGATCCAAGTCAGCGTATCGGCCACGACCCGGCCCCCCCGCCCTAGGGAATCCGACGGGGTCGACTACCACTTTTTGAGCCATGACGAGTTCCGCCGCCGCCGCGAGGCCGGGGAGTTTCTCGAGTGTTTCGAGGTGTTTGGGCGGGGCGACTGGTACGGGACGCTGCACGAGAGCGTAACCACTGGTCTTTCCGAGGGTAAATGGATACTCTTGGAGATCGATGTTCACGGGGCGATGGCCACGTTGGAGACCTATCCGGAAGCGGTCACGGTGTTCATTCATCCGGGATCGCTCGAGGAACTCGAACGACGCCTCCGTCACCGCGGTAGCGAAACGGAAGATTCGTTGCGTCGCCGCTTGGAGGTGGCTCGAGCCGAGCTGGAAGTGGCTCCTCGCTACCGCCACACGATCGTGAATCATGACCCGGGCCAGGCGGCTCGGGAAATCTGCCAGTTGTTAATGAGCGCCGGAGACGCGTAACGATGTACGACGAGTTGAAAGAAGAAGCGATCGTCAACAAGGTTGGAGGCCGCTTCAAACTCTCAACCTTGATCCAAAAGCGGCTGGTGCAGCTCAACCGAGGCAGCCGACCGCTGGTCGATTTGGCGACTCATGACAAGATGGCGATCGTCTTGCAAGAGATTCTCCAGGACAAGATCTTCCTCGATACGTCCAACGAAGTCCGCTACACCGGCGATCGTGGCGCCGAGGGTCCGGAGTTCGATCTCGACGACCTTTAAACCTGGCTCGCGGAGTCCTTGTCGCTCGATTCGTTCGCGTGACTTGGGGGCTCCAGCGCCAACGCAACGGCCTCGCTCGGCCCAGGTCGGACCCCTGATCGTTTGACCTGGGATCGGGCTCGGCGACGTCGAGCCCGCGCGATTGCGAGGCGCGGCGTTCCTAGCGAGCGTCGTGGTGCGTCTCGCGAGCCTCGTCGGTTGGTCGCGATAGGCAGGGCGGGGTCGCGCGGCGAGCGGTTCGTGCCTGGCTCGACCGACGCTTTTTTTGATGAGGCGGCATGTGGCCAATCAAGCGGGCGAGGTATTGGTCGCGGTTACCGGCGGCATCGCGGCTTACAAGGTTTGTCAGCTGGTGAGCCGGATGGCCCAAGCGGACATCGGTGTGTCGGTCATGATGACTCGAGCGGCCCGGGAGTTCGTGGGTCCAGCCACCTTCGCGGCTCTTTCGGGACGCCCGGTCGCGAGTGAGAGCTTCGATCCGCATTGGCCGCTCGGGCCTCATATCGAACTGACACGAGGCATCGACCTGATGGTGGTCGCTCCCGCTTCCGCCGACTTTCTCGGCAAGGCGGCTCATGGTCTCGCCGACGATCTCGTTTCCACCGCCTATCTCGCTCGGACGTGCCCGATTCTGGTCGCGCCGGCGATGAACCATCAGATGTGGAGCCAAGCGGCGGTACAGCGCAACGTCGCTCGATTACGTGACGATGGCGTACTCTTCGCCGAACCGGCTGAGGGCTGGCAAGCGTGTCGCGAGCAAGGCTCGGGGCGCATGGCCGAGCCCGATGAGCTACTGACGATGATTCAGCGCCTTCTATCCGCCTCGCGCTAGGGCGACCGACGCCAAGGAGACATCCGTGGCCAAGATCCTGATTACTTCGGGACCAACTCGACAGTACCTGGACCCGGTTCGCTACCTCACCAATTCCTCTAGCGGCAAGATGGGCGTCGCGCTGTGCGAGGCCGCGTTGGATCTCGGCCACGAAGTGATCGTTGTTACTGGTCCCGTCGGAGTCGACTATCCGTGCGCGGCGCGGCGGATCGACGTGGTGACGACCAGTGAGATGCTGAGGGCGAGCCGCGAGATGTTCGCCGACTGCGATGGCTTGATCGGAGCCGCGGCTCCATGCGATTACCGGCCGGTCCGAGTAGCCGATCAGAAGATCGCCAAGACCGGCGCTCCGTTGATGTTGGAGCTGTGGGAAACCGAGGACATCGTCGCGACCCTAGGCGCCGAGAAACGCGACGATCAGTGGACGGTGGGATTCGCCTTGGAAACGGAGGATCCCCGTTTTCGAGCCATCACGAAGCTCGAACGAAAGAGCTGCGACCTGATCGTACTCAACGGCCCCGAGGCGATGAACTCCGACACCAACAGCGTGGAGATCCTCGGACCTGGCGGCGAACTATTCGGATCCAGCCAAGGCACGAAACCCACCGTCGCCCAAGCCATCCTCGACGTCATCCAGTCCCACTTGATCGCCTCGTTCCACAAGAACGACAAGCTCTAGTTCTCACGACCTGCTGGAGCTTCCGCGCGCGCTCGCGCATTACGGCACTACGAGGACCTTTCGCCATGGAGCCATCGGAGTGGCTACAAGTCGTCAGTGGTGAAGTCGGCCAGCCGTTGCCCCAGGTAAATGGGTCCAAGGCGCGCATCTAGCTTGATTGTTCGTGCTTTGCGAACAAGTATGCCAGTTCGATGTCGATAGAGAACAGGCGAGTGCGAAGCACGCGCGGTCAACCTAGAAATCTGGACTCCGGCAGTTTTGGGAAGCTCCCAACCACCACGATTCCGAAGGGCCACTGCGGGCTTGGCATACGCACGTCAGCGACAAGTCGGTGGCTTGGCGGAACTGGTCGGACACCAAGACGACGTTTGGGACCGCGGACCTCGTGGGCAACTGCGCTGTCTTTAACGTCGGAGGGAACAAATACCGTTTGGTCTGTCGGATCCTGTACCCAAGCCAGAAGGTCTTCATCCTAAAGGTGATGACTCACAAGGAATACGACCAAGACAAGTGGAAGGCGGAATGCGGTTGCTTCGCCTCAGGGCCCAAGCAGCCCATGAAGACGCGTAAGGGCAGGGAGTAAACCTGGACCTGGGCTAGTCCTACTCACTTGAGAATCCCGCGCGGAGAGTGGCCATGACGACGACATCCCGGATTGCCAGCCGGTTCAAAGGCAAGATCCAAGACGATTACCTCGGATTGATCATGAAGTTCCCGCTGACTTCTATCCGTTCCGAGGCCGAACTAGCAGCGGCGCAAGAGGTGCTCGATCAGCTCCTCACCGAAGAACGCCATTCGAAAGGTGTGCTGCTGTACCTGGATGCGCTGAGCGACTTGGTCGCGACCTACGAAGACAATCACCATCAAGTGCCGCCAGCGTCGGATGCCGATATGTTGCTCCATCTGATGGAAGCGAACGGCGTGAACCAGGCGCGATTACACCGCGACACGAAAATCCCCAAGTCCACAATTTCGGAAATTCTCAGCGGCAAGAAGCCGTTTAGCCGTCAGGTCATCGTGACTTTGGCGACCTACTTTGGCGTCAACAAGTCGGTACTTGCTCACAACCTTTAACATCAGCTCAAGACCCAACCTTGAACAGGGATGGCCGGCCGCACGACTAGCTCCGATCAGAACCAGCAAGCATTGCTTCTTGTTCTCGGGAGATTCCGGCCTGACGTTGCTGTGAATGCCGTCCGCCCAGATGTACACGTACTTCTTGTCCGTGAGACTTCGTCGGTTCCACTGGTCGTATTCCTGACTCCATCGTTCCTTGAGCCGCGTGACGACGTTGGCACTGAATCCGTCGACCTCCCGACCGAACAGCTTGCCCAGCACCTCATTGAAGTCGTTCGTGGAGATTCCCTTGAGGTATAGCCACGGGATGAACTCCTCAAGCGACTTGGATTTCCGCAGGTAGGACGGAAGGATCTTGGGGGTGAAGGAGACTCGCTGATCGGCACTGTCGGAACTGTCACGCACGCGAGGTCGCCGCACCGCCAGCTACCCCGGGCCCGTGGTGATCTCGCGTTGAGGCAGATATCCGCCGCGGACCACGAGCCGATTTTCGTCCCTGTCGGTTCGATCGCGATGCTTCTCGATGAACTCCGCGACCTCGGCATCGATGGCCGCTTGGAGCATGCGTTGGGCTCCTTGGCGGACGATCTCATCGAGAGGCGCCTGGTCGGCGACTTGCCTTGCGAACTCGACCGTGGCTCCTCGCGAATCCTCGACCTCTGGAAACCCAGCTTCGGTTCTCGTACACTTGGACATGGTGGCGTACCCCCGTTGCCCTCGTTGGGCCGCTGATGAAATGAAGCAAATCAACAGCAGGATACGCCGCCTTCTTCCTCTCCTCTAGAACACAACTTCTGACAGTATCTCCCTCGCGACCACGAGTATTGGACTGGATTCAGCGAGCCAGTGGTACACCTCCCGTCGATTGGACGGATGCTCTGGCATCCCTACCCCATTAAAGACAAACCCGAACTTCACTGTAGAGTGAGTACCCAGTTCTATTTCCAAACTGATTCTCCGCAGACGGCTGAGAGAAAGTTGACGAATTATCCCAGCTGGCCCAGCAAGTGCGGGACCATTCTCTTCAAGCTAGTCACAGGTAGACAAAAAGCGTTGTGGGCGGGGCGCACTGTCGAGTAAGACCTCCAACTACTTAGGATACGTTTTTACAGACCAAAACCTCGAACGTCCGATGGTCCCGGAATATTGATATGAAACCTCTCATTCGTTTCACCTCAGCCGACATACTTACCTGGATAGCATTGATCGCCGCCGTGATCTCAATAGAGATGCATATCGGATACCACCTGGTCACGATTGTCTTCGGGATAGGCTGCGTGCTGACGAGCGCCATCGCCTGTTGGCGTTATCGGAGAAACTCTACCGGAGCCGGACAGACTTTCGTCATCTTGGCGGGCGGCGTCTCTGTCGCCTTTAGTTTCATTTTTGAGATATTCGTCTGCTCGGCATGGCGCGAACACACAGAGGAGAGCTTGTTCGAGTCAATTCGAGTCGCGACCTCTAAAGTATTTTGGTCAGTGATTTGGATCTTTATTTTTGCAATTGCAACGACACTTACCTATCTGCTGTCGATTTGCGCGCGGTATATAGCGACTGAACATGTTTTTGACAGGCAAAGGCCAGGGTCGGAAAAGCAAGACGGTAGCTGAAAACTGAACCCAAACTTTCAATCGCCTACGGCGGAGAGCGGGTGCATGGCCCTAATGCGGACGGCAACGACCCGATTTTCACGGTGGCGCGGACCGCGAACGCAGAACATTGACGGACGAAGCGGCGACCAAAGACCAGTTTCAAGCCGCTTTGCGATGCGTCGACTTGATCACGCCGCCGAGCTGCTCACGACATTCAACGTCCTCGAGCTTGATGGTCGTCCACTCGGGGACCTCTGCTTGATCACACGGCGGCCGGTGGTTTCGATGGCTGTGCGGGCGATTGGTGTTGTGGTGGGCCGTGTACGTCTTGATCAACTAGTCGAGATGGTCGCGGCCAAGAACAATGAAGTGCTGTAGGCACTCATGCTTGATCGTCTGGATGACTCGCTCGACTCTCGCGTTCAAGTTCGGCGATCGTACGGGGAGCTTCTTGCACTGGATCCCAGCAGCCTTCATCGCGTCCTTAAACTCCGCTGAGAACTTCGTGTCGCGGTCGTGGACCAAGTGAGTCGGAAGATGTTCACGCGTCTTGATTCGCTCGACGAACTCCTTGGCCTGCTCCGTCAACCACTGGGAATTGGATTTTCGAGTCGACTTTGTTCAGATGATCTCTCGGGTCTCCAAGTGCATAAACACCAACACATAGAGATCGACGATCCCCTGAGCCGTGACTGCTCGCTTGGTGAAGAAGTCGCACGCCCAGAGCGTTTCGGCGTGGGCTTTGAGGAACTCGCCCCACGTGCCGCGTGACCGTTTCGGGCCCGGCTCAATCCCTTCCTCCTTGAGGATGTTTTTGACCGTCTGGCGACAGATCCGAGAGATGCCGAGGCGTCGAAGCTCTCCCAAGATCTTGGTGTAGCCGAAACCCGTGGGCGGAGCCACCTGAATCACAAGGTCGCGGAGCACCTGGCTCTTCCCAAGAGACCGAGGCTTTCGCTTCTTTCCGCGTGAAGCCTCACGCCTCCAGCGGTAGAATGTCGCTGGGGCTACGATCGTGATGACCTCCTCGATCGCCTTGCCGAGAGGAAGGCCGAACTTGAGCAGTCTTTCACGTTCA
>JAGQPS010000254.1 GCA_020426595.1 Planctomycetales bacterium
GTAAGTACGCGCAACCTGCTTTTGCGGAGCAAAAGCCGACACTGTCGCACGCCGACAATCGGGCAAACCGCGGCCCTTGGAACAGAGTCATAAGAGTGTTGGCTTACGCGAGACGACGGGCCTTGATCTTAAGATAGGGCTGTGTGTGGCTCGCCAAGTGTTCGAGACTTCCGGCGTCCGACCAAGCATCCGCTCGAAGCGGTTCATGCACGTCCTCGATCACGAATCCGGCTCGGCAAAGTCCTCCCAGAAGAGCGTCCAGACCGTGCGCGAATTCCCGCGTGCCAGACTCATGTAAGGGACTCTCATCCGCGACTCCGGTCGTCAATTCGAATTCGCGATGAATGGTATTCCATCGAGTCCGCATCGCGGCCGGCTGCTTGTGTTGGGACAGATAGAGTCCGCCGGGACGCAGGACTCGATGCACCTCGCGATACAAAGCGCGAACATCTGGCAGGTAGCAGCTCACCACCGGCTGAATCACCGTGTCGAATGGCTCGTCGTCGAGTTTCGGCAGCGCGTCGGCCGAGGCTCGCACCATGTTGATGGAATGGCCCAGTCGCGTCGCCAACATCTTATCGCGAGCCAGCATTCGCGGACTGATATCGACCACCGTCACTTGTGCCCCCGCGGCGGCGAATAGAGGCGCATGAGTTCCTCCGCCAGCTCCCAGCAACAAGACTCGACAACCGTTGACGTCGGAATCGACAAGCCAGGAATCGAGCTGACTGGCGGAGACCTGGGCGCCCTGGACGATCGATTCCGCCGCGACAAAGTGGCTGTCGTCGGCGAGTTTGTCCCAGGCTCGCGCGTTGAGATCCACCGCCGAGTCCGGCTCGAACGTTCCCTGGGAAAGCGAGGACCGCAGCCGCTCCGTCAGCTCGTTGAGAGTCTTCGAATCCGCCCGTTCGACGCGTCGCCGCACCGCATCGATTGGACTAACGATCAAACCTCCACACTCGACGCGAGGCGCGACCGGCTCGTCCCAACCGCCCCATCGACCACCGGCAAGATGGATCCAGTGTTCACCGAGCCAGAAACCAACGGCAACCACCAAGTCGCTCAGTTGTGCGTCGTCCAAAACATCGCACGCCCGGTCCAAGAGTCGATCCGCGTCGCTCGCCGAAAGAAGTGGCCCCATCTCCCAACGCAGGGCGAAGTCCTGGGCATGACGAACGAGCGACGCGACCACCGATTCAGAACTCGACATGCCGTGGACCTTCGTAGTCGCCTTACCGCAAGAGTCGGATCAATCGAGCGGATTGCGGCGGAATCGAAATGGCAGGCTCACGACGATTTCCTCGATCAGCGTCGAGAACTTGCCGTCGGCCGCGAGATTCGCGTTCACCATGTCGTCCACGACACATTGGTCGGGTCCCTGAAGACCACGGCCCAGCGCGTAGATCAGCAAGTTTTCGGACATCGTCCGAGCGAATGCCTCGCGTTCCGCCAACATCAAATCCTTGAACTCCGCCGGTCCGGAAAACTCACGTCCATCGGGCAGGACCCCCGACGCGTCGATCGGTTGACTCGCTTCCTCGTTTCGCCAACGCCCGATCGCATCGTAGTTCTGCAGCGCGAAGCCAAGTGGGTCGATCTTGGCATGACACCCCATGCACTCGGGTTTGCTGCGATGAAGTTCCAGACGTTCGCGCAGCGTCAGCTCACCGGCATTCCCCGCGGACTCCTCGAGGCTGGGAACATTCGGCGGGGGCGGAGGAGGAGGCGATCCGAGGACACGACCGGCGATGAAGTTCCCTCGTCGTGGCACATTGACTCGTTGCGGATCGGACTGAATCATCAACAGCGCGGCGCTCGTGAGAAGTCCGCCTCGTCGTCGATCGTCGAGTGTGACGCGCTGCAGCGTCTCACCGAATTCGCCTTCAAGTTCATAGAGAGCCGCCAGCGACTGATCGACGTAGGTAAAGTCGGCGTCGATGATCGTCATGATCGACCGGTCGTCACGAACCATCTCACGAAGTACCGCCAAGGCTTCGCCACGCATCGCCTCGCGGAGCTGATCGGTGAATTCCGGAAACGACGTCGGATCGGGGCGATGGGTGTCCAGACCGCGCAGCTCGAGCCACTGTCCGAAAAAGCTCTCGACAAACGCTTCGCTCCTCGGATCACGCAACATGCGAGTCGCTTGCGCTCGCAACACTTCGATCTCGAGCAAGGAACCATCCGCCGCGCGATCAAGCAGCTCCCGATCGGGCGGGCGGCTCCACAGAAAATAACTCAGGCGATTCGCCAGGTCATGCGCATCGACCAAGTACGGTTCCGTGGTGTCCGGCTGGGTCTGTTCGACTCGCATCAGGAATCGGGGTGAGATCAGCACGGCTCGCAATCCGTAACCGACCGCTGCTTGGAAACTCGCTTGTTGTTCGCGAGCTCGATCGTAGATCATCAGCAAGCGATCGACATACGTGTCGTCGATCGGCCGGCGGAACGCCCGTTCGGCGAAGCGAAACAGGATCTCGCGCGCCGCCGCACGCGGCTCGTCAAGCGACCAGTCGCCTTGGTCGTCGAGGGCTGGAGCAAAGATCGCAAGGAACGCCGCTTGAGCCGCTGGATCATCGGCTTCACTGTCCGGCGAACCAAGCAACAACACGTCAACGATTCGCCGCGCCGCGGAATCGTATTGCTCTACTTGCACGGGCGAAAGCGTCAACACGTCGCCAATGTTGTCGAAGCCATAACCGCTAGGGTCGGGCGGAAAGTCCTTGGCCAGTCCCAGATCCAGTCCCGTGAGGTCCAGGATGGTCAGGTCGTACTCGGTGCGATTGAGTCGACGAACCACTGGCCTCCCCGGATCGGTCGTCGCATCACAGTCGATCCGCTCGAGCGTTTCCTCGAGGAAGCGAACCAACAAGTCGCGTTCCTCGCTCGACGGCAGAGGCGCGTCATCGGGAGGCATCGCCTCATCTCGCAGAGCCTCGAGCGCCCGCGTCCATTTCTCGCGACTCGCCTTGATCTGCAGCGGATTCTCGTCGCTGGAGAGGTTGATGTCTCCCCGCGTTTGATCATCGTTGTGGCAGCGCAAGCAGAACCGCCCCACGAGCGGCCGAATACTGCGATCCCAGGACAACTCGTTCTCGGTTTGGCCCGGCTGTGCCCAGCTCAAGCTCGTAACACCTAGCCAGACAACGACTCCCAGTAACAAGGTCGCCACTGGCCGCCCAGCTTTCTTGTCAATCACGAACCACGAATCCATCGAGAGGCTCACGGGAGAAGTGCGAATTCAGCATTTGCTCGCGTCTCGGGGCCGATTACTTCAGCCCAAGTCGCCCAACAGGCCCGTGCTGTCACCGAAGCTCTCGTGCGGCATTCCCACGCGTTGCAGCATCTCGAGATAGAGGTTGCACAGAGGAGTCTTATCACCACAGAGCAGGTGGCGACCTCCACGCATCGTTCCTCCCGCTCCACCGGCGACGAGAATCGGGAGATCGTCATGGTTGTGACTATTCCCATCGCTGATCCCCGATCCATAGAGAATCATCACGTTGTCCAGCAACGAACCATCACCTTCGGGAATCTCGGACATGCGCTGGAGCATGCGCGCGAAGAGATCCATGTGATGCGTGTTGATGCGAGTCAACTCGGTGTGATTCTCGGCCTTGCCTTGATGATGCGACGTGCTGTGGTGTGACCCCGGAGCTTCGATTTCTCGATAGGATCGCCCAGACTTCTCGTACGAGAACATGAACGAGGCGACTCGAGTCGTGTCGGTTTGAAACGCAAGGGTCAGAATGTCGAGCATCAAGTTGACATGGTCGGCATACAGGCTCGGAATCCCCTTCCCTTCAGGAATGATGAGTGGAGCCAATTCGGGATCGTCGTCCTCCAGCGATCGCTCACCGGCGAAGGCATCCTGATGGTGTGAGTGCCGGTCTTGGTCCGCCAGCGCGATGCGTCGCTCGATACTATGAAGACCTTCGAGATACTCGGCCAACTTGCGACGATCCTCGTACCCCAATTGACGCTGCATCGACGCCGCGTCCTCCCTCACGAGGTCAAGAATGCTCCCTTCGATCGAGTTGGAATCCAACCGAGCGACACCACGACTTTGGCTCCAGTCGGGACGCCGCGGCGTTCGGTTCGCGAAGAGCCGCTCGTAGACTTGTCGAGGATTGAGTTCGAGGGCCGCGGGAGTCGTTTTGCTCCGCCACGAAATGTGCGACATGTAGGTGCCGCTGTAGCCATGATCACCACGATGGCCAGGATCGATGCCGAGGGCGAGGCTGTCGACGGGGGTTTGCAGTCCCACTTGACGGGCCACCAGTTGGTCGACCGAAATGCCACCGACCTCGGGCTCCTCGGAATGTTTGCACCGCTGCCCCACGAGGAAGCCACCGCCCGCCGGTTCATGAGCCGCGCTGTTCCCGTTACAGTGATCCGCGGCCAAGCCACTGATCACCATGACTCGGTCCTTGACCGGCTCGAGTGATCGCATGGTCGGAGGCAACTCGTCGAGCGAGTGTTCTCGTCGTCCGGTCGGAGCCTCGGCCCCTTCCGCGACCGGCTCGGTTGGACGCCAAGCCGGCATGTGCACGCCGTTGGGCACATAGAAGTAAGCCAAACGGACAGGAGGTTTCCCCGACTCGCCCTCTTCCTGGGCACGAGCCAATGCGGGACTCATGGCATT
The DNA here is from genome assembly GCA_020426595.1 of Planctomycetales bacterium. Lineage (GTDB taxonomy): Bacteria > Planctomycetota > Planctomycetia > Pirellulales > Pirellulaceae > UBA11682. Next base: position 4,646 of record JAGQPS010000254.1, read on the forward strand.
CAGCCAGGGCAAGGCGACTGCCACGCCGGCCCCACGCAACACGGTTCTTCGGGTGATTCGTTCACCATGAGCCATCGGTTGGTTCCTTCGAGAAACGACAGACTTACCTCCCCGGTAGTTTACACGAATCCAGTGGTGGGATCGAACCGAGTCGCCGCTGCCGATGGGGGGGCAAACGGCCGTTGTGAGAGGAGCTCCCACGGAGTGGACCGCCGCAATGGGGACAAGCCGGACCGACGCGTTGAACTCAAGCCGTGCCGAGACCGATGTCGGCGTCGCGGTTTGTTGGGTCGGTTGGTGTGTTGGCACGAAGAACTGGCATGTGATTGCCGCTACCCCATCGAGCTAACCGAGTCGATCAAGAAATCGTTCGGCGGTTCCGCGATGGTGGTCGAGTTTCTCGCCCATGCGTTTGAGCTGGGCCGTCATGACCGACATGCGGTGGTTCGCCGCGAAGAAGTCGCGGTGGCGATCGATGAAACTCCAATACAGGGCGTCCCAAATCTCGCACCAGTCTCCCTTGCGAAAATCGCTCATCTTCAGCACGTAGTTCGAACCACTGATGTACGGCTTGGTGGTCATGAGTCCGCCGTCGGCATGTTGGCTCATCCCATAAACGTTCGGGACCATCACCCAATCATATGCGTCGATGAACAGCTCCATGAACCAGCGATAAACGTCGTCCGGATCAATCCCACACAACAGCATAAAATTTCCGGCGATCATCAACCGTTCAATGTGATGGCAGTAGGCGCCATCGAGCACTCGTCGGACCACGGTATCGAGAGGTACGATCCCGGTGGTTCCATCGTAGAACGATGATGGCAGACGCCGGGTGTGACCCCAGAAGTTGGTCGTGCGTTGGCGAGTCCCCCGCCACTTGTAAACGCCTCGAATGAACTCTCGCCAACCAATCACTTGTCTCACGAAACCTTCCAGTGAATTGAGCGGCACCCGATCCGCGTACTCAATCGACCGATCGACGACCTCGCGCGGTGACAACAGTCCGATGTTGAGCATCGGAGTCAGCACCGAATGGAACAACATCGTTTGCGTGCTGGAAATCGAATCCTCGTAAACGCCGAATTGTTCGAACCGACTTTCGAGGAACTCATCGAGCCACGTGAGTGCTTGGTCTCGAGTCACGGGAAACGAAAACGTGCTCGGATCACCATAAGCCGCGGGAAACTCTCGAGCGACGTAGTCACGCGCCTCGACCACCGCCGCGTTCGCCGCGGGACGAGTCACGCTGGGTACGACGGTGCCCTTGGGGAGCTTCTTGCGATTCTCTCGGTCGAAACTCCACTTCCCGCCGATCGGCTTGCCGCGAGAATCGAGCAGCAATTCAAGACGCTTGCGCTGCTGAATATAGAAGTCGTGGAAGTACCAAGACTCCGATTCGCCTCCCCAGGATTCGAACTCGCTCCAAGGCGTCAAGAAGTCGGGATCCGGAAGGATTCGCAGTTCGATCGCGTGCCGCTCGCAACCTCCGCGCAATCGTTGTTCCAGCCACGCGTCACACGGATCAACCACGCATGCCGAGCGGATTCCCTGCTCGGTCAACCAAGCACCGATTTGTTCGGTTCGTTCCAACCCAGCCGACTCGACGTAGCGCACGTCGAGCCCCTTTTGCCTTAGCCGATCGGCGTAGTGTCTCATCGAGGCGCGATGCAGCACGAGCTTGTGGGCATGGAATCGATACTGCCGAAAGAACAGAGGTTCCTCGACGAACACACAACATCGCGCCGACTCCAAAGCGGGATGCCGAGTGAAAAGCTGGTGGGGATAGATCAGCGCGGCGTGCATCGAGCGACTCCTCTTGTCCAACACGCGGTGCGATCTTGAGTGGGCGGCCGGGAGCCGGAAGCCGTGCGTCACTCACGTCGTTGGAACTAAGGACTCTTGCCTAGCCCCGCTCAAACGGCAAGTGTTGATTGACTTGGGCCACTCGAGCCGCCAAGTCTGGAATCTCCACGACCTCGATCCCCGCGGCTCGCAATTGAGCCAAGCCTTCGCACTCAACAAACGTCGGAGGCTCGCGCATGGCGAACACGACCTTGCGAAGGCCAGCCGCGATGATCCGAGATGTGCAGGAGCGTTTTCCCGAGAGCCGGACGCTGCATGGTTCGAGCGATGAATAAAGCGTCGCACCCGTGACCTCGATCGCCAATTGTTCCGCCTTGGCCAACGCGACTTCCTCGGCATGCACCGAGTCGCCGGTCTCGAGACTGTATCCATCCACCAATGGCCTCCCGCCGTCGCCCACGATGATGGCGCCGACGGCGAACGACGAGTCTCGCGGAGGACACCGACGTGAGAGCTCAATCGCCTGCTCGAGCCAGGCGCGATCGTCGAGCGGATCCGACGGCATCGATTCAAGATTCATGCCGTCACCGGTCGTCGATAATGCAGCACCGCGCATTCCCCCAATTGCTCCACCGCGAACAAGCGAAGTTGTTGGTTGAAATGAGGCACGGGACCATCGGTGTGAATGAGCCGTGGTGCCTCCGACTCCGCCACGATTTGGGGAGCGATGGCGATCCGCAGTTCGTCAACCAGGTCGAGGCCAAGGAGCTGAGTGTTGAGCGACGTGCCTCCTTCGACGAGCAACCGCTCAATCCCTCGGCCGGCCAAGTCCTCGAGCAAAACCGACAGTTCGACTCGTTCGCCATCCAAACCGACCACCGTCGCCGCGGTTCCAAGCAGCGCCCGCTGAGTCTCCGCGCGACTCCCAGCGCAGTACACGATCTTCTCTTGCTGGCCGAGCTGAAAGAAGTTCGCGGCCGGATCAAGATCACCGCCGCGAGTGAGCGTGACCTTCGCGGGATGAGGCGTTCTCCCCGATTCGATTCGTGTCTGTACCAGCCGCGGATCGCGAATCAACAGCTTGGGGTTATCCGTCCGAATCGTCCCCGCGCCAACGAGGATGGCGTCGGCTTCGGCT
>JAGQPS010000255.1:0-4673 GCA_020426595.1 Planctomycetales bacterium
CCAATGCCGATGCTCGAGCCCAGGCGGCTTTCGATACATCGCTCACGCTGCACCTCAAGAGAGAAAGTCGCGGTCACTTAGGGAACGCGTTGTCGTTAGGGAATACCCTCTGTTTTACCATAGTCCGGTGCCCCATCCGAATGACAGTCCGAGCGATGCCTGCCGTCGACTAAAAAGCGCCCCTAGAAGGTGGCGTCCCCAGGGACACGAACGAACCGCGATTCGATTGGGAACTCACGATGATGACTTCCGTGCCAGAGCCACACACCGTCGTTAAGCTTGCCTTTGCCGCTCGAAGGTACGTGCCTTTGATCGTTGGTTTGGTTTGCCTCGCGGCGCACATGACCCCGTCCTGTTCGGCTTTGGAAACCGGCCAACTTGTCGTTGCCGTGACGGATGGGCAGGGCGGGAACGTGGCGTTTCGCATCCACCTGAAGGATGCCTCGGGAGAAGTGGTTCATCCCGAGTCGGTTCCGTTCTGGCACGACCATTTCGTGGTTGAAACGGGCCATGCCTTGGAGCTCCCCGTGGGGGAATACCACTACGACATTGAAAAGGGGCCCGAGTTCCTTCGACTTTCAGGCAAGCTAACCATCGCGGAGGACGAAACCACGACGCTCGAACATCGATTCGAGCGACTGGTCGACATGCGTGAGCTTGGCTGGTTCTCGGCCGACCTGCATCTCCATCGACCCTTGCACGAAGTGCCGTTGTTGATGGAGGCGGAAGACCTAGACTTCGCGGCCGCTGTTTCCTGGTGGAACAACAGCAATGTGTGGACCGACTTTCCGGTGCCAACCCAAACGTTCCAGGCGACGACGACCGACCCTTCTGGATCCGAGCGACTCTTCACCTTGCTCGCCGGCGAGGACGAGCGAGAGGGTGGGGCGTTGCTCTACTTTGGCCTCGACAAGCCGATCGATATTCGCACGGACGATCGTGAGTTTCCCTCGCCGTTGACTTTCGCCGAGCGGGCAAGGTCGGAGAACGAAGCGACTTGGATCGACATCGAAAAGCCTTTCTGGTGGGACACTCCCACCTGGCTCGCATCGGGCCGGATGAACTCGATCGGCCTCGCCAACAACCATATGTGTCGCGACCAGATGTTGGCCAGCGAAGCATGGGGACGTCCGCGCGATGAACAGCGATTGCCAAGCCCGTTGGGGAACGGCTACTGGACCCAGGAAATCTATTACCACGCGCTCAATGCCGGTTTTCGGCTGCCGCCGAGCGCGGGCAGTGCGTCGGGAGTCTTGCCCAATCCCGTGGGATACAACCGCGTTTACGTGCGAGCCGAGGCTCCGCTCACCGCGGAAAGTTGGTTCGCGGCCCTGCGACAAGGTCGCTGTTTCGTCAGCAATGGCCCGTTGCTGATCGTGACCGCCAATGATCAGCCACCGGGCGGCAAGCTGGAACTCGCCGACGCGAACCAACTCACCGTGCGGCTCGCGATTCGACTCCTATCGCAAGACCCGGTGAGTGCCGTTGAAGTCATTCACAATGGTCGAGTTCACAAGCGCATTCCGGCGTTGGCGTTGACCGACCAAACCTTGGAATCCGTGGTCACGTTTGACGAACCGGGGTGGTTTCTCGTGCGAGCCGTCACGAATCTCGCGCACACGTTTCGATTCGCCTCGACGGCGGCCTGGGATCTTAGCGCACCGGGACAAATCGCCCCTCCAATCCAGCGCGAGAGCGTGCGGTTCTTCTTGGACTGGAGCCAGGAGCGCATCGCGCGCGTTCAGGCCAATGTCGCTGATGAGGCTCGTCGCCGCGAGGTGCTCGCGCCGCATGAACTGGCTCTGGAATTCTGGAAGGAGCGACTGATGCAAGCGACTCCGAGCCAGCAACCCGCTCCTCCCGACCCGCGATCGATGCTGGAAGGACCGACGAGTCTCGGGCTACGAGTCGTCAGCTTCAACATCTTGCAGGCGGGAGCCAATGCCGCGAACGTCGGCTTCTTCAATGATGACTTTGGAGGGTCCCGCCTCGATGAAATCGCCGACATCATCCGGCAATCCCAAGCGGACGTGGTGGGAGTGCAGGAAGGCCCGGGCTCCGACGCTTTGCTCGAGGCGTTGGGCGAGGGTTGGTCGCGCGTTGGTTCGATCTACTCACGGTTACCGATCGAGCCCGTCGCGGCGACCGGTCCGCTCGACGCCGCGCGAGTCGATTGCGGGGCGGTCGGGAGCGTTGTCGTCTTGAACGGCCATTGGAGTCCCAGTCCGTACGGGCCTTTCCTAGTTCAGGATGCGCTAAAGGAACGCGGCGCTCCGCGCGATCTCGCGATGTTCGCCCAGGAGATCTTGGCGGCGTCCGACAAACCCTCGGGGCCTCGCGGCTATGACATCACGCTCGAGAACGTGACGTCGCTAATCGAGCGCGGCGAGCGAGTCATCTTGACGGGTGATTTCAACGAGCCGTCGCACCTTGATTGGACCGAGCGAGCCGCGCGCGACGGGCTCGATCGTTGGGTCGACAATTCCACCGAGACCGCGCTGCGGTTTCCTATCGCTTGGACCGGTTCCCGGCGGCTCGGGGAAGCAGGCATGCGCGATGCCTATCGAACGGCTCATCCCGACGAGGTCGCGGCGCCAGGCATCACATGGACTCCCGCCTACCCCGCCAACACTCCCGGACGACGCCCTTACGGCGACCAAGTTCTCGATCGCATCGACATGATTTATGGCGGAGGCATGGGGCTGGAGATTACCGCGGCCGCCATCATCGGCGAAACGAACTCCGCGGCGGAGCTAGAATCACCGACGCGTTGGCCGTCGGATCATCGAGCCGTGTTGGCCGATTTCCTGCTGCGACGACCTTAGTCTCGAGCAACGAAAGTCGACGGGACTCGAGGCCTTCTAGCCGTTGGAGTCCAGCATCTCCCGCATGAGTCGAGCGATCTCCGTGGCATCGTCGGTACCGAGCGATTCGAGCCGCGCGATAACGGCTAGACGGCGCGCGACGGGATGATTCTGACTCAGCTTCCAACTCCCCTCGAGCGATTCGATCTCCACTCGAAACGCGACGATCGCGCGGGCCAATTGAACGAGGTAGTCGCGCGGCGCGGCGGCGATCGACCACGGTTGCTCGCGACTCGACTCATAGTGCGTCACGAGTCTCGCGAGGTCGGCTAGTCGTCGCTCCTCATCTTGCTCGACTCGTATTCGCCCCCGGACATGAACCGCCACGTAGTTCCAGGTCGGAACCGCACGATCCGTCTCGTACCAACTCGGCGAGACATACGTGTGGGGCCCATGAAAGATGGCCAGTACCGGTTCTCCACCTTGAAACGCCGCTTGAGGGTTAGGACCAGCGAGGTGCCCGATCAGTTCGCCATGTCCACCGTCGGCGCGCTCGAGCAGCATTGGCAGATGCGATGCGAGTAGGTCACCGCCTTGCTGACTAACTAGAGTCGCGAAGCCGTATCGCTCGATGCACTGGTACAGAAGTTCCGGATGCGGTGGAACGAAGGAGGGAGGAACGTACATGACAACACACTTAGTTCGATGGAGTGCCGCGCGAGTCGGTGTGAGGGCGAGAGTGGGTGCCGTTTGGTCCGTTCGAGCCCGGTATCCGTGATCTAGGCGGCGCGGCGACGCAGCAGCTTGAGCGCGTCTCGGCCAAGGCGCGACAGGTTCTTGCGAAGCCGCTTGAACCCACGAGCCTTCTCGATCGGTGGGTGCACGACCCGTCCCTTGAACTTGCCACCAAAGAGACTCGTCGGCTCAAAGTACTGATAGCGGATGCCGCGAGTTTGGAGCCAGTAACCAAAGATCAACGCGCCGGTTCGCTCTTGGGCCGGCAGGGGCCGAGCCAACAACTCGACCGCCTCGGCATGAGTCGCCGGTTGATAGGTGCCTCCCAGATATCGGTACTGGCATGGCCCAAGCAACACGGAAGGCTTGCCCCAATACACCGCCTCGATTCCCACGCTCGAGCCAAAGCTAACGACCGTATCGCATGCCTGCATAATGCTGTAGGTATCGAGCGGTTCCTCGGGCGGAATGACGGTCATGTTATCGGCGGTCAAGGAGCGAGCTTCGTTAATGTACGAGTTGTCGCCGCCGGCGAGCCCGGGATGCAGCCGCACGTAGAGATGCGCTTGGGGGTTCGCTGTCTTGAGGTCCTGGGCGAGTCGCCGAATCCCATCATTTTGGCCCGCGTAAAGATCCATCTTCCAACTCGGGCCAATCGCGTTGAATTCATGTTCGCTGGAGCAGAACAACGCGATGTTGTGACGATCGTCGCGCCAATTCCCGGGCAACGAACCGGCGATCTGATTACCGGTGAAACTATGCCAGTTCTTTTCGACGCCGCGTCGACGATCCTCGAACCACTGAGCCGCTTGGGTGTCGCGCTCGACGGTGTCGACGGCTCGGCTCCAATGCTGCTGGATCGCGGCGTCCATCTCGCGTAAATCGTGGGGCAAGTGATTCACGAATAGGTCGTAATGCCAGTTGTCGCACCCGCGCTCGTGGATGTGGCAATCCACTTGCCGCGCCTGACACGCGCGGAGCACCGCCCTCATGCCGGCGAAGCGTCCGTTGAAGACATAGACTCGATCAGGTCGCTGTCGATCGAGGTAACGAAGCGTGGCTCGGTACGATCGCAGAGCGGTTCGCATGAGCCGGACGAGCAAGGCTCGGTGCGCATCGAGATCGGGCTCCGGC
>JAGQPS010000255.1:4771-7553 GCA_020426595.1 Planctomycetales bacterium
CGGATCAAGAAACGTCATGCCCGCCTGTCGACGCGCCAAGCAATCATGACACTTCTTGGCTTCCTTGTCCGGATTGAAATCGCAGTTATGCAGCTCACCCAAGCATGCGAGATACTCGACCGTGTCGCCCTGATCGAGATGCAATTGCATCAACTCCAGTTCGTTCTCGAAGTGAGGCGCGACGGTCGAGTAGGGTGAGAAAATGGCGATCTTCATCGCGTGGTGCTCTCCTCGCACAAAAGCGGAGTCCGGCCGCTGAGGGTCTTCGTGCCGATCGTTCGTTTCATCAGGCGGCTCGTCGCGTTCCCGAGCGCGACACCAAGTGACGCAACTGCCTCCATCGCCGACGCAGCCAAGGTGGTCGAGTCGGGGTTTCGGCGGCGGGCAGGAAAATGTTGTCGAGCGTCCAACGGTCGGCCACTCGATCGCGCACCACCGCCGGCGGATGGCGCAACTCCTCGAGTTTCCCCGTGGGAAGACGTGAAAGCAGTGAGTCGGCGTCGGTCGTGTGAGTCGCTCGCGCGTCGAAGCCGATGTTGGTGACCAGGTTCACGCTTGGCAAAACGGTCCAACCGCTCTGCAGCCAACACGAGTACATCCAGCCAAAATCCCAGGTATCGATTCGTCCCTCGTGGACCGCGTCGAAGACCGCTTCCCAATGGGCCCGCTCGCGATCGGTTTCAAAGTAGGTCTCGAGCCAGCCGAGTCGCCTTGCCTCGGGCCAGGTCGCGAGTTGCTCGTCACGAAGTCGCCAGGCCCGCCGCCAACTCGCCCAACCCCAAATGTGGGCCCACTTTGAAAAGTAATAGTCGTACGGCGCGTCGGCTTGCGGCCGAAACTGATCGCCGCTGATCATCATCACGCGCCGATCGTCGCGGTAGCGAGCGAGCATCGCCTCGGCATACGCGAAGAAGCTGTCCTCGGGCAGACAATCATCCTCGAGAATGATCAGTTCCTCATGCTGCTCGAAGGCCCAGGTCAACCCACTGTTGATGCGAGTCTTGCAGCCAAGGTTGGACTCGGCGAACTCGACCCGCAGATCGCACTCCCAATCAACCGAGGTGGCGATCTCGCGGCAACGAGCCACCAACTCGGCCTCGGCCGGGCGATCGGCTCGGGGGCCATCGGAGATCACGAGCAAGTGCCGGGGACGTTGCCGGGCGATCGCTTGAAAGACTCGCTCGGTCAGATCGGGGCGGTTGAAGATACAAAACGCGATCGGCGTCGCGAGCTGATCGGATCGAGGCAGACGTGTCGTCGCGGTACGGAGTGCCGCCGGAACTCGATTCGTGGCGTCGCCGCGTGACAACGAAGCGGAGGCTGGATTCCAATTTTCAGACATAAGGCGGCAGCCGGACGGTGCGAATTGACGAACGGTCGTGGGCTAACTGGCCACCCACGAAAGGTGCCGCGGAGGTCCTCCAAGAAGTGTCGTTGGAACAGCGATCACCGCCGAGTACGACGATCGATGCATGACATCGCCGCGGGCGACTCCGTTCGCCGCTGAGTCGACACGTGAGCAGGCTCTCCTAGCCAACTGGCAGGCTACCGAATGGGGGAAAAACGAGTCAAGATCAACTCGCCGGCCATCGATCGCGACGATCACGAAATGGCTGCGACCGTCACTCGGATGGAGAATCGAACGGAGCGTCACAGGGACGGGCATCAAGAACCGACCCGAAGCGGCCAGTCGGCTCGGCGGGACCCCGATTCCCTGGCACTTCCGGGTCCGGCGGCGATTCCTCGGCCGACGTTTCCTCGGCCAACCGAACCTCTTCCTCGGACCCAGGACGACTGGGGTTGGTTCGAGTCGCCAAGGGACCCAGCACCAGCGGGCTCACCTCCAGTCGTTCACAAGCAACAAGTAGCAGGCGAATCAACGGCGGCCGATCCAACAGACTCATCGCTTCCGCGGGACTGGTCCAGCGCCGCTGACGCTCGTTTTGTTCGAGCCAAGAATCGGCTTCCGTCTGGACTTCCATCAACATCATGCGAACTCGTTCGACCGAGCTTCGCTTGCGATAGGAGAAGCCGCCGAGGTTGGCGTCGATGATCCTTCCCGAGATGCCCGCCTCTTCCGAGGCCTCCAGCAGAGCCGCTTGCTCCAGCGTCTTGCCTCGAGGCACCGTTCCCTTGGGAAAGCCCCATCGGCCGCTCTTGCGAGTCGTAATGAGGCAGAACTCCACCCCATCACCCGCCACGCGAAAGGGAATCACTCCCGACTGCGTCGGCTCGATTGGTAGGCCAGCATGCCCCTCAGATATCGAAGTGATTTTGCCCATCGTTTCCTACCGTGGGACACCACCCAACCGACCCGCGCGACGAATGCGGTAGCGTAGTTCAGAAGCCCCAACGATGAAACCCCAGTCCGAAGGAGAGACCGGCCCGAGGAAACCTGACGCGCATGCGAGGGGCCTTTTTGGTGTGGGACCACTGAGGCCTCGGAGAGCACGGAGAAAGACCAAGCCGAGCGATGATTTTTCACCGCTTTGGCTTCTCGCGCCGCGGATTACAGTCGCCAATGCGCGGCTCGCAGCGAGGCGCCGGAGGCTCCCGCCTCGAGTTCGTACCAAACAGTCAGCAGCGTGCCATCAGCCAATTCGGCGGTCGAAGGGTAACCGAGGTCTCCCGATTTCCCATCGCCGTAAATGACAAGCGGCTCGGACCAAGTCGCCCCATCGTCGTCGCTGGTTCTGGCTTGAACTCCTAGCGGTGCCCGACGATGCCCGTAGGACATCAGCACCCGGCCATCGCTTAGGTTCATCAAGTGGGAAGGGAGCCC
>JAGQPS010000256.1 GCA_020426595.1 Planctomycetales bacterium
AGGCAATACGTGCGAGCGAGTTGCCCGTAATAGGAGTCGAGCGTCGAGATACGGCAGCGGTCGAGCCGTCGGAGCAGATCGCGCAGCAGGCGTGCGAATTCGGGTCGCTCGACCTGCTGGGCATCCAAGTGACCGGCCAAGTCGGTCGCCTCGGCGGATGACGCGGCGGCTCGGGCGAGCCGCTGGATGACTCGTTCCAGAATCTCTCCAGCGGCCTTGCGCGTGAAGGTGGAGGCAAGAATGGAGTCGGGGCGTTGACCGGCTAGGAGCAACCGCAAATAGCGATTCGACAGCTGGAACGTCTTCCCCGTTCCCGCGCTCGCCCGAATGAACGTGGCGCGCGGGAGCGGGCTTCCTTGAGTGAACGTCATGCGGGCCTCCTGCCGGTCGTGCTAATCGACTCCGTTAGCGAGGCCAGCGGAAATCGCTCGGTCGCAGGTTGAGCTCCTTCCAATGATCGCCCGAAGTGAAGCCGTACATCGTGGGGTTGTAGTCCCCGATGATCGACACATCGGCTTGCTCGGGAATATCGCTTTCCATACCGAGGCACCAGAAGCTCGCGTTGACGACCAGTCGGCGCAAGTCCTCGCACTCGAGGTCGGTCGACGCGCCCATCGTCGTGCAGAAGACGCGGTTGGTCGTACCGGATTCCTGATGATGCGTTCGCACCCAGGCCAGCGGCATCATCGGATCGTTCTTCGGGCCTTCGACCGCGGCATCGTCCGGCTTCATGCCTTGCAGCACTTGACCATGCAGCAGCACCGTCGCGTCCTCGGGGAGATGATTGATGCCGTAGACATCGGTGGGACCCCACACATCGGTCACGCCCGTCAACACGGGATGTTCGGCATTGGCCGGATCGATCACGCCGCGCGTGCTTTCGACCTTGTGATGACCATGGTGCGAGATCCAGGTGTCACCCAGCACTTGCTGGCCAAATCCGCCCTGCCAATCCCGGCTGTTGAAAGTCCAATGCACGTACTTGCTGTCTCGATTGCCGATGTTGAACGCATGGGTGGACGTTCGGAGACCGATGATTGGCTTGCCCGCCAGGAAGAAGTCGACGATGTGCTTCATCTGCTCGTCGGGCAAGTTGCGAAACCGAAGGCTCATCACCATCAGATCGGCATCGTCGAGAGCCTCGAGACCCGGAATGTTGTTTTGATTGTTGGGGTCGATGTAGCCGTTCTCGGGATCGATCGAGAACAGGACCGTGCACTTGAAGCCGTAGTGGAAGGCCATGATGCGAGCCAGCATCGGCAGAGCTTCCTCGCTGCGGTACTCCTCGTCACCACTGACGAAGACGATGTGCTTGCCGGCGCCGACCCCTTCCGTCCCTTCATAGACCACCCATTGGTCATCGTCCGCGGCGCGAGCCGACCATGGACTCGTGATCATCGAGAGGCCACAAACGATCGCCAGCAAACAAGTTGCCGCGCGCTGAATGAATGGCGAGCACATCATGGGCAGGATTCCTCTTGGGGAAGTTGTGAGATCGAGGGTGAGTCGGCGGCCACACTGGATTTCGCGAACGACGAACCGACGGACAAGTCGCACGAAGCGGGGCCGTCCTTGCTCCGCTAAAAAGGGTAAACGCCCGCCTCGTCCGCGGCAACGCTGTACCTCGCCCTCGGGAGCAAGTCTCGCGGACCCGCCCCCCGGTCACCTCGTGCGGGACCTTGGTGTTACGGCGTCTTGGATTGAGCCCGATGCAGGGTGCGTCTTGTCCGTGTGGGCACGAAGACGCAGGGGAATCGCTAAATCGCGCTGGCGTCGATGCCGAGGCGCATCTTGACGGCGAGCCAAGCGAGAATGTTCCAGGTGATGATCGACGTGCCGGTCGCGATCGCGGCCCCCAGCGCGCCGAAGGCCGGGATCAACAGCAAGTTGAGAGCGATGTTCATCGAGGCCGAAAACAGCAGGATCCGCGCCAAGTCTCGGTGATGTCCGGTCATCGAAAGGATGTTACCGACACTTCCGCAAAACGCGTTGACCCACTGGGCGACCGCAAGAATCTGCAGCACGATCGCGCCGACACTGTAAGCCTCGGGCAAGGCTCCCAAGAACAAACGCGGGAAGAAAACCAGAGCCAATGTCAGCGGAGTGGAGATCAGCAGCGACAACCGAGCTCCACGCTTGGCGAGACGTTGGCACTCCGCGCGATCATGTTGGCTCGCCGCCAGCATCGGAGCCAGAATCGGGTTGACCGCATTGAGCCCAAACACGACGAGTCCCGCGAAGCGACTCGCCGGTCCATACACGCCCGACTCGGCGGGAGAGACCAGCCAACCGAGCAGCCATTCGTCGACGCGTTGAATCAACACGATCGCCAGTCCGCTCATCAGCGACGCGGACGCGAGGTGTCGCCAGATCGCCGTGTTGGAGGGTGAGGCAGCGGCATCACGCGCGTTGAAGCGTGGCACCAGGACGACGCGTAGCCACTCGGGCAGCATCAGGCTACCGGCCAACATCGCGATCGCTCCGGCGACGACCGCGCTGAGCATCACGACTTCCGCGTTGAGCTGCGTCCCCAGCAACGCCGCCAGGGCGACTCCCGACACCGTGATCACCGGCCGCAGTATCGACTCGGGAATCGTCGAGATCGCGCCTCGATGGCGGCCCCGCAGCGCGCCCTGACGCAGCATCGACCAAGCCAGGAACGGGACGCTGACGATCACGCAGGCTTGAATCGTGCGGCTCCAACCAACGGGAACACGTTCGGATTGCAACAACCACCAACCGACCAGGAGGCTCAGGGCGAACCAAGCGAGGCTATAAAGCGTGGCGTTTCGGGCCGCGAGAGCGGAAACGTCCAGGCTCGCGTTCACGTCGCTGTTCCGCTTCGCCGCATGTCCCGGATCGGAAGACGGTTCCTGAGCCGGCGGAGCGTCACCGGGCCCAGCATTACCGGGCCGAGCGTCATACTGAGCCAGAAATCTCATCAAGACGGTGTCCCAACCCGCGACGATCGGTACCGCGGCGATCGTGATCGTCGACATCGCCATGAGGTACAGACCGTACTGAGTCTCGGACTGAAGCAGCCAGGTCAGGGCGACATGCAGCCCGAGGCCCAAAGCCGCCGCCGAACCTTGAATCCCAAACGTGAGCAACGAACCACGAACCAGTCGCCCTTCGGATCGTTCGCCGAACAATCGCGCGAGCCCCCGCGCGGGTCGAGGATCGGACTGGGGTGTTGGGGTCAAGCGATCGGCTCCTGGGGCCGTGAATAGGCGATTCAATTATTGGGAGTGCTTGGCGAGCGTTCGGACCTCGATCGGCAGACCAATCGTAACCTCGGGGGAACCCGCGGGACTTGATGGGGCCCCCTGCGCCCGCGGCTGGCAAGCCGTATAATCAACGTTTGTCCACGTTGGGAACGCTTCCCGCCGGGCCGCGATTCAAGGGCCTCGCCCTGCCAGCCCGGTTGGGATCGAAGTGATCCTCCATTGAACCTGCTTTGCCCCGCTTCAACCAGGGGCGCGCCGCGGGATGTCGGGCGGTTTGAGGCGTGAGCGATCGGGGCGGTCGATCGGGAGCCTGGATCCGGCTCATCCGCCGTTGCCGTCCCGATTCACCGACGTATCAACCGCGTGACCGTGAGTCCCTTGCGGGGCAGGCATGTCCGAAGCTGTATCGGTGTATCCACGCACCGAGTTTTGATAAGGAACCGAAACCATTAGCAGCTCCCCTACCATCGCCGAGTCGTTGGAGATTGTTTTTCATCCCCACCCGACTCTCCGACGAAAGAGTCGTAGCCTCGTGCGGGTCGACGCCGAACTGAAACGCATCGCGGCGCGCATGTTTGATCTCATGTACGACGCGAAGGGCATTGGACTCGCCGCCAATCAAGTCGGCCTGCCCCTTCGTATGTTCGTCATGAACCTCGCCGGCAAGCGAGGTGAGGGGGAGGAGTTGGTGGTGATCAACCCCGTGCTCAGCAAGCCGCGCGGGACCGAGGCGATGGAGGAAGGGTGCCTCAGTCTGCCCGGCATCTATCACGAGGTGACTCGGCCACGCCAAATCACGATCGACGCTTATTCACTGACCGGCGATCCCATTCGTGGCGAACTGGATGGGATGCTCTCCCGTTGCGTGCAGCACGAATACGATCACCTCGAGGGAGTCTTGTTCTACGACCGAGTCGCCGAGGGCGCGCGGCAGCAGATCGAGGACGAGCTTGAGGAGTTCGAGGTCGATTTCGAGAGTCGACAATCCCAAGGCGGCATTGCCTCGGATGAGGAGATCGCGCGGTTCTGCGCCGAGATCGAACAACGCTATTGTCAGCCCAAGTAGCGACAGGCCCACCGAGTCCCGACTCTCTCGCCTATCCACGCAAGACAGCGACAAGGAAGTGACGTGAAGATTGTTTGCTTGGGAACCGGTCCGTTCGCCGTGCCGACATTGGAACGCCTCTGTCAAGGACCGCATGAAGTCGCGGCGGTCGTGACGCGACCCGAACGAAGCGCCTCAAGTCGTCGGAAGGTCCCACCGGCTCCGATGCGACTCGCGGCGGAGGCCCACGGCATCACCGTGCAGGCTCCCGCATCGGTCAATGTCGATGAGGGACTGGAGTTTCTTCAGTCACGACAAGCCGACTTGCTCTTCGTCTGCGACTATGGCGAGATTCTCAAGCCCGCCGCGCTCGCCGCGGCTCGGCTCGGTGGCATCAATCTGCACGGGAGTCTATTGCCTCGACATCGCGGTGCCGCGCCCGTGCATGCGGCCATCCTGGCGGGCGATGCGGCAACGGGCGTGTCGGTCATTCACATGACTCCCGGACTGGATGCCGGACCGGTGCTCGCGGTGCGGTCGACGGAGATCGGCGAGCATGAGAATCAAGTGGAACTCGAGGACCGGCTGTCGCGCCTCGGCGTGGACGCGGTTCTCGAGGCGATCAATTTGCTCTCGGTCTGGGATGGTGTGAGCCCAATCGGTCAACCTCAAGACCCGGCGCTCGTCACGCGGGCGCCGCGACTTCGCAAGGAACAAGGGCGAATCGATTGGCGACAATCGGCGATCGTCATCGACCGTCAGATCCGAGGCCTCCAGCCCTGGCCGGGATGCGATTCGCTGCTGATGAGGCCTTGTGATGAACAGCCTCTTCGAGTCTTGATGGAACGAGCCGAAGTGGCCGACGACCATCCTCAATCAAGCACACCAGGCGCGATCGTGGAAGCGTCGAAGAGTGGCCTTTGGATCGCGACGGGGGACGGCGTGCTGCGAGTGCTCAAGGTCAAGCCAGAAGGGAAGCGAGCGATGGAAGTCGCCGACTTCATCAACGGCACGCCTCTTCCCGATGGCTCGCGCTTCGTTTCGGCCGATGACTAGTCGGCTCGGAGTGGGCGGGCGGTCTAGTAGTTCAGGCGGACACCGCGACGCCTCAGGTCGGCGGCCAGTTTGGCGCCCGACGTGAACAGTTCGGCGTCAATGCCGGCCGACCGCGCTCCCGCGACATTCTCCGGCCGATCGTCCATGAAGAAGATCTCGTGCGGTTCGCAATTCGCCTCGGCGATCGCCACTTCATAGATCAACGGTTCCGGTTTCATCGACTTGGCTTCGTAGCTCAGTACGATCCGATCGAAGAGATCGTTGAGAATGCGGTAGCGTCCCGCGTACACGAACTCCCAATGGGCGGCGCAGGTATTGGAGAGAATTCCGGTCGTCATCCCCGCGGCCTTCAGGGCCGCCACGATCGGAGGCGTGTCGGCGCGAAGGCGAAAGATATCCGCGGCGGCTCGGCACACGTCGGGCAACGAAGGCCGACAGCCGGTCTCGGCGCAGAGGAACTCATGGAACTCCCCCGTGCTGATCTCCCCTTTCTCGTAGCGATGCTCGAGCCCGCTCTCGAAAACGAGTTGATGCATTTCGTCGGGGGTGCGACCGAATAGCTGTCCGAGTTGACGGGACGCGATCGCGTGATCGAAATCGAGCAGGACATTGCCGAGGTCAAAATAGACCATGCGAATTTGGCTGGCGGGGCGCGCGGCAAGAGCCATGAGATGACAATCCAGCGGCTAATGAAATCGACATCGGTCGCGGCGAAAGAGCGGTTGATCGAACGGAAACCGCGGACCACAACCGTCGCGCTCGAGGATGGGAACAACGCGCTCCGCGTCGGCAACAAGCCCTAGCGATTGGTTCCGCTGGGGATTCCGCCGGAGTAAGCCGGGATCGCGATCCCCGCGCGCTGCCCGCGAATCCGCAGGACTCGCTCGAAATAGAAGAAGGGATACGGCGAGTCGGCGCGGTTGGAGCGAACCCACAGGAGCGTGGAGTCGACGAGTTCGCGAGGAATGTCTCCCGTCGTCACCTTGGCCACGACCGCCTCGACGAAGTCCTTCTCGGGGTCGGTCCGCACTCGCAAGACCGTCGTGAGTCGGTCACGTAGATCGGCTTCACGCCCGCCACCCGTTTGCTGGACGGCATCGACCGACTGCACGGCCCACTGACAAGCGACCGTGCCGGCCGTGAGGGCGATGAAAATCATGGCGATGCTTCGCAGGCGGCTGACCATTGTCTTTCTCTCCCCGCGTCGGAATCCGTTCAACCTTCAACGCTGTTCCGGCAGCTCGACCATGATGCGTCCGTCACAAGAACGCGCGACTACCGAACCGTTAACGGTTCTTTTCGACCCCCGGCTTGTAAAGGATTTTCCAGGCAAACGCAAGATCACGGTCGGCGAATCTCTGTCGAACAACGAGCCTCAACCGTTAAGTAAGAAACTCTCGATCAGGCGGTTTTGGCGAACGGGGAAGTCTTGGAGGTTCCCGATCGGGCAAGGACCAAGAAGAGAATCCACGGGAAGAAGTCGCGTGAATCGCACCTCCCACCTCACACCAACGAGTCGGTGCCGGAGATTACGGGCCTTCTTCCGAGTCGTTATCTCCCAGCGTGTGAAAGCCGAGGATGCGGCGTGCCTCTTCGCTGATACTCATGCACGACCGAGCAAAGGACTCGTCTCGCAGATCATCCAAGGTCAGACGATCGCGATACCGCGTTCGCACCAGTTCGACCAATCGACGATACCGCGA
Source organism: Planctomycetales bacterium (assembly GCA_020426595.1). Lineage (GTDB taxonomy): Bacteria > Planctomycetota > Planctomycetia > Pirellulales > Pirellulaceae > UBA11682. The sequence continues at coordinate 7,032 of JAGQPS010000256.1, forward strand.
ATCAGTGAGCCATCCAGCGGTCGAGGTTTGTTGTCGTTCCGCGGAGGTCATGATGACTCGTAGCCGCAAACAAGCCGGTCCTCCCCCGTTGGCCATGCTTTGGTCGACCGGCACGCAGTCAATTCCGACAAGCTCCGGAATAGCTTCTCGCAGCATGTCGATGGCCTGCGACGCTTCCGATGAATCCGCACAGTGCTCTGGAAACAGCACGCGCCACTCGCCCAGTTCGTTGGTGAGCCACTGACTATTGAAGAAGTAGCTCCTCACGGCTTCGTTGAGTGACAGCACGGAGTCGGGAATGACGATCACCCGCAACGAATGACCGGTCGCGGCCAAATAGGCCGCACTGAGTTGGCGGATGGATTCGTCCGGTGCGACGACCGCCTGCTCGTGCATTACCCACGTATCACGGTGGCCCACCGCGATGACGTCGTTGTGA
>JAGQPS010000257.1 GCA_020426595.1 Planctomycetales bacterium
AAGTTCGCTTCTCTTTACCAGGCCTTTGAGGCCCGTGAGGCGATGCGTCTAGTAAGCAAGCTCGAACTGGTCCACACCCCTAAACATGGAAGCTGGCTCAACGTAGCCGAATCAGAGCTGAGCGTTTTGACTCGGCAGTGCCTTGGTCGCCGCATTGCCCAACAAGACGAGGTTGCCGACGCGGCAACGGCCTGGGGCGAGGAGAGGAACTGTCGACAAATAGGTGTCGATTGGCAGTTCACTACCGAGGACGCTCGAATCAAGCTCAAGCGGCTATACCCGAAAATAACTACATGACGGACTACTAGCTTTTTTCGCTCGTGGCGGAGTTGGACGAGGCACTAGCGGCCATGCCTCGTTCGGTGGTTTCGGGGTTAGGCGAGTTGCGGACTTGGGGGCCAGTGTGCCATGATCGGGGCCCGAGCGGGGTTCGCTGCCGAGCCTCGTCTCTTCCCCCAATCCCAGCCTTATTGGTCTCCGACGATGGAACTTTGGCCTGCAATCGATATCCGTGGCGGCAAGTGCGTGCGCCTCATCCAAGGCGACTACTCGCGCGAGAAGGTCTACGGCGAGGATCCGGCTGACATGGCGGCTCGCTGGGTGCTCGATGGCGCGACTCGCCTGCATCTGGTCGATCTCGATGGGGCCCGCGCGGGAAGCACACTCAATGAGGACGCGATCCGCAAGGTGGTCGAGAAGGTCGGAATTCCTTGTGAACTCGGTGGCGGAGTACGGGACGCGGAAACGATCGCGTCGTATCTCGAGATGGGCGTGAGTCGGTTGGTGATCGGCACCAAGGCGCTGACCGATCCGCAGTGGTTTCGCGAGATGTGCACGGCTTTTCCAGGCAAATTGGTCGTCGGTATCGATGCCCGAGGTGGCAACGTGGCCACGAATGGATGGTTGGAAACCAGCGATACGTCCGCCGTGGAACTGGCTCGAGCCTACGCCGAGCTCCCTGTCGCGGCGATCGTTTACACCGACATCTCGCGCGATGGCATGTTGTCTGGGCCCAACTTCGAGGCGTTGGAGGCAATGGTCAACGCCGTGCCGCTCCCCATCGTCGCGTCGGGGGGAGTGACCACGGTCGATGACATTCAGCGCGTCGCCCAACTTGGGGCGGCGGGGTGCATCGTGGGCCGGACGATCTACGAGGGGAAATTGAGTTTGGTCGATGCGATCAAGGCGGCGGGAGCCAACCCCTAAATGAGCGGACCGGCACTCAGTTCGAGCGAATCGATCGAGTGATGGATGAGTCTTTTCGCGGGGCTCGCTGATGTCGATTCACGGGGTCCGTTTTCTAGCTCCACACGCGATTTCCTGACTGTTCCGCCACGATTGAGGAGCGTGCCCCAGTGGCGGAGCGAGCCGCCTCGCCAGCCAGATCACTCATTTCTCAAGTTGAGCCGGGCTCCAATTGGCCGAATCGGACGTTGCCTCTCTATAATGAGAAGTTCGACCCATGTTGGCGGCGCTCGCTATGTGCCAGCCGCGGCCGCATGAGGTTCCCGCCTGTCCGGTGCTTGGACGATAGACGATCACCCACGATCGAAGGTGTTGCTTTGTCGGAACACATGCCCAGTCTCGATTCGCCCGGAGCCCGTGCTGCCGAGCGGTCGGACTCCGCCGTTGATTCTTTGACTCGCGAAGTACGACGCTTCTCGGCGATCGCCGCCCGGAAGTTTCCACCCGCTGGATTCACTTTTCGGTTCAAGCTTGGCGGGCTCCTTCTGCTGAGCCTGTTGAGTCTCGTGGGCTGCGGGGGGGGTGAAGCCGTGCAAACCCGCGAGGTTCCAAAGCCTCGGCGCATCCTGGCTACCTTGCTCGTCGATCAAGCCCATGAGACCGCTTGGCTCATCGAGCTCAGTGGCCCCACGTCCTTGCTTGATCGCAATCAACAAGACTTCGAGTCGTTCGTCAATTCGTTTCGAGTGTCGGCCGACGGAGGCTTGGCGACATGGGACGTACCCACGCACTGGCGACAAGTGGTCGCGGAGCAGGCGGGTGTGCAGGCCGAGTATTCGGTGACGCCGCGGATCGTGGGCGCGGACGATGCGGGATCGGATGAGAAGGTCGACTCCATCGAGCTCGACCTGGAAAGCTTCGGAGCCGACGCGTCGAGCCTCGGGGCCGATTCCGAGGAGGCCGCCGAACAAGTCACGCCCGCGTTACCCTACGACCTCTACCGTGTTCGGGTACGGAAGTTGTCCTTGCCCTCGACGATCGATCTCGAGGCGTATCGATTGACCAACGTCAATCGTTGGCGCCGCGCCGTCGACTTGGCCCCGATCGAGTTGCCGGAGCTGGCGACCGAGACCGAGGCTCGCACCGTCGGCGACTTGCCCGCGACTTGGGTGGACTATTACGGTCGAGTTCCCGACGGAGCCGATTCGAACCGAATAGGAGCTGCCGCGCCGGCCTCGCCCGAATCGCCGTTGCGAGCCGGCATCAAGTTCGAGCTGCCGGAAGGATGGAGTGAGCCGCCCACCGGCGCTCCCTTGGCCTCGTTGACTCTCGAGAAGGATGACGGCAACGCCAAGGGGCAGATCACGGTCAGCCTGATGAACGCTCAAGTTCCCTGGACACTCCAAGCGGCTCGTTGGGCCGGACAAGTGGGGCTGTCGCTGTCCGACGAGGAACTAACCGAGCGCACGAGTCAGACGCTCGTCGCCGGATTGCCTTCGGAGCGAATCGATCTTGCCTCGTCCGAACCCGAGGCTCCAGACGCGCAACGAGTCATCGCGATTCGTGCGGTTGCTGGAAACGCGGCTTGGTTCATCCGGGTCAAGGGTCGTCCCGCCTTTGTCGAAGCCGAGTTGGAATCGTTCAATCGATTCATCGAGAGTCTGGAATTGCCGTCGGCCGAGTAAGCCGTGTCACGCGGGCATCGCGATCCGCCCGTGTCGGCCCACGACAGGGTTCGGAGCGTCGAGCCGCGATCGGTACCTTGCGAATGAGACTCGATCAAAAGCCGTTGGCGAACGCACGGCGATCCCACACCCAAACCATTTTCCCAATCACGAGTGACCGTCGAGATAGCGATTCCGCGCATGCCCATCGAGGCCGCGGGACGATTGTCGGACCGACATTCGACTAGGAGTGCGAACCATGGTGGCAGGCCCCGCGACTCTCGGTAACGAGCTAACCAAGGACGCCGCGCGCCCTCGTTCACGAGCCCAGAAGGGGATCGTGAGCCAGCTCTTGGAGTTCCTGGCTTCGCTCAAGCTGACGGTGTTGTTGTTCGCGCTCTCGATCTTCCTCGTGTTGATCGGCACGTTGGCTCAGGACAAGGTCGGCATTTGGGAAGCCGTACAGAAGTACTTCCGCTCGTATGTCGTCGTCGTTCCTCTCAATGTTTTTCTCCCCAAGGCCTGGGCTCCCGGGTTGTGGGACAAGGTCGGGGGCGCGTTCATCTTCCTTGGTGGTCGCTCCCTCGGCATCGCCTTGGCGGTGAACTTGATCGCGGCTCACATGGTTCGTTGGAAGGTGCGCGGTCGTGGCATGCCGACTTGGATTGGGACCGGCATCTTCGCGCTCGGCCTCGGTCTGTGTTACCTCATCATTCAATTCGGCAGCATCAAGGGAGGCATTCAGGATCGCGTCGCCGCGCCGAGTTGGCTGGTTTGGCATCTCCCCTTGTTGCTCACCGTCGTCGGCATGCTCTTCGCCGTGTATTGGATTCGCCTGCGACTCGCGTCGGCTCGCGCGATTCGTAATTCACTGATCGTCAGCGCGACGCTCGTGGCCGTGCTCGCCTTGGCCGGGCTCATTCTGGGTCAGCCCGAAGGCGCCTACCTCCGCATCCTGTGGCAACTCGAACAAGGAACGATCGGAGGCATCGTGCTGCTGATCGGGTCGATCTTGTTGTTCCAGCGCCGCGCCGGGATCGTGGTGATTCACTTGGGTATTGGCCTGCTGATGTACAACGAGTTGTTCGTCAGCATCACCAACAACGAACAAGAGATTTCCGTCATCGAGGGCGAGGAGTCCTCGGTGGCTCGTGATATTCGGTCGGTCGAACTGGCGATTGTCGACCGTTCGGATCCGCGAGTCGATCAAGAGACGTTGGTACCACAGAGTCAACTGGTGACGGGCGAGACCATTGTCCTGCCGGAACTGCCTTTCGATGTGCACATCGATCGGTTCTTCGTCAACAGCACTTGGATGTCGCTGGCTAATGCCGAACGGGAGTCCCGCGCGGCGGTCCCTCGATGCACGCAAGGGCTGGGCCAGCGTCTGATCGCGATCGAGCTGGCTCCGATCACTGGAGCGGATACGGGGGTCGATCAGTCATCGGTGTATGTCTCGCTCGTCAGTAAGGAAGGAGAGTCGCTGGCCACGGTACTGCTCCCCTTGTCCGACGTGTTTGGCAACAGCACCTCGTCGCCAGTGCATCCGGTCGACATCGGTGGAAGCACGTACTATCTCGAGCTCAGAATGCCACGCGAGATCAAGCCGTACTCCGTGCAATTGCTCGACGTCACCCAGGAAACGTATGTCGGCACGGATATCTCGAGTCACTACGCATCGATCTTTCGCATTCGCCGGGACGAGGAAAGCGATGTGCAGGGGCGCATTCAAATGAATGAACCGCTGCGTTACGGTGGCGAGACGTTTTACCAGAAGGGCTATTTCAAGCAGCCCGATGGCACCGAGTCCTCATCGCTGCAAGTCGTGACCAACTCGGGTTGGATGATGCCTTATGTCGCGTGCATGATCGTCGCGATTGGCATGGTGCAACATTTCCTACAGACACTCGTGTCACGCATGGGCGCGAGGCGCGGAACGCCAAGGCTCGATGAGACGGCGACCCTGCATGACCAAGTCACGGAAGCCTATGCCCCATCCAAGCCCAAGAAGGAGCCCGCGGACTCCCAGTCCGACGTGAAGTCCTATTTACTTGGCTGGATAGTGTCCGTCGCTTGTGGTGGTTTGTTTGGGCTGTATCTGCTTTCGGCGGCGGTCGGGAGCCTGATATCGACGGGCGAGTTCCACCTCAATCAACTCGGCGAGGTTCCGGTCACCCACAACGGGCGCATCATGCCGTTCGACTCCTTGGCCCGCGATACGCTGCGAATGCTGAGCAAGCGCGAAACGACCAAGGACAGCCAAGACCAGGAAGTCTCGGCCATGCAGTGGTACCTCGATGTCGTCACCGATTCCGAGGCGGCGGACGACTACCCGGTGTTCAAGATTCAAAACCTGGAGCTGTTGGCCTCGATGTCGCTCGACTTCAGGTCCGGTGGGCTCTACTCCTACGCCGAGCTCGAAAAGGGGCTCGATAGTTTGAACGAAGAGGCCGTGCGAATTCGAAGCCGACGGCCCGATGGCATGGCGCAACCGGAATTGGACCGCACCGAGAAGGCCACGCTGGAACTGGCGGGCAAGGTCCGTTCGTTCGAGGCACTTAAGATGCTGCACGACTCGATCGACGACGATGCGAATGAAGGTTTTTCGCTCGAGCGCGTCCTGCAATCGGTCATGATCTCGGCGGATACCTTGAGCGGTGGCAGCAAGGTACCGCTGACGATCCCCGCGCCCGAACTTACCGAGCGAGGTTGGGAAACCCTCGCGTTTCATGAATCACGGCGCCAGGTGATCGAAGCGCTCCGCGAGCTGGGGCGTGAAAGCGCGGGGGGAGAACGACCTGCCGAGATCAATATGACACCAAGCGAAGCGGCCGACACGTTGGTTCGAGCTTGGGGAACATCGTTATGGATGCAGGAATATCAACGCGGGCTCACGCAACTCATTAGGACGGAGCATCCCGATTGGTCGGTCGAGGAAGTGCGAGCCGAGGTCCGGCGGCAAGCGATGAATCAAGAGGTCAATCCCGACGTCTTGATGCAAGCGAGAGTTCGTGCCCAGGAGTTGCAGGAGCGAGTTCTCGGTGGTGTGGAATCGGCATTGGTGTTGCTGTTCCCGGCCGGACCCGACGGCGGCGAAGCCACGGTTTCCGACGCCGGCGTGGAAAATCGCCTCGCCGAGGATTACCGCGGCATCCTAGGAGCTTATGCCAACGTCGCGCCGACTCAATTCAATGAGCGCGTCGCCAGCTACAAGGCTCATCTCGATGAGGAAATGCCTGGGTTGTCGTCGGTCGGTGTGAAGCTCGAGAGTCTTTACTCGCGTTTCGCGCCGTTCTATCAAGCAACGACGATCTATTTAGTCGCGGCGATCCTGGCCGCTTTGTCATGGGCGTTTCCCCGCGTTGGATTGCGGCAGGCGGCCCTCACGTTGCTCGTCCTTGCTCTTGCGGTTCACTTGCTGGGAATGACGGCCCGCGTCGTCATTTCCGGTCGACCCCCGGTGACGAATCTCTATTCATCGGCTGTGTTCATCGGAGCGGCCATCGTGGTGTTCGCGATCGTGATCGAGACGTTCACCAAGCTGGGACTCGGCACGTTCCTCGGCGCTTTCGTGTCGATGTTGTGTTTGCTAATCGCCAGCTCATTGGCGGTCGAGGGAGACACCTTCGCCGTGATGCAGGCGGTGCTCGATACGCAGTTCTGGTTGGCCACCCACGTGATCTGCATCACGCTCGGTTACGCCACGACCTTCCTGGCCGGTTTCCTAGGAGTCGCCTACGTCGTCCTCAACTTCTCCTGGGCCGGTTTCGATCAGCCCAAACGCCGCATGGTCTCTGGCATCATTTACGGCATGGTCTGCTTCTCGTTGCTGTTCTCGTTCGTCGGAACCGTGCTCGGAGGTCTGTGGGCCGACGACTCCTGGGGCCGGTTCTGGGGTTGGGACCCGAAGGAGAATGGCGCGTTGATCATCGTGCTGTGGAACGCTCTGGTGCTCCACGCTCGTTGGGGAGCCATGGTGAAGGAACGAGGAGTCGCGGTACTTTCGATCTTCGGAAACGTGGTGACCGCGTGGTCTTGGTTTGGCACCAATCAGCTCGGTATCGGGCTTCATTCCTACGGTTTCACCGAGGCCGTGTTGATGTTTCTGGGGCTCTTTGTGTTCTCGCAAACGCTGCTCATGTTGGGTGCCTTGATTCCGCCACGAAATCGAGAGGCGTTTCTAGCGACTCGGAAACGGAACGCCTAGCCGCGATCCGAAACGCTACGCGGGAGCCGACCTCAATGGCCGTCTCCCGCGCGCACACGATGGCGTGTGACGAAGGTGATTTCCTCGCTCACGCTCTTGGATGTCGCGCTTTTGGGGATGGCGCGAAGCGGAAATGTTGCTGGCGCAAGGAGTGCTTGGCTCGTCCAGGAAAGCGAAGAATCCCTCACTCATCGGCCTGTTGATTTAAGCCTACCGAATGCGACTCGTGCCCAAGCAAAAGGCGAGTTGGGTGCAAGAGAGTCGAACCACGGTTTGCTAAGCCCCCAACGGGGGCGACGCAGCCCTAGGTCAACGCGCACCAAACCCCAAAACCGATCCGTGAGACGACCTCGATGGGCGTCTCACGG
>JAGQPS010000258.1:0-4818 GCA_020426595.1 Planctomycetales bacterium
TCAACAGCCTGGTGAGCGAGGGACTCTTCGCTTTCTCAGACCAGCCAACAACTCGCTCCACCACCAACACTTCCGCTTCGCGTTATCCCTGAAAACGCGACATCCAAGAGTATCGGCGGGGGAATCCTCGTATTCACGCGAGGGCCAAGAGCTCCATCCGAGTGTTGTTCTTCCGCAGTTGGCCCCACGCCGCATGCCAGGTCGCGCGGCTTGAACCCAGGCGATCGGTTTGACTGGCTCCCGCCCGACGGCTCTCGGAGTTTTGCGATTGAATCTTCGTTGACTTGCCCAGGTGTCCCAATTTAATATCGATTGTCCTCCTAATTGGGAGGGTGAATCGGGACGCGATTGGCGGCCAACCGGCGGGGATGGCGATTCGCGGTCGCGAGATGAATTACAGCGAGAGAGCTCACATGCAACGAGTTTTGGTGATGACGACTGCCCTGGTTGTCGCCTGGGTCGTGGGAATGGCTTCGAGTCAGGCTCAGACGAACTGGGTCGCTTGGAAGATCACGACGGTCGGTGGTCAGACGGTTGTTCAAATGGGGTACAGCCAAGCCTCGAAGGCCGACGCCTGTGCCTGCGCGGGGATCGAGGGTGGTGAGGAATGCACCGCGTTTCAAGTCCCTTACGAGGTCCCGCCGTGCGGCACGGAAGAAACCGCGACCGACACCTATCGAGTGACCTTCAAGACCGCCACTTCGCCGCTGGGGCAGACCTTCGACATCGAGCTCCCCAAGGACTCGGAAGGCTCCACGCACAACACCGATTTCTTCAACCCGACGACGGGGCGAATCGTCACGGTTCGAGTCGCCGACAAGTTGGGCTTGGGGAAAGTCACGAGCCTGACTCTGATTTTGGTCGAGGAAAATGATCCGGCGGGTCCGGGTGGCGGCACTGGCGGCGGAACCAGTGGCGGAACGTCGCCTGGCGGTCTGTAATTCGCTGGCCTCGAGTCGCGCGGAATGAGCGCGATCGGATGAGTCCGTCAAACGAGACGCGGTGGGACGAATGCGCTCCACCGCGTCTTTTTGTTCTTGCGATTCATCTCGCCGGCCCGCGATCGCCCGCGTTGCCGTGGTTCGGCTCGACCCGCGCGATGCTCTAGCAGCGGGCTTCTTTTCTCTTCTTGCCGACGCGTCCCATCTTCGAGATCTTCTCGATCATCTCGGTGGCATCGGGGACCTTGCAGGCGGTCTTGCCCATGTCGACTTCGACCTTGCCGATTCGTTTGGCGATCTTCAGGGCCTGCTTCGACAACGGCGCGACGTAACCACCCACCGACATCACGAAGCCATTCATGGTGTAGCGGACGCGATTGTCGGCGGTCTTGATGTCGGTCGCGACACGTTCCAAGAGTTGGGCGATCGCTTCCAGGTCGAGTTCCTCATCCGGCTTAATCGAGACGATCGAAGAGAGTGTGGACCAGCCGCACGATACGACATGAGCCTTCTTCGAGTCGATCCATTTCAGTCCGAGTTCCCAACCGTAACGGCTCTCGGCCGCGGCCCAAGCGACGGCGTACTCGCTCACCATGTACCAGGTCGCCTTGTCGACCCACCGCTGCAGGTCTCGTTTGGTCGTTCGCTGGTCATCGAGAAGGAACGAGGCCAAGTACTGGGCGTCGGCGTTGCCGGTGTCGTAGAGCTCGAGCGCGAGTTCGTGATCTTGCTTGATCTTCTTGATCAGCTGCTTGAGGTCCCCGACCTTCACCCCGAACGCATCATCCGGCAAGCCGTGGCGTGAGAGCGTTCGTCGAGTTTGCTCCGACCCGAGTCGCTTAAGTTCGGACATTACTGCGGTCAGGTCCATGGGAGGACTCCTTGTGGGATCGCGGGTGGAGCAGCTGGCCAAAGCGACCTCATTCTAGCGGGGCTCCGCGTCGGAGTGGGGCCCGGGAGCAGGAGTCCCGCCCCGCCCCAAAAACGGGTCGAGAGGGTATGATGGGCGACGTGAGCACGACCGAGCCGCGTCGAGGCTCGGTCGTCCCGGGCCGTCCACCACGCCTCGCGCCGGCTCGTCACCGTAGCCTTGACTCCCTCAGGATGCACAACACGCCATGGGCTTCTTTAGCGACCTCAAAGTGCTCTACCACCTCGCGCTCAAACCAGTTCGTGGCAAGAGTCACGCCGAGCGGATGGAGAACTTCTATGGGGGGCAGGCGGAGGGCTACGATGATTTTCGACGCCGCTTGCTGCAGGGGCGCGAAGCGATGCTCCAGGCGGTGCCCTGGCCCGAGACCGGGGGCGTGTGGGTCGATATGGGAGGTGGCACGGGATTCAATATCGCGACGATGAGCGAAGTCGTGCCTCGGCTGGAAAAGGTCTACCTGGTCGATCTCGCCTCGAGCTTACTTGGGGTGGCCCGCAAGCGATTCGATGAGAAGGGGTGGAGCCATGTGGAAACGGTGGAGGCGGATGCGACGACCTTCTCGCCCAATCCCGCTGGCGAGACGGTAGCGACGTCGCGCCCCGATCCGATCGGAGAGGGCCAAGCCGACATCGTCACGTTTTCGTATTCGTTGACGATGATTCCCGACTGGTTCAGCGCGATCGAGAACGCGCTGCGGATCCTTAAGCCAGGCGGAGTGATTGGCGTCGTCGATTTCTACGTGTCGCGCAAGTTTCCCAGCGAGGGGCGAAAACGCCATCGTTGGTTCACTCGGTCGTTCTGGCCCGTTTGGTTCGCCAACGACAACGTCTTTCCGTCGGGCGACCACCTGCCGTTCCTCGATCGCCACTTCGACACCGTGGAGTGCACCGAATCCAAGGGGAAGGTGCCCTACATCCCTTTCATCCGCATGCCTTACTACTACTACATCGGCCGCAAGGCTGGCGGGTGAGGGTAGCGTTGGCGACCGGTCGCCGACCGGAAAAGCCATCGCGCTTGCGCGGAACGATGCCGCGGTGATGCGGCGCGGTTGTGATGCGGCGCGGTTGGAGGCTAGCGCAGAGGCGACCACGTGGGACGGCTGGTCCGCGGCGCGGTCGTTTCACTGACTTGTCGAGCCGGCGTCGCGCCTCGTGGAGAGGGAACCGTCGTATCGCTCGATGGACGCGGACGCGACGGCGGTTGTTGGGCCGAGCGGAGCGGCGTGGAGCGTATCGACCAAGCCGACTGATCGTCGGTCCCCAGGTTGATAGTCACTTCACGTTTCGCCTCGAGGGTTCGCCCGCTATCGGCTTCGTAACGAACGAAGACGGTGAGTCGTTCGTGGTTGGGTTTTCCGTTGGGCCAAGTCAAACGGATCGCCATGCCCTGCCCATTGATCGCGGCGGGTGGCTGGCGATAGGCGAGTTCCTCGGCCGAGAATTCCCACAGCCCGACTCGTTGGGCTTCGTCGACTTCGGCCGGGTCGATGATCGACACGAGCACCGGAGCGAAGACGGGGAGTGATTGTCCCATCTGGTTGCGCGGATGGACGACGAGCACGATCCCCTCGTCGCCAATCACGCCGTCGCGATCGAAGCCCCGTGTTTGCCGCGGGTCGATCGTGATCTCGGTCACTTCCCAATCGACGATCGCGGCGGGAGTTTCCGTTGGCGCTTCATTCCAATCCGATTCGTCGAGATCGTACGTGGCGGCGGGCTCTCCACCTTGCGGCGCGACGAGCCTCGGTTCGTTGATTTCCGTTAGCGAATCGTAGTCCCGCTCGTCATCAAGACTCGGATCGTAAGGCGGCTCCTCCATCTCTCGCGAGTCATTTCGCCGCGCCAGACGCCGTTCTCGCTCGGCCGTCGTTTCCGAGGGATCGCCGTACTGCCGGCGCATCGGATGCGGGGGAATGGTGGAGCCAGTCGAGTTCGGCTGGGCGTTGCCGAGTCGCGGGTAAACCTGCGTGATTTGACTCCGCTGGGTTGGGCTCATCCAGCGGCCTTGGTCTCCTGGCCGAGTCTCCTCGGCATCGTCGTCGTCGTCGTCGTCCTCGCGCACCGGCATGGGGAGGTCTCGCGTGTCGCTCGCTCCCGAGTCGACATCATCGCTCGAATCCTCGACGCCGCGTGTGGCTCGTCCCGAGGCTCGCAGCTCTCGATCGAGTCGGCTTTGCGTCGCTTCCAGTTCGCCCAACGTTTCGTAGTAGCGATCTTCCAGCTCGAAATACTCGGCCCGCATCGAATCGACCTCGGCTTGATAGCGAGCCTTGTACCGCTGGCTCGCGCAGCCCGATCCGGCGATGAAAGGAGCGAGGGCGAGCGTGACGAAGCATGCCATGCGGACACGGCGTGCGTGGAGCGCGCGGGAGCCCGGGAAGCGGAGCCCTCGGAAGGGGCTCGCGGCGAAGGCGAAAGCCGCGATGCGGCGTGGCGTCGGATTCGAGGCGTTGATCATCCTTGATCACCCGCGAGCGGAGACAAATCGGTTCGCGATCCATCGCGATCCAAGGCGACTCGCGGGAACCGAGAACGGCTCCCGCGCGCCGCGGCGGACTACTTCTTGGGCGTGTCGGTCATGTGCTCGATGACATGATCGATCAAGTTGTACGACTTCGCTTCCTCACTGGTCATGAAGTTGTCGCGGTCGGTGTCTTGTTCGATCTTCTCGAGCGAATGGCCGGTGTGCTTGATCAGGATCTCGTTGAGCCGCTTCTTGGTCTTGCGCAGCTCCTTGACGTGAATCATGATCTCCTCGGCCGTGCCTTCCATGCCAGCGAGAGGCTGGTGGATCATGATGTTGGCGTTCGGCAAGGCGTACCGCTTGCCAGCGGCTCCGCTCGTGAGCAGCAGCGCGCCCATCGAGGCAGCGTGGCCGATGCAGTAGGTGGCGACATCACAGGTGATGAACTGCATCGTGTCGTAGATCGCCAAACCCGCCACGACG
>JAGQPS010000258.1:4913-7424 GCA_020426595.1 Planctomycetales bacterium
GGCAGCGTGGCCGATGCAGTAGGTGGCGACATCACAGGTGATGAACTGCATCGTGTCGTAGATCGCCAAACCCGCCACGACGCTGCCGCCCGGCGAGTTGATGTACAGGTGAATGTCGGCCTTGGGGTCCTCGCTTTGCAGATACAGCATCTGCGCGACGAGTGAATTCGCGAGGTCCGCCGTTACTTGGCTACCCAAGAAGATGATGCGGTCCTTCAGCAACCGACTGTAAATGTCATAGACGCGTTCGTCGCGGCCCGAGTTATCGATGACGTAGGGAATGAGAGCCATGGGATTTCTCGCTGCACTTGATTGCTAAAGCTGGCGGGACAAGTTCATTCGCGTCGTCGCCAGCGGATGATTTCAACGGTCGACCGGTCAAGACATCTGGCGGTCTCGACAGGGAGACTATTCGGAATCGTCGTCGTCGTCGGTCTCGCGCTTGCGAGTCAGTTCATCCACGAGGCCGTAGGTCTTGGCTTCCTCGGCCGAGAGGAAAAAGTCCCGGTCGGTATCCTTGGCGATTCGTTCGATCGGCTGACCCGTATGCTGAGCCAGGATCTCATTGAGCGTGTCACGAGCTCGCAAGATCTCGGCCGCTTGAATCTCGATGTCGCTCACCTGACCACCGACGCCTCCATAAGGCTGGTGAATCATGACTCGCGAATGCGGCAACGCGAAACGCTTCCCCTTGGTACCACCGGCCAGCAAGACCGCGGCGCCACTGGCCGCCTGGCCGACGCAGTAGGTCGCGATGGGGCAACCGAGCAGCTGCATCACGTCGTAAATGGCGAGCGTGGCGATCACGTCCCCACCGGGTGAATTGATGTAGAAGTGGATGTCCTTGCGGCGGTTGTCGCTGTGCAAGTACAGCAACTTCATCACCAGTTCGTTCGCGTTGCCCGTGTGGATCTCTCCTTGCAGGAACACGATGCGATTCTCGAGCAACAGATCGCCCAGCGTCATTTGACGCTGACGCTGATAGTCTCCGTGCGAGTAGGCGTGGGAAGCCGAAAGCGGGAACATGGGCTCACCCCCTCGGTCCTTGTTCGGCTGCGGCGAAAACGGAAACGTCATGGCGAGCGTTCCTCTCTAGAACTGCGGCGGTAATGGTTCGTTGGTCGAGTGACGACTGGGTGGATGAAGCATACGGATCAGGGTTCGCCGCGACATGGCCGCGCGGCACGATTCAAGTTCCAACCCGTCGACATCTCGAGTGGACGTCCCCATGTCGGTCTCCAATGACCGGAAATGCCAACAAAGGGACGGATTTTCAACCTGCTTCGGGAAGGCTACAGGTTTTGCCAAGGGCTCACAAGACGGGTTCATGACGCCACGGACACCTGGGCAAATCATGCTCGAAATCAGCCTCCTCGCGTCGTCGTTATAGGCGGCCAAACGAACGAGTCACGAACGTCACGAGGCGTCTTGCCCCTCGTCCGACAAGACGACGTGAGGTAATGTGTCGTCCGCCGTTACGAGGTACGATCTCAACGGTTTGCCGCCGGCGCCAAGCATGGCCGCCGGCAGGACTTGGATAACGCAAGCCGCTCGGAACCAAAGCCACCGCGACTTGCCGCACTTATTTCATCGCCCCATTCGTCCCCGGCCATATCGCTCTCGACTACTTCGGCTCGGGCTACGGCGGCACGGGCCACGGCGGCTCGGGCCACGGCGAACGCGGGGGCTCAGGAGTGTCTCGATTGGCCACCATCCTCCAACGCATCGTGGCTACGAAATGGGAAGAGATCGCCCAAGCCAAGTCGCTCCGGCCGCTAGCAGAACTGGTGGCCCGAGTTCCCGATTCGCCTCCGCCTCGAGACTTCCTAGGGAAGCTCCGCCGCGGTGATCGGCTCGCGCTGATCGCCGAGGTGAAGAAGGCGAGTCCGTCGAAGGGAGTGATTCGTGCGGATTTCACTCCGACCGAGATCGCCCAGGCCTATGCCGCCGGGGGAGCGGATTGCCTCAGCGTGCTCACCGACGAAAGCTACTTCCAAGGGCACCTCGATTACCTCGCCGCGATTCGCTCGGTGGTCGAGCTCCCGTTGTTACGCAAGGACTTCATCGTTGATCCGTACCAAGTGTACGAGGCCCGCGTGGCGGGGGCCGACGCGGTACTGCTGATCGCGGAGTGTCTCGAGCCACCCCGGCTCGCCGAACTACGGGCTTTGATTCACGAGCTCGGCATGACGGCACTCGTGGAACTGCATGACCGGGAGCAGCTCGCCAGTGTGCTCGCCAGCGGAGCGAGTCTCGTGGGGGTCAACAATCGGGATCTCAAGACTTTCACGGTCGACCTGGAGCACGCGATCGAGCTGCGACGCGAGATTCCGGCCGAGATCACGATGGTTGGCGAAAGTGGGATTCGCTCGGCTGAGGATGCACGGCGACTGTTCGCGGCCGGCATCAATGCGATGTTGGTTGGCGAATCGCTGATGGCCCAGAGAGATGTTCGCGACGCCGTCGAGCGGCTGCTGAACCACTAATGCCTCGCGTTTGACCGAACGCCTC
>JAGQPS010000259.1 GCA_020426595.1 Planctomycetales bacterium
GTGGTTCGATTCTCTTGCACCCAAATCGCCTTTTGCTTGGGCACGAATCGCATCCGGTGGGCTTATATCAACAGGCCGTCACGCTTCGGGTTTCCTTTGGTTTTCCCACGCTTTTGGCACGGTCGACTGGGGCGAAGCTTGAACGGCGAGAGATCAATGCACTCGCGTAGGGTTTCCCGACGGCCTTCTCGGACTCAGACGGGGCCCACGAGCAGCGTGTAGTTGTCGGTGTAGCGGTATTGTTCGGCGATGCGCTGGACATCGGCGAGGGTTACGGCTTGGTAGAGCTGAGCGACTTCGCGGCTCGTTCGGTACCGTTCGTGCACACGCCACTGGTTCCCGATCGAGAACATGCGATTCTCGGGGCGCTCGCTTTGCAGTAGGAGCGACGCGACCGTCTTGCGTTTGGCTCGCTCCAACTCGTTCTCGGTGATCGTGTCGGTCGTCGCACCTCGCTGGATTCGCTCGAGTCGTTCGCGGTTTTCCTCGATCGCTTCTGGCTCGCAGCCGAGAATCGTGAACGCGACACCGTCTCCTTGGTATTCGTAGTTCCCGATCCCCGCGAATTCGGCTCGACCTGGATCGACGAACTCCCAAAACAAGCGGCTGCCCGTGTCGTCGCCGATAATCGTGGAGAGCAGGCGAGCGGCGAAGCGATCAGGGTCCTCGGCGGCGGGAGCGGGAGAAAGCTGCAGCAGATATTCCTGGCTGGCCTGGGGTTTTGTCATGACTTCATGACCAAAGTTCGGCGCGGCCTTGGAAGGTTGACGCTGTTGTCGCGAAGGAATCCACGTGCTGGTCGCCTCGCGAATCGACTCCAACCAAGGCTCCCAATCCACTTTTCCAGCGGCGGCGATGATGATGTTGTCGGGAGCATAGTGCTGCTCGAAATAGGCCCGCATCGCTTCCGGAGTCAAACCGGTCACGCTCTCGGCCGTTCCCAACACGCTCTGGCCGAGTGGATGCTCGCCAAAGTAAGCCGCCATCAAGCGTTCGTGACCACCAAACGGAGGCTGATCCTCGTACATCAGGATCTCCTCGATGATCACCTTCTTTTCGGTCTCGAAGTCATCGGCCCGTAGACTCGGCCGCATCAGGTCGCAAAACAACTCGGTGATTTGCGGCAGGAATACCGGTAGCACCGAGGCATGGTAGATCGTTTGCTCCTCGCCCGTTCTCGCGTTGCTGTGCGAGCCCATCTCGTCGAGTTCACGGTTAACGTCGTCGGCCGATCGAGTCGGAGTTCCCTTGAAGGCCATGTGCTCAAGAAAGTGACTGACTCCGGCATTCGCCCCGCATTCGTCGCGCGATCCCGCGTCGACGAACACGCCGACCGCCGCGCTATGGGCGCCGGGGTGAATCTCGGCGATCACTTGCAGTCCATTGTCGAGCACGATCTGTTCGAACCTCACTCACGCACCTCCAGAGGTTGAGGCCCCAGCGTGACCACGTCGAACGCGTCGAGTGGTTGTCGCTCGAGAAATTCGTTGATCGAAGCGACGGTCAGTCCCTCGACTCGTTGCTGCACTTCCTCGAGCGAACGCGTGGCTTGTAGGTGATACCAATCACCGGCGATCGCGGCCGCCCGCGCGCGACTCGATTCTTGCTGCATCACCAAGTTGCTTTGGATGTGGACCTTGAGCCGATTGAGTTCGGCCTGGGTGATGCCCGATCGCAGGGCTCGGAGTTGCTCGAGGATCACGTCGAGCGTTTCCTGGGCCCGTTCCATGCTCGTTCCCGAGTAGGTCACGACTCCGGCCACCTCTCGGTAGGAATAGAGCGACGCGCCGACGGTGTAACAGAGCCCACGGACTTCCCGGACTTCGCGAAACAACCGCGACGAGAGTCCGTCGCTCAGCACGCCCACCGCTCCACGAGCTTGAAAGTAGTCGGGGTGGCGATAAGGCACCGTTGGAAACGCGACCGCGATATGCGCTTGGTGACTTTCGTGGGACAGATGCTCGTAGCCTCCCGCCCCGGTCCGCAATTCGTAGCTCGGACCCGGCGGCGTTCGCCAGTCACCAAACAGCTCACCGACCAAGTCGCGCACCCGAGACCAATCAAATTGTCCGGCGACGGCCAGGATCGTCCCCTGAGGGTGAAACCGAGTCTTCAAATGGTTGCGTACGTCGTCCATGGTCAGGGTCGTCAGGTGTTCGTCCTGGCCCAACGAGGTGCGACTGAGGGGATCCGGGAAGTGGACGCGTTTGAGAGCCTGCATGGTGAGCTGAGCCAAGTCGTCCTCGACGGCGGCCAACTCTTGCTGACAGACTCGTACCGAATCCTCGAACTGCTCCTCGGGCAGGTGCGGAGCCAACAACACGTCGCGGTAGATCGGGAGCGTTTCAAGCAAATGCTCCGCCGGCATCGCGCCGCCAAACGAAAGATGGGCGACCGAGGCCGAGCCGCTGGCGTCGACTCCCAGGTACTCCAGGTCCTCGATGAATCGCCGAGAGTCTCGAGTGCCACAGCCACGCTGCACAAGTTCGCAGGTGAGGTTGGCGAGCCCGAGTTGGCCAGGGGGATCGAACTGAGCCCCCGCCGGAACGCTCAGGCTAAACGCGGCCGACTCCAGCCACGGCATGCGTTCGCCCAGCAACACCAGACCGTTCTCGAATTGATGAGTCTCTACTGTGGTCACGCTCGTTGGATCACCTTTTGGCAAGGGGAACGGAGCTCTGGGGGTTCGAGCATCCTTCCTTGAAGTTCGCCCGAAAAATGGCCTCGCGAATCCAGTCGCGGCGTCCTGAACTTAACGCGGCCGTGGTCGCAGAGATAGTAGACTGCCGCACGCCCCGAAGGGCGAAACGGTCACCTCGAACCATGTCCCAGATAAGTCCGCGCGAAGCACCGCGGGCCATTACGCGAAGGCCACGTCAATCGCCTTGTAGACGGTTTTCGTCGTCCGAAAGCCGAGGCGTTGGTAGAGCTCGAGTGCCTTGGAGTTTTGAGCGGTCACCTCCAATGACGATCGCTCGATGCCCAAGTCGGTAAAGCCTCGCAGGGCGTGCCACAACAAGATTTGGCCGAGCCCTCGGCCTCGATGGGCGGGCGTCACTCCTAGGTTCTGGATCGATCCAATGCCTCGATCGTCACGAATGCCCTGAATCGTACCGCAGTACTCGAATCGCTTGCTCGGGTTGTTTTGAGTCCCCACGAGCCATGTGGCCTGAGGGAGGAAGCCGGGGCGCGAGAAGATCTCGCGGACGAGCCGGTGACAACCCTCCAGGTCGCCCAAGCAGGGAAAGACGTTGGCGTCCAATTCGAAGCGGAAGCTCTCGAACTTGGCGACCGCGTGACCCTCGACCAATCGCTCGTCCCACGACAACAACCAATACCCGGCCGGCAACTCGGGCGGCTCATACAAAGGCTGCCCCAAGTCGTACTCCATGCGGAAACGTTTGAAGTACGTCAACGTCATGCACAACGCCCTGCTGCAGGTGAGACCCAGAACGAAGCCCGGCGGTATTCGTCCCCCAAGACACTGGTTTCAAACCGTGAAACGGGGGTCGGCTCGTCGGACAGAGTCACCCTCGACTCGCTGGCAAGCCGAGAGGCCCGGTAACCGCCTGAGGGAGCGATCGACCCCCGCGCGCCATCAACCTCAAAAAATCGTAGCCACCCGTTTCAGTCGGGTCAAACTTTGCGGCCTGGGATGAAGGCCCGGTTGTACGACTGTTTGGATTCACAGCGGCTTGGATTCGCTCCCGAGAGCGTGTCGCTTGGCACGGTCGTCCGTTGACCGTCACGCGGCCCGGTCGTCACGCGGCCCGGTCGTCACGCGGCCCGGCGCCCGCGTGAACTTATTCCACCCGGCAGATTAGGCACTTGAGGTACTCATTCTCCCGACAATGCGTTCCGACCGGGTGATCGGCCGCGGCGGAGCGTTGTTCGAGAACCTGGACCGATCGCTGCGACCTCACCGCGACGCCATGCAGCATCTCGACGAACTCCTCGCGGAGCAAACTGCCGGTGCAGCTGCAAGTCACCAGGATTCCGCCTGGTTCGAGCAACCGAATCGCCTGCAGGTTGAGTCGATGGTAGGCGCGGAGCGCCGTCGGAATCTGTTTGCGACCCGATGCGAACTTGGGCGGGTCGAGAATCACGGCGCCAAACTTTTGCTCCTTCGACACGGCGGCATCGAGCCAAGCAAAGCAATCCGCCGTTTCAAATCGAGTCCGTTGGCAGCCGTTGAGTTGAGCGTGATGAGTCGCGGCCGCGACCGCCGTTTGGCTCACGTCGACTCCGATGACCTCGGCGGCATTCCCGAGTTTCTCGGCGCACAGAGCGAAGCCGCCGGTGTAGCAGCAAACGTCGGCGACTCGTCGTCCCGCGAGATAACCGGCGACTGCTCGACGATTCTCGCGTTGGTCGAGATAGAACCCGGTCTTCTGACCGCGAGCCAAATCAATGGCGTACTCGATGCCGTGCTCGCGAATGGTCAATGGCGAACTCGACACGGTCCCCCACGAGGGAATCACGGGAGCTTCGATCGATTCCCGTTTCGCGACTTGAGCGTCCAAGTCGACCACGATCGCGGCCGGCTCCAGCTTGCGCTGCAGGATCGCGGCGATCGCATCCAGTCGCCGCCACATGCCGAGACCGGTGGGTTGAATCGTCAAGTGATCGTGAAAACGGTCGACGATCAGTCCACTCAGCCCATCGGCTTCGCTGTTGATCAAACGACACGCTTGATGCTCGTCCAGGAGTCCCAACAGACCACGCAGCGCGATCGCGCGGTCGATGCGGTTTTCCAGCCAAGCATCGTCGGGACGAATCTCTTCCTTCCACGAGTAGAGCCGAACGCGAATACGGCTCGCCGGGTTGTAGCTGCCCCACGCGATGAAGTCACCATTCTCGGCACAGAGCCGAACCAGGTCGCCTGGGGCCGTGTTCGGAGAAACCGAGGCGACCGCGCTGTCGAGGACCCATGGGTGCCGACCGAAAAACGGAGCGGCTCGGCGTGGCTTCAAGGTGACGGTGGAATCCGACATGGTGGGTCAAACCTCGCGGGCAAGAATCAAGAGTCGCGGAGGTGCCCTGCTCCGCCGACCCAACGCCGCCCGCCATGCCAACACGACATCGCGACCAACGTGGACTGCTGGGGGACACTCGCCGGTGGGACGGTCGCGAACTTGGTCGTCCGCCCCTAATCGAGGCAGCCCGGGTCCTTGATCACCAACAACCGTGGCTCGGTCATCGACTCGATGGCGTAGCGGACTCCTTCACGGCCAAAACCGCTTTCCTTCACGCCGCCATAGGGCATCGAATCGACTCGCCACGAGGGGATGTCACCGACAATGACTCCGCCAACCTCCAACCGCGAGTGAGCCATCAGGATACGGCCCAAATCGCGGGTGAACAGGCCGGCTTGCAGGCCAAATCGACTGGCGTTCACGATTTCAATCGCCTCGGCGAACGAATCGTAGGAACTTAGCACCGCCACCGGCCCAAAAGCCTCCTCCGCGCAAATCGGTTCCTCCACCGGAACATTCTCGAGCAGCGTCGGTTCGACGACATTCCCCGTCCTCCGGCCACCGCACAGCACGCGACCGCCAGCGGCTCGTGCCGACGCGATCCACCGCTCGAGTCGTTCGGCCGAATCCCCATCGATGACCGGCCCCACGAACGTCGTTTCGTCGTGGGGATCGCCACTCACCAATCGCTCGGTCGCCTCGACCAGCTTGGCGCGCAGTTCGTCGTATCGAGAGCGATGGACCAAGATGCGCTGCACGCCGATGCAGCTCTGGCCACTTTGGTAGAACGCTCCGAAGATCAACCGTTCAACCGCGTGATCGACATCGGCATCGCGCTCGACAATGCACGCCGCGTTGCCTCCAAGCTCAAGCACGATCCGTTTGCGACCACACTGGCTCTTGAGCTTCCACCCGACCGCCGGACTGCCGGTGAAGCTGAGCAACGCGACTCGCTCGTCGGTCACCAAGGGAGCCGCGGCGGCGGGAGTTCCCGGCAGGATCGACCAAGCGGCTCGCGGCCAGTCGGTCTCCGCCAAGGTCTGACCGATGATCAGCGCTCCCAGCGGAGTCGCGCTGGCGGGCTTGAGCACGAAGGGACATCCCGCGGCGATGGCGGGAGCGACTTTGTGGGCCGCCAGGTTGAGAGGAAAATTAAAGGGAGCGATGCACCCCACGACTCCCACGGGGAATCGACGAGTCGAACCTTGATAGCCCACCGCGCGCTCGGTCACCGCGAGTTCAAGCTGTTCGCCGGTGATACGAGTCGCTTCCTCGGCGGCGATGCGAAACGTGTCGATGAGTCGAACGACCTCGCCGCGACAATCGCGGATCGGCTTGCCCGCTTCCGCACAGAGGCTCTCGGCGAGTTCGGATTGGCGTTCGCCAAAACGACGGGCGCAGTGCAGTAACACATCGCGGCGTTGGTAGGGCGGAACCGAAGCGGCTGCCTCGCGAGCCGAGTAAGCGCTCGCGATGGCGGTTTCGTACGTCGCCGCGTCGGCCGTCGCGACTCGCGCGATCGGTCGCTGGTTGAACTTGTCCAGCACTTCCAAGGAGTCGTTGGGATGTTGGGGCTCACCGCCAAGATAAAGCGGCCAACGAGTCGTCATGGTTTGGGGCCTCCTAAGGACGCACGCGTGACGGCTACCAGATCGCGTCGCGGCTCGAACGACCTAGCCGTGATTCAATTCGCGAACGCCTATAGATGTTGCGCTTTCGGGGATGTGGCTAGACGGAAGTGTTGGTGGTGTAACGAATTGAGCGCGTGTTTGAGAAGTCGAAGAATCCCTCGCTGACGCTTCGGGTTTCCTTTGGTTTTGCCGCGCTTTTGGCATGGTCGACTAGGGCGGAGCGTGAAAATCGCAACATCAAAACGAACGCCCATCCTTGGAATGGAGAGACCGTTTCGTGAGTGCCTCACCCGATGCCGTCGACCTCCGCCAAGAAACCGCGGGCGCATTCAATCAGGCTATCGCGTCGCGCGGAGTGAAGCGAGGCACGCGCTGATCGCTCGCGGCGACGACTTGCACGTGGAATCGGCAAGAGTCGAAGCAACGCGGCGAGTCGCACGGACGATTCGTCGGCTCACGCGAGCGGAATCGTCGCCGGTTGGAACTAGTGAATGGCGAATCGCTGTTCCAAGTCACGGATGCGACCATGGAGCGCCACGGCCTGATCGGCTTGCTCGATCGCTTCAAAATACCTGGCCTCGTTCTCCAGCGATTGCACCAGCGCTGACATGTCGCCCGAGGCATGGAATTGATCTTGGGCGCGGCGCAGTTGGGCCAATCCTTGTTCTTCACGACCGACCATTAGATAGGAGAGCGCGAGGTCGGCACGGAATGCGGCTTGGCCAGGCCAGTCCACGGCTTCCGAGGATGCCAAGCCTCGCTCGAGCAACGCCAAGCCTTGCTCGATCGAACCGCTCGAGGCCCG
>JAGQPS010000025.1:0-10841 GCA_020426595.1 Planctomycetales bacterium
CGGCCGGACTGGTCGCCGCCCGAGAATCCGAGGCCGGAGTTTCCGCCGCCTGCTCCTCGGGCTGCGTGGTCGGAGTCAATTCCGAAGTGGAATCGTCTGGAGTGGTCCCCTGCGGCGAACTGTTTTCTTCGTCATTCGCCGCGGGAAGCTCAGGCGAAACAGTCTCGTTGGCTTCGCTGTCCCCTGGACGCGGCGGCCGTTCCTGCCCCAATCCATGCTCCGCCTTAAGGCGACGGATGAGCGGAACGTAACGCATTAATTCTCCCGGAGGATGAGATCCCTGACCGGCGTTGGTCATACCTTGTCGCGTCAATGTCCAGGCATAGCTGTTGCCCAAGTGAGCCAGGGTGAACTCGGCTTGTTCGCTTCCCCAACCAAGCAGCGCGGGAAGAGTGCGTGGGCCGGTCGAGAGTCGTGGATCCATCGCCACCTGGTCCAGGTCAGGCGGGTAGGTATGCATGCGTCCCCGCAAGAACTGTTGTTGGTGGGGATCGAGCATCGGCTCGAGCTCCCCCCACAGCTCGACGGCGAGACGATCGTATTCGCCGGAGTCGACCTGTGCGAATTGAATTCGAATCATCATGCCTCGCGGCAATGCTTGATTGAGTTCGTCCAGTTCAGGAGGCTTCGGCGCATCGGAGGGCGGAAAGGCATCACCCTGGAATTGAATCGCGAGCATCTCGGCTCGTTCCTCCTCTAGTTCCAAGGCGCGTCGGTAGTACTTTTGCAGTACCTCATCGATCGCCAGCCTCTGTTGGTTCGTGATCGCCAACAGCGAAACGAGGTTGGGCGATAAATGAGGCCCCGCTTCGGAGAAGTGAAGATCGAGCCAATTCGGGTTGGAACCGGGTTGGTAGACCGGAACTTGAACACCATCGCTGCTGTAGACCGGGGCCGGTTGCGCCAGCGCCTCGCCAAGGGGCAGTGGCCGTGTTTCAGTGTAGCCCTGATAGGTCCTGCTAGGCCGGAGGGTCGCGGTGACGAAGTATCCGATCAGCACGACGGCGAAGACGAGAGACGCGATGACGCCCAAACAGCCAATGACCACTCCGCCGGCGAACACCGCGGGCGTGGTGCCGCGGGAACGGCGCGATGATGGCTCGGGGATGCGAGGCGGCTTGCCGGGAACACTCGACGCGGGAGTCGAGCCCGACGTCGGGCCATTGGACCATGAGGGATCGGGAATTGGATTGGCCCAAGTCATCACGCGAGCCACTATGTAGCCCACGATCAATAGGGGCCAGAACGCGATGAAGGCCATGGAAGCGACTGCCGGCAAGCCAACAAGGAAGAAGTCCGGCGGGGGCGGTGTTTGTCCGTACGGTGCCGCCCAGTAGGGACCGAGCGCTCCTCCACCCATCGCGGCGAATCCTAGGCTGGCGCCGCCGATCGCCAACATGCCAACCGCCGCTCCGCCCAAGCTCAGGCCCGTGCCCAACGCGCAGCCACCGATCGCGGCGAGCAACCCGATTGAGCAGCCACCCAAGGAGAAGACACCCATGGCGAGGCCGCCGAGCGCCACGATACCGATGGCTCGCCCACCGAGCGCGACACCACCAATCGCCGTCGGCCCGATCGCGATGATTCCACGAGCCACGGCTGGGCGGCCGGTTTGAGGATCAATGCCGCTGACACGATGGACGAAGGGCAAGCCAAAGAGGCGAGTGCGTGAACGATATTCGCGAAACGCCCAGTGGTTGGCGACCGGTCGGGCGGCAGCGCGTGAAATGCGGCCCCCGCGACTGACGGTCTCCACGTCGGTGCGCAGTTGACTCGCTTGCTGATAGCGGGCGTCGGGACGTTTTTCTAGCGTGCGGAAGACGATTTGATCGAGCCGACGATCGACGCGGTGCCCCTCGCTGGGCGCCGGAAATCGACCGAGCGGGAGCTCCCCCGTCAGCAGCTCGTAGAACACGACTCCCAAGGAATAAATGTCGGCTCGATGGTCGACCAGATGGGCTCCCTCGAGTTGCTCGGGAGCCATGTAGCGGGGCGTCCCCATCACTTGCCGAGTCGCGGTCAACGTGTCGGAGGCTCGGTCGATGTCCAACATCCGTGCGAGACCAAAGTCCGCGACGCGCACGCGCCCCGCGCTGTCGAGCAAGATGTTTTCCGGCTTGATATCGCGATGCACGACTCCTTGATCGTGCGCGAACTGAAGCGCCTCGCAGATTTGCTGCACGATCGCGAGCGCCTGATCGGGTTCGATCGCCTTGGCCGCGATCGCCTGCCTCAAATTGACTCCGTCGACGAACTCCATCACGAGGAAGTAATAACCCTCGGCCTTACCGGAGTCGAAGATGGCGACGATGTTCGGATGACTCAGACGCGCTAGCGCTCGGGCCTCACGCTCGAACCGAGCCGAAAAGTCGGGGCGATCGGCCAAGTGCGGAGGGAGAATCTTCAGCGCTACGACTCGGTCCAGAACTCGATGCCGAGCGCGATAGACCGCTCCCATGCCTCCCGCGCCCACCAGCTGTTGAATCTCGAGATTGGGGAAGGCGAGGGAAAGTTCCTTGGGAGTTGGCGGGTGAAACGGTTCGCCGCTGTATGCGGCCGTCGGCGAGTCGATGGCCAGCCCCAGCAAGCAACGTGGGCAAGCCGCGGCATCCGCGCCGATGGGCAGGCTCAATCCGCATTGCGGGCAGGTTGGATTCATGGTCGCCTCGATGAATCGTCGGCAAAGCGCCGATTGGGCAAGTTTCGAAATGGGCCCTGAGTGATTTCTTGGGGGCCGGTCAACTTCGTGCGGGCTGTTTTCGCTCCACGCTTACCCTTCATTACACTCCGTCCCGGGTGATGTTACCGAGATCCTCCATCGTTTTTCGGAAAGACCGGTCACCGTTTTTTGGTAACAGGCGTGGCAGCCCGCGAGTCGAAGACCTTGTCAGCTGGAAGGGGGAGGTAAGAATGTCGCTCTACCAGCTCCCACCCCCCTTGGCTCTCGCGTCGATGAGTTTGAACCGATGAACGAACCAACCGTCGACCGACCGCGAGGCGATCGCTGGATATTCGGAGCCGGCTACTTGGGGCTCCGAGTCGCCGAGACTTGGCTCAGCCAAGGTTATGCGACTCATATCGTCACGCGGTCGCCGGACAAAGCGCGGCGGTGGGCCGAGCAAGGGTTCGTCACGCACGTCGCCGATATTCGGAAGGACGGCGACCTTCCCTGGAACGCCGACATCGATGCCGTCCTGTGGGCGGTCGGCTTCGATCGGACGGTGGGGACGACGATCGAGCAAGTTCAAGTCGATGGACTCCGGCACGTGCTTTCGTCGCTTTCGCGAGCTGGCCACAAGGCACGGATCTGGGTGCAGATTTCCACGACGGGAGTTTATGGGGACTGCGCGGGTGACTGGGTCGACGAATCCACGCCTTGCTCGCCCCAGCGAGCTTCGGGAGTCGCCGCCTTGGAAGCCGAGCGGCTCGTTGCTGAGTCGCCGGTGATCGAGGCGAGCGTTGCCCTGAGATTGGCGGGAATCTACGGTCCGAACCGAGTCCCCAATCTGCAGCAGCTCCGGAATCGGCAGCCGATTGAGGCGGACCCAACCGGGTGGCTCAACCTCATCCACGTTGCCGACGCCGTGGGGGCAATCGAAGCCGCCGTGACTCACCCCGTGGGGAAGCGAGCCGCGACCTATGTCATTTCCGACGGCAACCCGGTGGTGAGACGCGCCTACTACAACTGTGTGGCCGAGCGATTTGAGCTGCCCAGCCCCATCTTCGAGCCTCCCGCCATCGGCTCCAGCAAGGCGGCCCGCGGCATGGGCAGCAAGCGGGCCAATTCCCAGCTCTTCTGGCAAACCTACAACGCCCAGCCTCTCTACCCCACCTACGAACAAGGGTTGGCCGCTAGCTATTGAGACTTGGTTCGGGGCGTCCTTGTTCATGTCGAGTTCGACTCGAGTACCAAACGCCGCAAGCGTACCGGCCGTCTGACCGTAGCTCGGAGTTGGACTGACTCGAGTCTCCCGGAGCTCGCGAGTCGCAATTGGGTTTGCTTGCGCCTCCGCCGGTGTTGGCTCTCGCTCCAGCGTCCCAGCTAGCACCTCTGACAAGGCTTGGTTGTTGTTTCGTGCGCCGCGGGAGGGGTGGGAATTGATCTCACGCTCGCCGGCCGCTTCTTGTTATCCTCTCCACTCTCGCTGTCGCGATTTCATGGGCCGTTCGTCGCCTTGCTGCTTGTTCGTCGAGTCCCTCCATGCCGTTTCCCCAGTTTGATCGAAGCCAGCTGCGCATCTTGCCGTTGATGGAGCGAGCGCACGATCTCGATTTGAAACGGATGGTGATCGCGCCGACCGATCCGCCGCCGAGCTTTCAGCATGAGGCGATCGACTTGTTCGCCGAGCGGATCGTCCAAGCCGCCCGACAAAACCGAACCATCTTGTTTTGCTGCGGGGCTCATGTCCTCCGCCAAGGCAATTCACTGTTGTTGATCGATCTGATGCAACGTGGGTTGTTGACCCATCTGGCGCTCAACGGAGCCGGCGCGATTCACGATTTTGAGTTGGCGATGATTGGCCAGACCTGCGAAAGCGTGGCCCGCTACATCAAGGCGGGGCAGTTTGGCTTGTGGACCGAAACGGCTCGGCTCAATGACGCGACGGCGGCCGGGCATCGCGATGGGATCGGATTGGGTGAAGCGATCGGTCGCATGATCGAGACCGAACAATTTCCCCACCGCGACCACAGCGTTCTCGCGGCTGGTTATCGGCTCAACGTCCCGGTGACGGTTCACGTGTGTATCGGCCAAGACATCGTTCACGAGCATCCGAACTTCGATGGGGCCGCGGCCGGAGCGACTTCCTACACCGACTTTCTGATCTACACGCAGTCGATAATGGGGCTCGAACAAGGCGTGTTTCTCAATATTGGCTCGGCCGTATTGGGCCCCGAGGTGTATCTCAAGGCGCTGTCGATGGCTCGCAACGTGGCGGGGCAGCGAGGCGAGGAGATCCGCCATTTCACGACCGGCGTGTTCGACCTGCCCGACCTTGGCGACGACCTCGACCAGGAGGCTCCCAAGAGCGACCCGCGGTATTACTTTCGTCCGTTCAAGACGATCCTGGTGCGTACCGTCGCCGATGGAGGCGAAAGCCGCTACGTGCAAGGAGATCATCGCCTCACCGTTCCCGCTCTCTATCACGCGATCATGAAACGGTGGTCCGCATGACTCCCGAGCGTCTCGAAGAAATCCTCGCTCGCTTTGGAGAGCTCCGCATTGGAGTGCTGGGCGATTTCTTTCTTGACGCCTATCTCGAAGTCGATCCCGAACTCGCCGAGCCGAGTGTCGAGACGGGTAAGGTCGCTCACCAAGTCGTCGCGACTCGGTCGTACGCAGGGGCCGCGGGAACGATCGTGAACAACTTGTCGGCTCTGGGTGTGGGACGAGTCTGGGCGCTGGGCGCCTTGGGTGATGACGGACCCGGTTGGGAGCTACGTCGCGCGTTGAAGCGAGTCGGCTGCAACACCGATTTGCTGCTGAGCACCGACGAGAGGATGACACCGGTTTACCTTAAGCCACACGATCGCCATGTCACCGGTCTCGCGGGCGAGCACTCACGCTACGACACACGCAACCGAACACCCACGTCGGACCGAGTCGTCCGCGAAGTGTTGGCGGCGGCTGAGCAGGTGATGCCCGAGCTCGATGCGTTGATCGTCCTCGATCAGGTCGAGCATTCCGAGAACGAGATCGTGACTCCCGACGTGCGCGTTTGGGTCTCGACTCAAGCAGCTCGAAAGCCAGGGCCCATCGTTTGGGTCGACAGTCGCTTTCACGTGCGTTCGTTTCCCGGCGCCTGGATCAAACCCAATCAGTTCGAGTCTTGTGGCGAGCGGCCGACCGGCCCCGAGAGTCGTGTCGAGACGCAGCGCGTGGTGGAGCAACTCCCCGCGTTACGAGCGGCTCAAGGCGCGCCGGTGACGGTCACGCTGGGGGAACGCGGATTGATCGTGAGCGATCCCCAGCCGACTTGGTTACCGGCTTACGGCGTGACAGGACCGATCGACACGACGGGAGCGGGGGACAGCGTGACCGCGGCCATGGTCGCGGGATTGTGCGCGAAAGCCAGCCACCGCGAGGCGGGTTGGCTCGGCAATCTCGCGGCAAGCCTCACGATTCAACAGTTGGGAACGACCGGGGTGGCGACGCCGCGCGAGCTATTGGCTCGGCTTGGTCAGTGGAGGGACGAACGCCCCTCCGACTTCGCGTAACGACGCGCGAAGCAAACCGAACTCGGAGGCCCTCGCGGCGAACCGAGCAAGGCAAACGACGACAACCGGGAGGAAGCCGGTGGTGGATAGGCAGGAAGCGACATCAACTCGACCGTCACGTCGCGGTCATGAACTCGTTCGTCGACGAGGCGAGCGCGAGCGCGCGGCGCGGCGCATCGTTTCTCGGTTCACCTTCAAGCAGCCGACGACCGCCACGCTGTTGGGCTATGGCATCTTCGAGCGAGTGCAGTATCCGTCCCTGCTCTTGGTCGTCATCGCCTTTTGGTTCGTGTTGGCGGGCTTCTTTGGTTCGACGACCGTGGGCATCCCTTATCTGTTCTGGCACGCCCAGGCCGAGATCGCGGTATGCGCCGGTTTGGCGATCGGTGTGTTCCTGGGCGAGTGGTGCTTCGTCAACTTCCTGCTCGATTCCGACCGCCCTTGGCTCCAGCGATGGGTCGCCTGCCGCAACGAGCAACATGTGCTCATGCGTTACTTGTTCTTCATGAACTTGATCTTCGCCGGCGCGTTTCTGCCGACTCCGTTCTTCTATCGGGTCAGCGGTGAATTGTCTCAGTTCAATCTCGTCCGCGCGCTGATGAGCGCGGTCGCGATCGTCACCGGTGTGAGCGTCTATGTGTGCGCGGTTTCGAGTATCTCGAGCTGGGTGCGTAGCGACCATTGGCTGTCGCGCCGGATTCGGGTCGCCACGGGAAACCTGTTGATCGCGCTGCATGACGGTGGTGGACTTTCTCGTACGTTCGGCGCGCTCACGCGCTGGCTACTTTTCCGGGGACACGACCCACAGCGGTTCCTAGTGGACACCTCTCCCGCCGAGAACGAAGAGACGTACGAGGTCGCCGACGCGGCGGCTCCACGCGACTTGGCCAACGACATGGTTTGGGTCCATGTGGTGAGTGGCATCTTCTTTTGGATCTGGAACTTGCTGTTGATCGCAGGAGCGATCGTCTATGCCCGCACCGACAACTACTCGCCCTGGCTCGATGCGATCATGTCGCCGGCGGTGTTGATCTGCATGTTGCTGATCCTGGGCGTGCGGATCTATGGCTTCATGGTGTTCCACTTGCACCGTTTGTATTTCGCGCTGGTGGCGGGAGCGATCGTCACCATCATGGGACTCGGTTACTACGACTGGTTTGGCCACAAGTATCCGCTCCCCGACATGCCGTTCCGCCACGCGTTCCCCGACGTCGCGGAAGTGATGGACGCGCAGCGTGAGCGACTCGATCGGCTCGATGCGGGACTCGATGTCGATACCGATCGGCTCGCGCTCGAACGCTGGCTCGAGGAAACCGAGGCGACGGGGGGGAGCCCGATCTTGGTGGTCGTGGCGACGAGTGGTGGCGGGATTCGAGCGCAGATTTGGACGACCGCCGTGCTCGGCGCGATGGAACGAATGGTGCCCGAGCTGCCGTATCGCACGCGCCTCGTGACGGGAGCGTCGGGCGGTATGGTGGGAGCCGCTTATTACGTGGCGACCATCGACCAACCACGGTCGCGTTCCAGCCACCCGCGCACCCATTCCAACCATGCGCAAGCGGGGACTCCCTTGCCGGTCGAACGGCTCGTCGAGATTTCGTCGCAGGATTCACTCACACCGACCGCCCGCACGCTCTTTTTCCGCGACTTGCCTCGGCAGATCATGCCGTTCGTGGGTGGGCGGGACCGAGGAGAAATGTTGGAGCGGACATGGATCGCGAACTCGGGCGGCGAGCAATCGGTGCTGCATCGACCACTGCGCGACTTGGAAGCGGGCGAGCTCTCGGGTTGGTGTCCGTCGCTCGTCTTCACTCCTGCATTGCTGGAGGATGGACGCCGACTCTTCCTCAGCAATCTCAATCTGGCTCCGCTCACGGTCGCCCGTATTCCACGCGATCTGAAAGAGGGCGAAACGCCCGTGATGGGCGCGAGCATCGAGTATGAAGAGGCGTTGGCCGAGGCGGAGAACTCGCTCGACGGACTGACGACGCTGTCGGCGATCGAGAGTCGTTTGATCGAGGATCGTCTCAACTACCGGTTCGACATCGCGACCGCCGCGCGACTCAATGCGTCCTTCCCGCTGATCTCTCCTCCGATCGCCATGCCGGTCGATCGAGTTCAGTGGTCGCTTGGTGACGCGGCTTACTACGACAACTACGGCATGAACGTCGCCGTGCGGTGGCTCGAACGGCATCATTCCGTGTTGCAGGAGTGGCGTGACGAAGGACGGTTGCATGGCATCTTGCTGCTGCAAATCGTCTCGAGCGAGGACCCGCGCAACTCACCCCCGACCGACGTGCCTCGGTGGACCGACGGTTGGATGACTCCGCTACGCGGCTTGTTGGTGCACGGCTTTCAGAAGATCGTGCACACCAGCGACCAGCAATTGGCGACGTTGGCACGCACGTTCCCCGACGATCCTTCGGAAGGAGTCCCATTCCTTCGGCATGAGACGATCGCTTTCCGAGGTGATGCGTCGCTCAGCTGGTACCTCACTCCCGAGGAAGTCTACGCTTTGGTGTATCCGTTCGAACGGACCTCGACCGGTGGCCAACTCGACTTCGATCGGTTTGGCACGCCCGCGTTCCAACGCGAACTGGGGCGCGCGAGTCGGCCGACTCAGTCGATGGAGGAATTCCGCCACGACATTCAGGTACAAATGGGCGCGTTGCAACGATGGTGGATCGCACGACGCTCGCTCGGGCAAAGCGATGACTGGCAAGGCCCGCATCTGTCCGAGGAAGAGCCGGCCGAAACGTGGCGGTAGCGAGAGCCGCGCCGCAATCCTTCCGCAATCGTTATTTCTTTACGGCGGGCGATGAGTCGCCGTTGGGGACTCGCGAAGTAAGAACAGCTTATCCCCAACGAGCGACGAGGAACGGGCGAGTTCCAAGTGGTTGATGATCAACGTGTTAGGGGAAAACCTCCGGCATCATTAGGCTTTGATCGGTTGCTCCGTTAACGTGCGGCCTCTCGATCCGCCTCGTGTTGAAGGAGAAACCATTGGCAGCCGACGAATTCCCGCACGAATCCAACGACGTTCCGTTCGACGTCGAGAACGACAACCTCAACGCGGCTCTCGCGGAATCTAGTGACGAGCTTGTTTCGCCTGAACTCGACGACTCAACCGTGGATGCGGTCGAGTTTTCCGTTCCCGAAGCGAGCGAGCCGTCGAGTGAGTCGCACGATCCCTTCGACTTCGCCGGTCGAAACTCGCAGCCGTTTATTGGTCAGTGGAATCGACTTGTCAGTCGGACCAACTGGGATAAGGGACAGATCATCTGCGAGTGGCGACAATCGCTCGTCGATGCCGGCGCTCCGGCCACGGCCTACTCGGATGAAGTCTGGTCTCGCCTCGTTGGTGGCGTAACGAGTCAGCATGTCGGACGACTGCGCCGTTCGTGGACTCGCTTTGGTACGCAGTTCGAGTCGTATGCGGGGCTGTTTTGGACCCACTTCCAAGCGGCTCTCGATTGGGAAGACGCCGAGATGTGGCTTCAAGGAGCCGTCGACAATCGGTGGAGCGTCTCGCAAATGCGGCGTCAACGTTGGGAAACGTTGGGGAGCGTCGCGGCCGAGGAACCGCAAGACGACGAGATCGTCGCGGTGGATTTGGATGAGGATTTCGAACCGGCGAAGGATTCGTCTCCGGACGACAAGTTCGACGAAGCGACGGCCGGACCACTCGCCGAGGGGCCCGACTTTGGCGACTCCGATGACGGCGATTCGCCCTCGTCGACGGACTCCGAGGCGATCGACTCCGACTCGCAGGATGTTTCCGGCACCGCGTTGGCCGAGGCGAAGCCGGCATTCGAGCAGGTTGGCAAACTCCCGGACGATTTGGCCGACGCGCTCCAGTTGTTTCAGCTGGCGATCATCGCTCATCGAACGACCGCTTGGTCGGACGTCTCGCCCAAGCAGGTGTTGGCGGCGATTGAAGGGCTCAAGAAGCTAGTTTTGTCCGACGCCGAAGGGCGGCTCGAGGTCGAAGCCTAACGAGCCTTGGCAACCTGAAATTCAACCAACCGCCGCTCCAGGCCCCACGGCTCGGACCGGCGGTTTTTTCGTCTCGGAGTCCAACGTGGATCCGTCGGGGCGGAGCGCACCTTTCCAGCAGTGGTGTCCCAGGGCACAATATCGCGGGGAACACAAGTGTTCCTCGGCGGCTGGGCCAGTCATCGACCGCTCGATGACCGAGGCCTAGCCATGCATCAACCTGGGTTTGCCCCACGCTTTCCTTCGCATCTTGGAGATCACATCGAATATGGCCACGAATCCTCCTCTCAATCGCAAGCTGCGCATGGCTCTCGTGGGCGGCGGCCAAGGTGCTTTCATTGGGCGTGTTCATGCCACGGCCGCGGTGCTCGACAATCGAGCGGCCCTTGTCGCAGGCGCTCTTTCGTCGAATCCCGAACGAGCCAAGGCGTCGGCTCCCGATTACGACATCCCCGCGGATCGAGCCTACGGTTCGATCGACGAGTTGATTCAAGCTGAGTTGGCGCTGCCCGAGGATCAACGGATCGACTTCATCTCGGTCGCGACTCCCAATCACACGCACTTCGAGATCGCCAAGAAGGCGGTCGCGGCGGGCTTCAACGTGATCTGTGACAAGCCGATGACCTTTG
>JAGQPS010000025.1:10939-30445 GCA_020426595.1 Planctomycetales bacterium
CTCGTGCGGCAGGCTCGCGAGATGATCCAAAGCGGGGAGCTTGGCGAGATCCAGGCCATCCGCGTCTGCTACATCCAAGGTTGGTTGCGTACGCGACTCGAGGAGTCGGACCAGAAGCAAGCCGCGTGGCGTACCGACCCGAAGCGAAGTGGCATCGCCGGCTGTTTCGGCGACATCGCGACTCATGCCTATAACCTCGCTCGCTACATGAGTGGCCTGTTGCCCGAGCGGATCTTGTGTCAGCTCAAGACCTTCGAGCCGGGACGACAACTCGACGATTACGGAACCGCGATGGTTCAATTCGAGAATGGCGCGCTGGGCACCGTGACCGCCTCGCAGATCAGCCACGGTCGAGAGAACGATTTGTTCATCGAGATCGATGGCACGAAGGGGGCTCTGCAATGGAGGCAGGAAGAGCCGAATTCGATGATCGTTCGCGCGAACGGGCAGCCACATCGCATTTACACGCGAGACCCGAACGCACCGTTCATGAACGACATGGGCCGCGCGGCTTGTCGATTGCCGAGCGGTCACCCGGAGGCCTTCTTCGAGGCATTCGCGAATGTCTATCGCGCGGCCTATGACGCGATGTGCTTGCGCGCCGCCGGCCAGCCGTTCGAGAAGACGAACACGGTCTACCCCAACGTCAATGATGGCGTCGAGGGGATGTACTTCATCGAGCAGTGCGTGGCCAGTAGCGAGCAGGGCGGCGCTTGGGTGCCGATCAAGCATCCTCGCGCTCGACGCTAGATCGCTGGGCCTCTGGGTCGCTTGGCCGAGATGGATGACGACGGAGCCAGTCGGCTCGACCGCCTCGCCTCGCTTCCCAAGGAGCCAGGCCTGGCAAGAAAATGAACAAGCCGCGATGCCGTGTGAGAAAGAGCGTCGCGGCTTGTTGCATTAACGGACCACTTGGGTCGATCGCGGGAAGGAAACTTGGTTCGCGCCTCCCCGCAGTTTTGTTATCGGCGGATCATTGATCGGCCACGACAATTTCATTGACAACCGAGCTAACTCCTGGCTCCAGGCTGGCCATGCGGGCGGCCAATTCCTTTTGACTCTCAGAGTCAACGCGACCCCGCAAGGTCGCCACTCGGTCGACCACTTGGACCTCGATCGGTTGTTCCAGATTCCGCAGCGAACCGATGTGGGCGAGGCGATTATTGAGCACGGTCGCGACTTCGTTGGAAGCCGGTCGGATCACTTCAAAGTCCGCTCGGAGCGGAGCTCGCAAGGTGCGGCGGCTCGAGGTCGTCGTGTTGGCTCCGCCGAAGAGTTGGCTAAAGAAATTCCCAGCGCCTCCTTGGCCTCCGAACGCCCCGCCAAAGGCGTTCCCACCACGCCCCGTGGTGGTTTGTTGCGAGGCCGTATTCGAGGCGGCTCCAGGCGTATCGTTGGCGCCGAATGCCGAATTGGAGTTGTCGGTGCTGAACCCACCGAGCGTGAGCGTCGGCAAGTTTTGGTTGCTCCCGCCTCCGCCGCCCGATGTTCCGATACCGGTGGTTCCCATTTGGGCGAACGCGGACGAGCTCATGACGAGACAGATGCCACAAGCGGTAACAAGGAGGGTGAGCGAACGCATTTCAACGGGCTCCTGCAAAGCGACCCCTGAAGGGCGGCCGCGAACAATACGACCTGCGAGCAAACGTGGGTTCCACGAGAACAATTGCCTCACGGAACGCGACGAACCGATGGTGTGTCTCGCACCTGTTCTCGGTTGGCGAACGCACGAGTCTCTAACGGGACAACCAGAGAGCGGGATGTAACGCCCGCCCCCAAACCGAGTTCGATGATCGCGGCATCCCTATCGGTCGCGTGGACTCTGCCGTGTCCTGGCAGGAAGGCGACGCCGGGCGTGCGCGTGCGACCAAGCCATCATGCGGCGAGCGACGAGCGGGGTCAATCTGAAACCCCAGGCGACTCGTCTTCAGTCGAATGCGTCCACACGACTTGGACGACGAAGCTCCAGCATTTACCGCTCAAGATAGAAACCCGGTCTCGCGATCGGGGTTTCGGAGTCTGTTGGGCGCACGGCGGGTAGCTGCCGTGGCGAGGCTCCCCCGAGCGGTTAGGTGAAGTGGGAAAACTTCGCCGACGACAAAACCTCCGAGGCTTTCCCTAGGTACGACGAAGGGGGAAGAGTCCCGAACGAGCCGGCGACGAATGGCCAAGAGCGTCGTCGTGCGGGCGAATGGCACCAACCCCACGGACCGAGCATCGGTTACCGAACGGTTTCGGCATGCAACTCCAGGTTGGCGGCCGACTTCGCCGGGAGCCACCCTCGCCAACGAACCAGTGTTTCATCGAAGCCGCGGCCGGCGAAAAGTCCCTGGCCGTATCGCAGGAGAAGAGATCGTGCCGTTGATTCCACATCTATTTCGCCCGACCTCGCGGCTGCGTGGTTCGCTCATCGCGGGCCTGGCTGCCGTGACGCTCGTCCTTGGATGGGCGGGTTCCGCCTCGGCCCAACGCCGCCCGGCCGCCGAGATTCTGCCGGACGATACGTACCTGTACATTCGCGCCGCCAATGTGCGGGAGTTCATGGAGAAGAGCCGCGATACGGCGTTCGGTCGAATGATGGCCGATCCCGAGATCGCTCCTCTCATGGAGAATCTCTATGGGATGGCGGCCGATGAATTCGAACAGGTGCGAGACCAAGTCGGCTTGTCGCTGGATGAGCTGTTTGAGATCCCGCAGGGCGA
Source organism: Planctomycetales bacterium (assembly GCA_020426595.1). Taxonomy (GTDB): domain Bacteria; phylum Planctomycetota; class Planctomycetia; order Pirellulales; family Pirellulaceae; genus UBA11682. The sequence goes on from JAGQPS010000025.1 coordinate 13,642, forward strand.
ATTCTGTTTCGCGGTCGTGCGAAATCGCGACGGAGATCAACCGCTCGCCCCGGTCTTCTTGCTGGATGTGGGTAACTCGATTGACCTCGCCGAGAGGCTTGTGGGGAATGGCGAGGCTGCATTGTTCGAGCAGGGAGTGGAACCCGAGGAAGAAGACATCGATGGCACCTTCGTCAAGGTGATCAATGGCGGCAATCCAGACGATCGAGTGGTCTACTTCTTCCGTGACGGCACGTTTGGCGTCACCAATGACCTGGCCGTCGCCGAGCAACTATTGGCTCGCTGGGACCTCCAGCCGACCAATCGCGACAAGGTCTTCTCGAACAATCGAAAGTTCGTCGCGATCATGAATCGCTGTCGTGGCACGGCCGACGCCCGCCCCGACATGACGTTCTTCTTTGATCCCTACGGCATGTTCCAAGCGACACAAGAGGGAGTCTCGGGAGCGGTCGCCACGGCGTTCGCCAAAAGCATTGGGGTGGATGGTTTCTCGGCCGTTGGTGGAGCCTACACGGTCAATGTCGGTGAGTTCGAGGCGATCATGCACCTGCACTTGCTGCTCGCCTCGCCTCGCCAAGGCGTGGTGAAGATGATCGCGATGCGCGATGGTGACCTCATGGCCCAGGATTTCATTCCGGCCGATGCCGTCACGTTCATGACCTTGAATTGGGATGTCGACACGACATGGGACGCGTTCGAGGAGATCTTCAACAAGGTCAGCCAAAGCGATACGGCTCTTGACGATACGATCGAGACCAACATCAACCGTCGTCTTGGCGTCGATTTCAAGGAAGACGTGATCGGTAATCTGACCGGTCGGCTGACCTACTCCACCTGGCTCGTTCCGCCAAGCCGCTTGAATAGTCAAGCCATCGTGTTCGGCGCGGAAGTGGTCGATGAGGAAGCCGCCAAGGAAACGATCGCCGCGATTTTTGAAGAGGTCGGACTGCCCGAGAACGTGGAGCAAGTTCGCTACGAGGGAGTCGAGATCACCAAGTTCCCGAGTCCCGGTAATCGCCGCCGTTTTCGAGTTGAGGTAGGACCCAACGGAGAGCGAACCACGCGGCCGCTCGAGGAGGGTGAGGAACCGGAGGATCCCTTCGAGACCGGTCGACTCCGTCGCCCCGAGCCTTGCATGGCGATCTATCACAACCACATCTTGTTCTCGGACTCGTTCGATGCCCTCAAGGAATACATCGCTTGCGGTGAAGGTCGTCGCGATCGGCTGACCGACGATCCTCGCTACCAGGAGACCATGGATGACATCAAACGTCTCATGGGCGATGGCACCGCGGGCATGATGATCTATCAGCAGCCCGAGGCGATTCTCGAGAACTTCTACAACCTGGCCGTGGATCAAGAGAATCGCAATTCACTGCGTCAGGCGGGCGAGAACAATCGTCAGCTGCGTCGATTGGACGAAGTCCTGAACGAAACGCCATTGCCTCCGTTCGACGTGTTCAAGAAGTACTTCTCCGCCAATGGCGGCGTCTTCTCGGACGACTCGACCGGCATTCATTATTTCACCTACCAACGCAGGCTCGACTGAGCCAACGTTGGTACGGGGATAGGCGCGAGCTTGCAGGAGCCCACCGATTTATCGGTGGGCTCTTTTTATGTCGTCCCTCGTGGGACGCCGGGGATTCGGGCGGTTGTCTTGGGTGATGTGATCGGCTTGGACCCCACCGATGAATCGGTGGGCTATTTTCGGACCGTCCCTAACGGGAACCCACCGATAAATCGGTGGGCTATTGTCGGCACGTCCCTAGCGGGACGCCGGGGATTCGGACGGTTGTCTTGGGTGATGTGTTCGGCTTGGAACCCACCGATGAATCGGTGGGCTATTGTCGGTACGTCCCTGACGGGACTGCCGGGGCTCCGTGAAGTTTTTTAGGGGACGACAGAATCGATTGCGCCCAATCGCATGCCGCGACCTGGGCGTTGATCGCCGCGGGAATCCAACCGGCATCTCGGTTGGATCTCAAACACTCAATAACTCACGCGGCCGTGTTCCGCGATCAAACGCTGGAAGTAGCTCAGCTCGGCGGCGATCCCTTCGGTGATTCCTTGGACTCGGTGTTCGGCGGGGAGCACGTTCCAGGCGTAGGTCTCGACTTCAAAGTGATCGACCGGTGTTTGGGTCGTCGCGATCGCGTCGAGGCACGATGGAATCTCGTCATGAGTCGAGCTGATCAGGCCGAGTCGCGATTCATGGATCGGTACATGGAAGTGAATTCGCCACTCTTGGCCAGCGACCGGTGGCGTGGACCGTAGCGCCTCGGGCAAGTCCTCATGAAAGCTCACGGAGCCGTCGGACTCGGCTACCGTTGTTTGATGCAAGTAGCGATCCTCGGCGAACCCCTGGAGGTATTCGACCGCCCGCGCGTTCGTCGCCGAGTCCTCGGTCATCAGTAGGCGAATGGCCGACGAAACCTGGACCTTGCCGACTCGTAGGCCACGAGCCTGATACGTGTCGAACGCATACTGTTGGCTCTCTCGCATGACCGCGCTATGACAAATGTCATGGCAGACTCCGATATGTCGTCTCAGGCGAATCGCCTTTTGCGATCCATCGTTGGGCAAGTAGCGATCAAAGAAATGGGCCGCCCCATCCGCTGTATCGAACGCACAGCCCGGCTCGGGCTCGAGGCTCAAGACGATCTCACGTCCTCGCGTCTCTTGCAGGTCCGCCAAGGCGTCGGCGACCCGTTGTAGGCCCTTCGCGCAGCGTTCGGCGAACGACGGGTCTTGCCCACACGTTCGCCACCCCAAAGGCAAGGTCGAGATACTGCCTCGCTGTCCGGTGGGGAGAAGTTGGTCGAGCAGTTTGGCGAGTCGAATCGTGTATTCGACTCGAGCGTTCTCCGCCCAAGTCGGTTCGTAAACGCGATGTTTGACGACCGCTTCGTGAAAGTCGCCATAGGGAAAGCCGTTGAGCGTGAACGGCACCAGTCCCGTTTGATCCAGCCACTCGGCGAACTCGGCGAGCACGGCGGGTTGCTCCAATTCAAGCGACGTGGTCGCCGATAGCCAAAGGCCGATTCCCATGGGAGACGTCGGGGAAAGTCGATTCTTGATCTCGACGGCATAGCGTTCGAGATTGGCCCGCGTCGTGGCAAGGTCGGCTCCCGCGTGAACGTTGGTGCAATATCCGATCGGCATGCCGAGTTGTCCTTGAGACTACAACGAGGAATTGAAATCGATCGACGCGCCGCCGAGCCGAGAGGGAAGGGGAGTCTATTTCGACGATTCGCATGGAGCCGACGAGCCGAACGGAGTCGCCGCGATGAGGAACCAACCTAGCAATTGCACGACTCCACCCAGCGGCACGATCGCTCCGAGGATTCGCACGTCCGTCAGCACGAGTGCGTAGAGGCAGCCCGAAAAAACAGCGTTGCCAACCAACAGCGACCAGCCACCCCACTCGGCTCGTCGCGACGCACGCCGCTGCCCCAGCAACCAGAGTCCAATGGCGAGCGCGCCGAGCGCGTGAACCAGCTGGTACGAGACGGCGGTTTCCCAATTGTCCGCTCGTCGCATCGCAAGCGACTCGTCGGGGTACCACTCGGGCAATCGACTCGCGAGACCGTGGGCACCGAAGGCGCCAAGAGCCACCGCCACACCCGCCCAAATCCAACCGAGTCTCGTGAGCAAAACGACTCGGCTAGAAACCGAAGTCGTGGGGGAAGTGGCCGCGGTTGTCGAGTCACTCATGATGTTCGAGTCACTTAACCCAGGAGTCAGCGATGGGAGAGGGCGTGGCCGGTTTCGCCATCCCTCTAACCGAAAATGATGGAAGACAACAGCGCCAACATGGCCGCCGCGACGCTCGAACCCAAGCCGACCTTGGCGCGACCGATGGCCGGCGAGGTCAATCCCCAGGCACCCAGGGCGACTCCCAACATGGCATTCAGGAAAAGTGCCAATCGGATGGCGGGGGACGAAACAAGCAGCACGGCGACCAGAGTCCAACAACCAAGCACGATCGATCCAAGTGCGGCGCCTCGAGCCGCGAATCGTTGTTCGCGGGGCGTGCGCACGACTCGCTTGAACGCCTCGGCGAACGGACTCCCATGGCGAACGTATTGCGTCTCGTCGGAGTACTCTTCGACGGCGATGGCGATCGGAACCGACTCGTCATCAGGCAGCAATTCGACGACCATCTCGGCCACGCTGTTCGCCTCGGTAACACGGTCCGCATCGCTCTCCTCGATAGCCTCGGCGATCGGGATCGCTTCCGCCAACGGGATTTCGTCGGGCGAGTCGGGTTGTTCACTGGACTGGTTCATGAGCGAGGTCAGTTGGAGACGTACGTGTTTTCCCACCCACTGCTTGGCCGCTGGCGGGGCGACCGAATGCGTCGAGCAATCCGGAAGTTCGCTCGACGAGCCCGCGACATTCTAGTCGTTCGAGACGTCGTTGTTCAGGGTGACCCCCGCCTCGCGATCGTGGTTCGCTCGGACTACTCGGCCCGTACGAGCGACGCCGCCCATCTGCCCAGCCGGCACCCCGACCCGTTATCCTGCGAGTTGACACACGAAGCCAGCGGACCCGCTCAGGAGGCTCACGGAGGTTCTTGTCGTGGGAGTGATGCCGTTCCGGCGACTGCCCAAACCGTATTCCGGCCCTACCTACGAACGAAATTGTGATTGGGGAGAAATAACCAAGATGGCGACACGTTGGGTAACCGGTCTCGAAAGTGCTTGGGACGGCACGTGGCTTGATCCGAACCAGCCCCATCAAATGCATGTGGATCGCCCACTCTGGGTGCGCTACGACCTTGAGGCGGTGGGGCGGGTAGTGCGACGCCAGGATCTTGCCTCGCGACCATGGTCGATGTGGCGTTATCGCGAGCTGCTTCCCATGGGGCTCGACGAGGAAGTCGTCTCGTTGGGTGAAGGCGTCACACCACTTTTGACTTGCGAGCGTCTCGGCGGGCGGCTCGGTCTCGAACGCCTACTGATCAAGGACGAGTCGGTGATGCCGACCGGCAGTTTCAAGGCTCGCGGACAAGCGATGGCGATGACGATGGCTCGACGGTTTGGCACGCGATGCGTGGCTCTCCCCACCGCGGGCAACGCGGGTGGAGCCGCCGCGGCCTACGCCGCGCGAGCTGGTTTGCGTTGCGTGGTGTTCATGCCGCGCGACACTCCGATCGTCAATCGTTTGGAAGCGATGGCTTACGGCGCGGAGGTGTTTCTGGTGAACGGGTTGATCAACGACTGCGGTCGACTCGTGCGCGAAGGGCAGGCTCGCTACGGTTGGTTCGACTTGTCGACGTTGAAGGAGCCGTATCGAATCGAGGGCAAGAAGACGATGGGGCTCGAACTCGCCGAACAGCTGCGGTGGTGGCTGCCCGATGTGATCGTCTATCCAACGGGAGGAGGCACGGGACTGATCGGCATGGCGAAGGCGTTTGAAGAGTTGCGCGCCTTGGGCTGGTTGGAAAGCGATCGGATGCCTCGTTTCATTTCGGTTCAATCCGAGGGCTGCGCGCCGATCGCCAAGGCATTCGCGCGAGGCGAGCGCTTGGCCGAGGTCTTTCCCAACGCTCATACCATCGCCAGTGGTTTGCGCGTGCCGGTCGCCGTGGGCGACTTCATGATCCTTGACGCGGTGAGAGCCAGCGGCGGATTGGCCGTGAGCGTTCCGGAAACATCGATTCGCGAACGGATGTTTCAAGCGATGAGTCTCGAGGGGATCTCGATTTGTCCCGAAACCGCGGCGTGCCTCGAGGCCTGCGCGACGCTGCGAAACGAGGGCGGCCTGAGCTCCGACGAACAGGTTGTCGTTTTCAATACAGGGGCCGCGCAGAAGTATGTCGAAGTGATGGAGCAACCGACTCGTACCTTTGATTCCTGGGCCGATGTCGATGCCTTGGGTTGGGATGCGGCGAGCTGAGTCGGACCGAGTGATCGACCGGCAAGATGGAAGAGGAAGTGGTGATGCGAGCGGGAGGCGGACGATGTGGATGAAATCGGAGGTCATCAATCCACAACGCGGGTTGATCGTGGAAGCCGTGGAACGCGTGGCGGCCCACTACCGTAGCGGTCAGCGCATCGACATGCGAAGCGTGACCATCGTCTTGCCGAGTGCCGCCGCGAGTCGTCGACTGCTGCAGCGGCTGGTTGTTCACTGCGAACAGCTTGGTTGCGTGCTCGATCCGCCGACCATCACGACGGTCGGACACTTGCCGGAGTTGCTCTATCCGTCGCGTCGTCCCTTCGCGGACGATCTGATGCAGATTTTCGCTTGGGCACAGGCTCTTCGCGAATCAGCGGCCGACTCGTTGAAGGCGGTGTTGAGTGAACCACCCGCGGACGACGACGAGGAATCCTGGCTTGATCTGGCGACGACGCTGCAAACCGTCCATCGCGAGCTGGCGAGCGAGGGGCTCTCGATGGCCGATGTGCGCGACGAGCTCGGGCAGGGCGCGGGGTTTGACTATCGACGCTGGTCGGCTCTCTCCGATATCCAAACCCGCTACCTCCACCGACTCGATACGCTCGGCTATTGGGACCGACAAACCGCGCGCCTTTACGCGGTCGAACACGCCGAGTGTCGGCTGCACGGCGAGTTGGTGTTGATCGGGGCGGTCGACTTGAACCGTACGATGCGCCGAATGCTCGACCAGATCGCCGCGGGCGTATGGATCATGAAGGCTGGTTTACCGGCCGACAGCGATGGCTTTGATCCTCAAGGATGTTTGGACGAGGCCTATTGGACGAACCGAGCGATCGGACTCGAGACGGTCGAGCGTTTGATCGTCGAGTCGCATGAGGACCAAGCGGCGGCGGCCCTGGAGTTCGTTTCGAACGCGGAAGGCGAAACCACGCAGGACGACCTGGTTGTTGGTGTGTTGGATGAATCGCTCATGCCATACCTCGAGCGTCTGGGCGAGCGATACGCGATGACGTTCGCTTCCTCGGCCGGGACCGCCATTGAACGGGAGGGGCTCTATCGCATGCTCGAGCAATTGCTCGAGTGGCTCGCGTCCCGCACGTTTCGGGCATTGGCCGCGTTGGCTCGACATCCCCTCGTTTTCGATCAGGTTTCCGCTCAGCTGGGGCGAGCCGATTGGCTAGGAGAACTCGATGAGTACCAGACTCGGTACCTTCCCTCCTTGGTGACCTCGGCCGACGACGGGCCGCTGGCGCTGCGTGTCGCGGGAATGATCGACCAGTGGTGCGAACCGGTGCGCGGCGGCGAGTTGAAGCGGGCGGGGGAATGGAAGGAGGCGTGGTTTCACACGCTTGAGCAGTTGCTCGGCGATTGCTTGTTGGATCGCGAAGGAGAATCCGCTTCTCAGTTGCGAGTCTTGGAATCGCTCCGAGACGCGTGGGTCGAAGTGGGGATGGCACCGGAGGAGCTTCAGCCGCGATTGACGGCCGCCGCGGCTCAGCGTTGGCTGCTCAGGCGATTGGCCCGACAACGCATCGTGCAAGAAGGCCGAAGCGATTCACTGTCGGTGATTGGTTGGCTCGATCTCCCATGGAGCGACGCGAGCCACCTCGTGATTCTGGCGTTCAATGAAGGCTGCGTGCCGACGCCGGAGCCCCTCGATCCGCTGCTACCCAATTCCCTGCGACGGCGGCTAGGCGTGATGCACTCGGCTCGCCGATATGCGCGTGACGCGTACTACCTGTCGCTGCTCGTGGCGAGTCAACGGCGCATGCGAATCGTGGCGGGGAAACGAGATCCGGCGGGAGATCCACTCGTGCCGAGCCGCCTGTGGTTCGCCGATGACGAATCGTTGTTGGTGAGCCGCGCGCTCGAGGCGTTCGACCGACCCGCGACGACCTATCGGATCGTGGAGCCCATTGACGCGGCGCCGTCTTCCACGAGCGTCGAATCGCTCTTGCGCGAAGACGGTTCGATGTGGCAGCTTCCTTGGCCCGACGCCCGCCGCGTTCCGGCCACGCTGAGTCCGACCGACTTCCAACAATACATCGCATGTCCCTACCGCTTCTATCTGTCGCGAGTCTGTGGCCTGGGGAACGCGGATGATACGAGCGAGGAGCTGTCGGCTGGGCAGTTCGGTGATATCGCTCACAGTGTGCTCGCCGCGTTTGGCAAGAGTGAGCTCGGCGGTAGTCAGGACGCGAGCGCGATCGCCAGTTTGTTGGAGCGGCTGTTGGTGGGCGAGGTACAACGGCGGATCGCTCGTGAGCATCTGCCCGCGGTCGACCTGCAGGTCGAGCAACTTCGACGAAGATTGGTGATGTTCGCCGAACACCAGGCTCGTTGGGCGGCGGAGGGGTGGACGATCGTCGCGATCGAGCAACCGTTCGAAGCGATGTTGCGCACCGGCAAGAACCGACGCATCAAGGTCCGCGGACGTATCGATCGCATCGATCGGCATGCCGACGGAACACGGGTTGCGTTGCTCGACTACAAGACCTCCGATTCCGGGCGAGACCCCGAGGCATCGCATCGAGACAACGGTGTTTGGGTCAACCTTCAGTTGCCGCTCTACCAATGGTTGGTCGAAACCGGCGCGACTTCGCCGCCAAGTGGATTGGACGGAGCGGAGGAGGAAGGGGACGACGAGAGTCGATTCGATGAAAGTGGCGAGCCGGTCGAGTACTCACTCGGATTCATCTTGCTTGGTAGCGCTGTCGACGCCAATCAGTTCTCGCTCGCGACTTGGTCGCGGCCGATGATCGACGAGGCGATCGATGTCGCGCGGGCCACGGCCGATCAAATCCTCGAGGGGATCTATTGGCCGCCGACGGAACTTTCGGAGCGGATGCGGGAGTACGACCCGTTCGACCGGCTCCTCCAGTTGGCTTGGCCCGTGAGGGCACCGGACGGCGACGCCGCGGCCGCGGATGAAAGGGCAGCGCCGCCAGAATCCAATTGAGTGCGTGGGACTGGGGTGGAGCTACCGGACACCTGTTGACCGATCGCGGTAACCGATCGCGGCGACGGATGTCGATGGAAGTGGCTTGTGTTCCCGCGCACGAATGAACGGCTCGAGTCCAGCACGCGAGCGTCGCGCCCCCGGTCCCCGTGACCGCGGATTGCTTGCTCTACTTGTCGTCGTCGCCCGGTGCGCCCGGGGCCGCCGCTCCTGGCAAGCGGAGGCCTGGAAGTCCGGGATCCGGAACGGCTGGCGCCGCTTCGACTCCTCCCGCTGGCGCCGCGCGTCCATCATCGAGCAGTAGGTAACCTGACCAAAAGGCGGGATGCTCTCTTTCGGCCGGGAAGGGATCACGCCCCTCGTCGAGTCGAGGTTCTTGGGCGACTTGGAGATCGCGCCCCCGGTTCTCGAGGACCGAAGCCCGCCAAGCTTGAGCGGGCGAATGAGCGCTCCGTTCCGCCAGGAATTGATCCATCAGATCAAAGCTCGAATCGCCACCCATTCGCCAGCGCGACAACACGGCGGTGCGCGTGCCGGACGCCATCAAACCGCATGCGGCGAGAAAGATCTCTTGCCCGTCTCCATTGCGAGCTCCAGATTCGGCGGCGGTATGGAACCCGGGAATCAAGACGGTGTCCGGACCTCGCCATGGGAAAGCCATCCATTGAGACAGTGTCGCCTGTTGACCGCGCGTGGTGGCTTGAGGTACCGGAGCCCAATCGAAGACGTTCCGCTCGATATCGCAATCATCGAGTACGAGCAACCGTCCAAACAACGGGGTGACCAACGCCGAGGAGCCCGGCAAGTTACCCCGCATGGCGATCGCTTCGGGCTTGTGTTCATGGAGCGTCTCGAACCAACCTTCCGCCCGTTCCTCCTCGTCACCAGGTGAGAGTCGACCGAGCACGACTCCCAACGGTTCGTTGATCCGATCGTCGGTTCGACTGACGAATGTCGTGCCCAGAGTCGGCGCGTAACGGATGCTCACCTTCTCGATCAACGGAGTCTCGGAGTCCTTCTCGATCGGTAGAAGCTCAAACGGCAGATACCACAGCGGGCCATCGGGGACGATGGTGATCTGCGTGTGAGTCTCCCAGAAGGACGCGGGACGATCGCCCAACACGATGTCTCGCAACTCGGCCAGCGGTTCCCGCCATTCATCACTCGCGAGAGTCTCGGCCGAGATCTTGGCGTTGCGATCGAGCAAGCCAAACTCGCGAAGCAATTTGCTGATCTGCGATTTGATTTTGTTGGCGTTGGGCAATGGCTCGAGCGTGTACTCGCCCTTCGTGATCAAGCACGCGTAGGCACCGCCGGGTGTTTCAATGAAGTACCAGAGCAATTGCCCGGCCTCCATGCGTTCCTGAATCTGAGTCAGGTTGACCAAGGGCGGGAAGATTTGACGCGAGGGTTCATTGCGCAAGGTGAGGTCGCCGATGGCGGCTTCGAGCGCGAGGGAAGTCTCGCCCCATTCCTCAAGCAACTGCCGTTGCTGACGCTGCTCGTCCGAACCATCCTCGGGGATGGGAGGCAGGGCGGTAAGCGATGCCAACAACGCGTCGCTACGGCGCGACAAATCGACGAGCGCGGGATAGCCCAGCAGCAGTTTTTGTCGAGCTTGAATCGTGTCTCGGTCGAGCACGTTGTCCGGCGCCCCAATCATCCAACGAAACGCCATGCCACGCCCGCCCATCGGCAGTGTCGAGAAGAAGCGGTGCCGCTTGAGGCGATCGGCGATCTCCACCGCCCGGTCGGCCTCTTGTCGCGCTAGGGCGATGGCGAGCCAACGTTCGTAGGGGCCCGGGTGAGGCGTGAGCATCACGCTGAGCGTCTCCATCGGATCGATCAGCCAATCCTGGTCGTTCGGCTCGCGCAGCAAATCCGAATAGAGTTCATCGGCCACGCGTTGTGACAGACCGCCCGACTGCACGAAGGTGTCGACCATGGAGAGCCGAAAGATCCAGAGTCCGGCACGTTGCTGAAACTGCATCGCGGACAGGAGGTTGGACGTTCCGGCGGCGAGATTGCCACTTTGGAATCCGCAGTGAGCGCGGCCGTAGTTGATGCGCGCCGCCCAAGCGGTGAGGCCCATGTCACTGCGACCCATCTGTTGCTCGGCGGTATTGAGCAACGCAACGGCCGCGCGAGTATCGCCATGAGTCAACGCGCACTGAGCCGCGAGAGTGGGCAGCGCGACCTGCAACTGACGGCTGCCTCGCGTGCGGGCCCAGACAGCGCCCGGATCCAGCGGACCGAAGACTCCTGGAGTCCGTTTCATCAAGTGGACGGTCGTGGCTCCGCGGAATCCTTCTTCCACGATGTCCGATTGCTCGAAGGCCGCGCCCGTGTAGGTCGCTTCCATGAACAAGGCTTGGGCCTCGTCGAGCTTGCCTTGAGCCAACATCATGCGGCCCATCTCGACCAGCGCCAGGCCACTCAACGGATGGTCGTACTGATTGTTGATTTGCAGCGAGCCTTGTAACAGCGTGAACGCTTGCTCGTAATCCCCAGCGCCTTGCATCGCGAAAGCCAAGGGGATCGCCGAGAACGGACTCGACCAATGTCCCCGAGCGTTGGGCGCGTTTTGAAAGGCCTGTGCGAGCTGACCGGTAAATGGGTCGTACTTGGCGATGGGGCCAAGGATCTCATTGCGTCGGCGTACCGCGAGCGCGGTGCAGCGAGCCACCTCGACGACATTGAACTGACGCAGCTCCGGACGCTGCGCGACGCCTCCCTGTTGCAGGACTTGCTGCACATTGGCGTTGCCGGTCGTCACGCTCATGGAATTGGGCAAGTTCGAAATGCGAGTGTTTCGCGACGAAGTGCCCCAAGTGATCCGCGCGACGTTGTTGTTCGCCGCGGCTTGAAGAACGTCGGGAAAAGTGACTCGCGACCACCAGGCCGGATCCGACACCGCGATTTGCAGGGCGGTGTCGTATTGCGCTAGGGCGTCGGCGTGGTCACCGACTCGGTAAAGGCACTCACCCAGCATCGTGTAGTAGCAAATCGAGTCGATCCACTTCCCATCGACGCCCCGATAGGCGGCCTGGCCAGCCCGACGAAAGGTGCGAGCGGCGTCACGGAACTCGCCGTCGTAGTAGGGCCCGAAGCCTGAATAGTAAAAATCGTTGGGGTACGAGATCTGCCGTTGTTGAGCCTTGGCGGACGAGTCTCCCCAAGCCAAGGACATGCCGAGGGTAAGAAGCATCGAGACGAAGCACGTGACGGACCGGCGCGAGGGAGACAACAGGGCGTGCATCTAGCGGCTCCGAAGAGTGGGCTCCGTCGAGTGACGGGCGAGCGAGTACGAGGACGGCGGTTCCTCACCGCGGCGGGATCCACCGAGGTGGGGTTGGCTCGTCCAGCGGGCTTGGCGGCGACCCAGGGGTGCGCGACCAAGGCGGCGCGTTGCGGTGCGACCATCCCTATTTCCAAGATACCGGCGAGCCGCGATGGGCTCCAACGGATTCGTCGTTGTCCTGGGAAGTCGTGGGGAAGGGGAAGGCGTGACCTTGGGTTTTGACGAGGTTGAGTAGGAGGTCTGGCGAAACCCGCGGAGTCTCGGCTAATGGGACTTGCTTTCCGTGGACGGATTGGGATTCGGTTTTTGCACGTTTAACTCATTCGTGCCGATCGCGCCGCCGATAACGTTGGTACCAACGAAAAGGTTTCGACCTCGTTGTGGACATTGTTGTGTTGTGCCTTCGGGAGTGACCACGAAATGAAGATCGAAATCTCCGCACGGTTGCTGCAGGGTGTGTTGTGCGGGGCGCTCGCCCTCTCGCCGATGGCATTGACCGGGTGCCAGGGGACGTATGGTGGCCAAACGCTGCCGAGCCCCTACTACCTTAATGACGACATCGAGTACCACCCGCGCGGTCCTGAGTTCAAATTGTCGAACGAAGCCGCGGCGATGAAGCAGTACCAAGAAGAACAAGCGTTGCTCGGCAACTAGTTGCCGGCATGCCGGCCGCCGCGCCCGTTGGGATGTTGGGTGGCTGGACCTTGACCCAGGCAATGACAACCAGGCTCTCCTGGTTGGCGTCGATACGAAGGGCCCTGCCTGTTTGGTGGGGCCTTTTTCGTTTTTCAGTTTGGCTCGGGGATGCCGATCGGCAGGGAGCCAGGACCTTCGGGAAGCCGATCGAGGGACGCGGATTTCGGATTCGGGTGGCGAAGCGACGCGGAATCGAGACTCGGTCGACCGCTGCCTTACGGAATCGTCACGAAAGTGGAGCTCTGGGGGGCGAGGATTCCCTTCAATTGGCTTTTAAGGGGACGGCTCGGCTCCATTACCCTTTGGCCTCATTGACACCTCTTTCCGACAAGGGGTAGACTCCGCCGCTTACCTAGCACTGGTGACTCCCGCGATCCCTTTGATTCGCTCCAGCCCCTTGTGATCGTCTTCCGGGTGTTTAGCTTTCAAGCATCACGTCGGGATTCGGTCCCCCTGCGAGGCTCGCGCTAGGGTTTCGATTGGCTCGCGGAGCCTCTTTCGCTTCCCTCATTCGCGTCTCGGACATCGTGGCACAGGAGCCGCGTCGAGTCGCATTCGGTGGGCACTATTGCTGCCGCTCTCACGGACTGAACAAAGGCAATCTTGAGATGAACCTTCGAGCTTTCTCGCAACGGGCTCTTCGCGGTCGATCTCCCTTCACCTTCCTGGCAGCGATACTCGCGTTGGCGTTGACTTGGTCGTTGCCGACGGTCGCCTGGGCCCAGGAGGGCTCGGCGAGCGATGCCAACTTCAGTCTTGAAGTGATGTTGTGGGGCATCGTGGCCGTGGGCTCGATCGCCGCGTTGACTCAAGCATTTCTCTTCTACCGGTCGATGCTCCAGGCCGATGCGGGGACTCCCGCCATGGTGCGGATCGCCGGCTACGTGCGAGAAGGGGCCAAGGCTTATCTCACCCAGCAGTACAAGATCGTCGGCGTGTACTTCGTGCTCGTGGCGTTGCTGCTGGCTTTTAGCGTGTACATCGGCATTCAGTCCTTTTACGTTCCCATCGCGTTCCTGACCGGCGGTTTCTGGTCGGGTGTGGCGGGGTTCGTCGGGATGCGCACGGCGACTCAAGCGAGCAGCCGGACGGCGGCGGGAGCCGCGAAGAGCCTCAATGAAGGCTTGCAGGTCGCGTTTCGTTCGGGGGCGGTGATGGGTTTGACCGTCGTCGGCCTCGGGTTGTTCGATATTTCGTTTTGGTTCGCGTTCCTGCGTTGGGTCGCGCACTTGAGCCTTGATGAGATCACGGTGACGATGCTGTGCTCGCTGATGGGCGCCAGCAGCCAAGCGCTGTTTGCTCGTGTGGGCGGCGGTATTTTCACGAAGGCAGCCGACGTCGGAGCGGACTTGGTCGGCAAGGTCGAACACAGCATTCCCGAGGACGACCCACGCAACCCGGCGACGATCGCCGACAACGTCGGTGATAACGTCGGCGATGTCGCGGGCATGGGAGCCGACTTGTACGAATCATACTGCGGTTCGATTCTGGCGTCGGCGGCCCTCGGAGTCGCCGCGTTCTCGCCCGAGCTCCTGGCTCTCGAAGGGATCGACGCTTCGGAAGCGGCCGTATTCCGACTGCGAGCGATGTTCCTGCCCTTGATCTTGGCCGCGATGGGAGTGCTGGTTTCGATCGGAGCCATCTACCTCGTGCGAACCAATGAAGACACGAGCCAAGCAGCGCTGTTGAAGGTGTTGGGCAAGGGCATTGGTGCCGCGACTCTCGGCGTCTTCCTGGTGGCGTTCGCGGCGACCTACTTGCTCCTGCAGTGGACGTTCCTGGGAATCGCGGGCAGCATCGTGGTGGGACTCGTCGCTGGTTGGGTGATCGGTAAATGGACTGAATACGCGACGAGCGACGAATACGCCCCGACGAAGGACTTGGCCAACCAAGCCGCCACTGGGCCGGCGACCGTGATCATCGCGGGAGTCGCGGACGGAATGAAGAGCGTTTGGGCTCCGATCCTCGTGATTTGCATCGGCACCCTGGTCGCGTTTGGCCTCGCCACCGGTTGGCGTTTTCAAGAGGTCGAGTATTTTTCGCTCGGTCTCTACGGAGTCGGCATCGCGGCGGTTGGCATGTTGAGCACGCTTGGCATCACGCTCGCCACCGATGCTTACGGCCCGATCGCCGACAACGCGGGTGGCAACGCCCAGATGGCTGGACTCGAACCAATCGTCCGGGAGCGGACCGACGCGCTCGATAGCTTGGGCAATACGACGGCGGCGACGGGTAAGGGATTCGCCATTGGTTCGGCGGCTCTCACCGCGCTGGCGTTGCTCGCCGCCTACGTCGAGCAGGTCCGGACCGGTTTTGATCGATGGGTGCAGGATAAGACCTTGGTGGTGGCCGAAGGGGAGGCGCTGAAGGTCTCGCCAGGATTCGTCGTGTTCGAGGCGGCGGACAAGACTCGGCACGGCTTCCTCGCGATGCCGGATGATCGCAGGGACGAGCGAGTTCGCGATGCGTGGGCCAAGCTCGATGCGTCGAGTGGTCCGCAAGTCGTGCCCGAGGAACTGGTCAAGGTTTCCACTGATCTCAATGGCCGTCCCGAACAGGCGACTTTCGTGGCTTCGGGGGTGAAGCTCATTTCGCTACGGAAGGCCACGTTGCTTGACTTTGCTCGCTACTACGATGCTTCGTTGCTCAATCCGAAAGTGATCATTGGCATCTTCCTGGGGTGCATGGCCACGTTTGTCTTCTGTGCCCAGACCATGAAGGCGGTGGGGCGAGCCGCGAAGGGGATGGTCGAGGAGGTGCGGAGTCAGTTCGCCGCGAAGCCTGGCATCATGACCGGCGAGGATCAGCCCGATTACGCTCGTCCCGTCGCGATCAGTACCGTGGCGGCCCAGCGGGAGATGATCTTCCCGTCGCTGCTCGGAATCCTCACGCCGCTCATTGTCGGCGGGTTGTTGGGGGTGGCTGGCGTGATGGGGTTGTTGGTCGGTGTGCTGGCATGTGGCTTCTGCGTCGCCATTTTCATGGCAAATAGTGGCGGAGCCTGGGACAACGCCAAGAAATACATTGAGGCGGGGCACTTAGGCGGTAAGGGTTCCGACGCCCATAAGGCCGCTGTGGTGGGGGATACGGTCGGCGACCCGTTCAAAGACACGAGTGGACCGAGCCTCAACATCCTGATCAAGCTCATGAGCATGGTGAGCGTGGTGGGGGCCGGCTTCGTGGTTCGATACAGTCTTCAGGCCCTCGGCATCTTCTAGTCTTGGGACGGGAGCACGTGTTGGGACGCTCATCGCGGGTTCTTGTCCGGTTTTTGGCTGGACATGGTGGGGAGCTTGATTAGTCTGAGATAAAGCGGTCCAGCGGTTTTCGAGAGCGGTTTGCGCATTTCACTGGACTTGGATTCGCGTACTTCTCACAATCAAACTTGCGGGCTGGCCTGGTCGACGTTGTGGGGGCAACTTCCGTTCGGTCGCACGGCATTTTGCCGAGTGATTCGGCGGGACCGAGGTCAATCGGAGGAGACATTCACCGATGAAGTGGAATTCTGTGGCTGCCTGGGCCCTTCCTTTGTTCCTGATCGGCGCTTCGCTCGTCACGACGACGAACGTGGGTGCTCGAGACATTCCGAATGCCCGGCGCTCGGCTGAAGCGCTCGAAGGGTATGACGAAGTCGAATTGTTCGCCGGAATTGCTTCGGGCGAAGTCGAAGTGCAGTTCATCCCCAAGGATGCGACTCAAGCAACTGTCGTTTTCACCAATAAGACGGACCGTCCGTTGTCGGTGAAGCTACCTCCCGCCTTCGCTGGCGTTCCGGTCCTGCCTCAAATCGGTGGCATGGGCGGCATGGGTGGCATGGGCGGCATGGGCGGCGGCCTCGGTGGTATGGGCGGCGGCGGCATGGGCGGAAACCAAGGCATGGGCGGTGGTTTCGGCGGCGGCATGGGCGGCGGCATGGGTGGCATGGGTGTCATGGGCGGCATGGG